>JBGPKH010000312.1:0-10003 GCA_041485845.1 Bryobacteraceae bacterium
AGCGAACATAGATGGTCTTGCGCGATCGTACGGTTTCGATCCGGTCGGTGGAGAAGGCGTGCATCGCAGGAGACAGCAAACGAGGCTGTTCTTCGGCAAAGACGTCGGCGACTGTGCGGTGGTCGCCGCCGGGCCAGCGCCGTTGGTGCGCGACCTGGTCGCGCCAGAGTAAGGCCTGGCGATTGCATTCGGCCAGCGTGGTAAAGGTTCGGCCGGCCCAAAACGAGTCGCGAACATAGCGGATGGCTCGTTCCACGCGACCTTTCTGATTGCCGGCGCGGACTTGGCAAGGCCGTGGGGCGAAGTGATAATGCGCGCTCAACTCGATCAGCCGGGGGTGAAATTGGATCTGGTTGCCGCGGCGCTCCAGCACGGCACTTTTGAGATTGTCGTAAAGAATTACTCGCGGTTGCCCGGACCAGTATTCAAACGCATGCACGTGGCCGCGCAGGAAGTTCTCCATGGTTTGATCGAAGAAGAACTCCAGATACAAAGCTCGGGAATAGGACAGTGTCACCTGAGTTATGCACACGATCAGCGTTCCGAGCGCTGGTTCCGCCCTGCTGATGCCGTCTGTCGTTGAGTGAGTCAGTTCGTTTTTCGCTGCTTCATCATCCTCCCGAGAGTCCGTTCCCGCCAAGCCCGGCACCGAAGTTCCTGTCTCCGTTGCGCTTGCAGCCCGTGCATAAAGTTCTATGCGCAGCGCTCGCAGGACCGGCGGGGAGTGTTTTCAGCGCAGTGCCGGCACCATCACCGGCGCGTAGCCTTGCGGGCGCAGTGCAATCCGGCGCAGTCGCTCCATCAGCCGCTCCAACACTCCCTTCTCCTCGTACGGATCGCTGTAGCTCACTCCGGTGCGGCCGGCGTGGCGCCAGATCTTGGCCGCCACGAACAGGAAACGGAGGCGCGAGGTCGCCAGAGTCGTGTGTTGCAGTTCGCTGGCGTCGGCCTGAGGCTCGCGGTTGAACAGCATCAGCCAACAGTTCAGGTTGTAGGCCAGCATGGCCAACTGGAAATGATTGCAGTTCACGTCGAAGCGACCGGAGGGGTGCGCCGCCAGCCCGGCATCGTTGTTCGCCTCCTTGATCAGGTTTTCCGCGCCGCCGCGCTGATTGTAAAACCAGACCACGAAGTCGATGGGCTCGCTGAAGTCGGTTACGAAGACCCGGTACTTGTACTGGCTGGACAATTCCCGGTCGCAATCACGATCGTGGCCGCCGAATCTGCGGCACGCGTCAAGCAGCACGAGCTGAGAAAAGTGTAGCCGAGAGGTTTCCTTGGCGTGCGGCCGCGACCCGTCGGGAGCCCCACCCTACGTCAGATCCAGTCCTTCGAGCTTGCCCGTGGCGTCGCCGAAATGCTCCATCTGCACGCCCATGCGATCCATCATGGTCAGGAACAGGTTGCACATGGGCGTCTCGCGGCGGTACACCACGCGCCGGCCCGTCTTGATGTAGTTTCCGCCGCGCCCCGCGATCAGGGTCGGCAGATCGTCGTGCAGGTGCCGGTTGCCGTCCGAAAGGCCCGCGCCGTAGACGATCATGGAATTATCGAGCAGCGTGCCGTCGCCCTCTTTGGTGGCCTTCAGCTTTTCCACCCACGCCGCGAATTGTTTCATGTGATAGGTGTTGATCTGCGCGACCTTCTCCATCAGGTCCGCCTGATTGCGATGGTGCGTCAGCGGATGATGGCCGTCCGAGATGCCCAGCTCGCGATACGCCCGCGAGGTCCCTTCGTGGGTCACCAGGAAGGTCAGCACGCGCGTCAAATCCGCCTGGAACGCGATGGTGATCATGTCGGTCATCAGCTTGAAGTGCTCGGCGAAGTCCGCCGGCACGCCGTAGGGCTTCTCCATGTGCGGATCGATCTGCGCGTTGTCTTTCTCGGCCTTCTCGAGCTGCCGCTCCACTTCGCGGATGGAACCGAGATACTCCTCGAGCTTGCGCTTGTCCGTCGGCCCCAGGCCGCTCTCCAGCTTGTGCGTGTCCTCGGTCACGAAATCCAGGATGCTGCGCCGGTACTTGGCCTGGCGCACGCGCGCTTCCGGACTGAGCGCCACGCCGTTGCCGAACAAGTGCTCGAAAAGCGCCCGCGGATCGAGAATCGGCGGCAGCGGCTGGTTCTCGCTTCTCCACGCCAGGTTGTTGGTGTAGGCGCAGGAGTAGCCCGAGTCGCAGTCGCCGGATTGCCGCGCGTCTTCCAGTCCCAGCTCGAGCGAGGGGAATCGCGTCTGCCCGCCGATCTGCCGCGCCACGATCTGGTCCATCGAGACCCCGGCTCTGATGTCGGTAGTGCTCTTTTTGACCTGGATGCCGGTCAGGTACGACCCACAGCAGCGGCCGTGGTCGCCCGCGCCATCGAGCAACGCGCGCCCGGTGTTGTGAGTGAGATTGCCGAGCAGCAGAATGTCGTCCTTGTAGGGCTGAAGCGGCTCGAGGATGCGCGGCAGCTTTTCGAGCTTGCCCTCGTAGCCGGGATTCCAGTTCCGCATGTCGATGCCGTTGGGCACGTAGACAAACGCCATGCGGACCGGCGGCTTGCCGGGCGCGGCGGAAGCGAATGCCGGCGCCATGGCATCCAGGAACGGTAGCGCGACGGCAGTGCCCATCCCCCGGAGAAACGTTCGTCTCGGCAGCGCCTTACGAAGGATCATCTCTGTGCAACCTCTTTCGGTTTTCCTGCGTTCTGGCTGGTAGCCATCTCCCCCCGCCGCGACTGGAACGGAAGACTGCCCACGATCTGGTAGAGCAGCGACTGGAACGGATACCCGGACGGCGCCCAGTTGCGCGTGATTTCGTCCACCGTGAGCCGGTCGCTCGCACCCAGCCCTCGTCCTAACGAGTATGTCAACATCTTCTCCACCATGCAACGCGCGAAATCGGGAAGCTGCGCGGTGAGGGCCGCGCGCATCTCGGACGGGCTGGAGAAAGACTTTCCGTTGGGCAGCGTGCCGCTCGAATCCACCGGGAACTTGCCATCCATGGTGCGCCACTTGCCGATGCCGTCGTAGTTCTCGAGACCGAATCCCAGCACGTCCATCTTCGAGTGGCAGGACGCGCACACGGCGTTCGAGCGGTGCGTCTCCATCTGTTGCCGCAGGGACGCCGAGGCGCCCACGGCCGCTTCATCGAGCGGCGGAACATCGCCCGGCGGCGGCGGCGGCGGCGCGCCCAGAATATTTTGCAGGATGTACTTTCCGCGGATCACCACGGAGGTGCGGGTGGGATAGCTCGACACGGTGAGCACGCTGGCCTGGCCGAGCAGGCCGCCGCGCTGGCCGGTGGAGAGTTCCACGCGGCGAAAGTCCGCGCCCTTCACGTCCGGGATTCCGTAAAACTTCGCCAGCCGCTCATTCAGGAACGTGTATTTAGCATCCAGAAAATCCGCCAGCGGACGGTTTTCGCGGAAGACGTAGTCGAAGAACAGGCGCGTTTCGGTCTTCATCGCGTCGCGCAGTTCGGGACCCCATTCGGGAAACTTTTGCGGGTCGGGCTTGACCACATCGAGATTGCGGAGCTCCAGCCACTGGCCCGCGAAGTTGTCCGCCAGCGCGGCGGAGCGCGGGTCGGCCAGCATGCGCTTCACCTGGGCCTCCATCGCGCCGGGCCCCCGCAGTTTGCCGGCCTCGGCCAGCCCCAGCAGCTCGTCATCGGGTAGCGAGCTCCACAGGAAGTAACTCAGCCGCGACGCCAGTTCGATGTCGGTAATCTTGTGGACCTTGGCCGGGTCCGTCGGAAAGGCGTCGTGCTCGATGCGGAACAGGAAATTCGGCGATACCAGCATGGCCTGGATCGCCAGTTGAATTCCCTGCTCGGCGGTCTGCCCGCCGGCCTTGGCCAGCGCGACGAACCTGGCGAGCGACGCTACCTCGGCGCGGGTCACGGGCCGCCGATACGCCCGGCGAGCGAGCGTGGAAACGATCTGGTCCACACAGGCGGCGCCGGCCGCAGGATCGCAGATCAGGATCTTCCTGCGGCTGGCTTTTTCCACCTTCGAGGCGTACGGCCCTACGAAAGTGATGGAGTCGAAAAACTTGTTCTTCTTGTTGTTGTAGAAATCTTTGGTGGTCAGATCTTTCACGAAGGGATCGTCGATGAAGCCCGCGCGGAAAACGTGGTCGCCCTCCGGCAGCAAAAGACGCATCTCCTCTTCCGAATAGGGATTGAAGTACACCAGGCCGGAGGGCTTGGTTTCGACGGGCATGGATTGCAGCAGCTTGCCATCCATCCAGAAGCCCATCTCCACCGGTTTGGCGTCCGCGGCGCGTTCGCCAGGCAGCCCGAAGCGCACCACATATTCGCCGTCGAAATCGATGCGATGAGAGGCCTCGATGGTGCTCACATCCACGCGGCGGATCCGGCGATCCTTGTTGTGGTACTGCGCTTCGATGGGCTTGGGCAGCGGGTTCGCTCCAATGGCCCGGGTCGCGATGCTTTCGGCCGCGGCCATGTACTTCTCCATCAGCACCGGCGAAACCGTCAACACATCGCCGATGTTGTCGAATCCGTTGCCCAGGTCGTCGGTGGGGAAACTCTTCTCCGCGCGGAAGTCCACCGCCAGAAGGTCGCGGATGGTGTTGGAGTACTCGCTGCGATTCAGGCGGCGCGCCGTGACGCGGCCGGGGTCGGGCTTCAGGTTGCGGTCGGCCTTGTCGAATTCACCCTGCAAGTATTGGATCGCCGCATCCAACTGTGGCGGACGCGGCACGCCCTTGGGCGGCATTTCGCCGGAGCGAATCTTTTGCAGAATCTTTTCCCACCCCTCGCGGCTCTGCGCAACCGGGCCCGTCTTGACAAAGGCGGCGACGTCGAGGCCGCCCGACGCAAGCCGATCGTTGTGGCACGGCGAGCAGGTGCTGTTGAGTACGGGTTGGACGGTCTTCTCGAACGTAGGAGCGTCCGCGGCGAGCAGCCAGCCGCCCGCGCACACCGCGAAAACCAGGTTGCGAAAGCCCGACAGCATTCTGAGTGCCCTTTCCGAGAGAAAACGTCCCTTTACAAATCCTACCGCAAGTCCGGGCGCCCGCGGGCGAGAGGGGTATGCGACAGGACCCCTCCCTTGCTCGCCAAAGGACGGCCGCGGCAGCGGGAGCGGGAGCAAATCCGCAAGTGGCGGTAAGCGGCCGACTGTAAGGTCCGGCACCGTTCTATGGTACCGGTCTGCAACTTTCCGGGTCGGAATGACGCGAATCCTCACTATAATGCTGAAAGCATGGCTGCGAAGCTTGCACGCCATTCGGAGGGAAAATGCGCGTAAAACGAGCCTCGCGCCGAGCGGGCTTCACTCTCATCGAACTGCTGGTAGTCATCGCCATCATCGCGATTCTGATCGGCCTTCTGCTTCCGGCCGTCCAGAAAGTGCGCGAGGCTGCGAACCGCGCCAGTTGCCAGAACAATCTCAAACAGATCGCACTAGCGCTGCACAACTACCACGACGCTACCGGCTTCTATACGAACAGCTTTGATGTACTGATGGGCTACGGGCTCAAGAACGGCACCAACTGGGGAGAGAACAGCGGTCACCAGTTCCTCATCGGTTTGCTGAGAACGGGCGGGGGCTTTCAGGTTATGGCGACGCCCATTGCGCCCGCCTCGTTCGATCTGTGCTCCATCAATGACGCCCAGAGGGATCCCGGCTGCTCGCAGATACCCAATGCCGGCCACATACGCAGCCGGATGCTACTGCTACTCGCGGCCGCCGCCACAGAGCCGATAATCAGAGCGATGGATACACGCCCCGGCGACATCGACAGACCGATGGACCTCGACGACATCCAGAACTACCTGGGACGCAACCACCTTGTGGACGATGTTTTCCGGGGCCTGGACACCGATGGCGATGGCTCAGTGACGATCGGGGAACTCTTCCCGCCGAATAACCGCGCGGCTATCAACGTCGGAGGGGGGGGCGGTATTAACCTCCTTCTTCCCGCGGTTGCCCCCATATTCCAACCGGGCGCCGGAGGCGAAGACCCCAACGCGATCGGGGTCAAGGGCTCGCAACTGCCTAACAAGTATTGCACCGACAGCCCCGGCAACGGCAACGACAAGCCGTGTCCGGTATTCCCGACGCCATCCACCGGCGGAAAGTAAATCGCAGCGCCGGCGGCGGTACGCGTCCTTCGTGGATCCGTCCGCCCCGGTGTTCAGACCTGCTTCTTCTGCTGTTGCGGCGGGCGGAACCGTTGCGGGCGGCCCGCCGGTTTCATACTCGCGATCTCAGTGTAAGTCTGGATGACCCGCTCTTTCTGCGCCGGATCGGCGATCAGGTATCGGTGCTTGCCTTCGGCCGAGGGCGCGAACCGCGTACGGCCGTCGTCGAGTACGGTCACGGCGCCTGGCTCCGACAACTTGAAGTAGCCCTCCTGCGGACGGATCGCGTACAGCACGGCGGTCATGGCCCAGGATGGCGCATCGTACGGCATCGGCTTGTAGGCGCGGTAGGCGTCGACCACGGGGTGCGCCGGCGACCAGGCGAAATCCTTCTCGATGCCCGCTCCCGGAAACGGCAGCGCCGTGCCCACTTCACTGCCGGAGAACACGATCGGGGTGGGCCATTGGGCGAAGAGTTTCCTCGCCGCCGGAATGTCGCACGCGATGCCCGCCTCGGGCGGGCCATTCGGAAAGGCGCCGGCGGCCACGGTAAGGTGGCGGACCTTCTGCGCAATTACGGCCCTGGCGCCCGGCAGTTCGAGCAGTTTCGCCAGGTTCGTCGCGGGACCGGTGAGGACCACCATGGCATTCTGATCGTACTGGGCCGTCAGCGCGTTGCGAATCAGCGCCATCGGTTCCGCCGTGTCGTTGAGCTTCTCGATGGAACGCGCATAGGCCGGCTTGCCTTCCGGCGTACGCCGGGAGAGCGGCTCCACCAGCATGGGCGTATCCTCGGGCATCTTCCCCGCCAAGGCCATGCCCACAGCGGGGTTCCCGCCCCCGAACGGTCCCGGTTCGCCCATATAGAAACGCCCCACCGCATCGCAGTAAGCGGCCGCTTTGAGATTGGGCTTGGTGACGCTCACCGAGATCACGCGCGTTTCGTTCTTGCCCTGGAGCCCATACAGCATGGCCAGCGCCAGCGCGTCATCGATGCTGTTGCCCATGTCGCAATCGAAGACCGTCCCGGCGGGCGGCTTCCCTTGTCCTCCAAATTGCATCCGGCATTCTCCTTGTTCCTACCATAGCGCGGGCGGCCGGAGGAAACGCGGACGCCATCATGGTGGGCTGGGCAGGTTGCCGGCCTTCCGCGAGCGGGAAAATTCAGCATCTGGGCCAATCTGGGCCCCGAGGCCGTCGTCCATCGGAAACAGAGTGAATCCGACGATCGCGAATAGCGGCGCCCATGTCCTCCCGGCAGCGTAGGCCAAAGCCATGGTCTCGTCCGGAAACGGTTCGGATACGGGCCACGCCAGTTGCGCAGCATACGCTTCGAACGCGGCGGGTACATCGATCGCCACGCACGTGAGCACCGTGGCTAGCCGCTGGCTGGATGTTGCGCCGCGGATTCCCGGCTTCCAGGCGCCTCCGGGCACGGCGCCCGTACTGAAGGTCGCGGGATTGTAAAACGGCCGCGTGAAGAATGCGGTCCCGCGTCCGAACCAATCCTGCAAGCCGCTACGCCGCGTACTCTTTCGCGTTCGCCGGCATGGAGAGCAGCACCCGGCGCTGCGGCAACGCAGCCTGCAAGAGTTCCATCTCATTCGCGCCGCCGGCCAGCGGCAGCGCTACCTGGCCTCCCTGGGCTGCCGAACGGCAAAACGCCATCATGATTTCGAAGCCGCGATACGCGCTCCCGAAATGGCACGGATGGACCTGTTGCTCGTCATCCAGCCAGTCAGCCATCTGTTGGATGTACGGCGGCATGTCGAGGTCGTAGTTCATACACCCGCCGCCCGAGCGGGAAAGCTGACTGGTCACCGCGCGCCAGCCTCCGCCGGTCAAGACCTCGGCGAAGCCTTCGGCGCCCTGCGCGCCGATGCGGCACTTGCGCCACCAGTAATCGACTTCCGGCACGTCCGGCGCACCCGCCCCGCATTCGATGATCCCGTGCACCCCATTCGCGAAATGAATGAAGCCGGCGATGTAGTCGGGTGAAGGATGCGCGTCCGCGAGTTTCCCCCGTCCGGAGGCCTGCGCCATGACCCACTCCGCTTCCGCCTCGCCATTGAACCAGCGCGTGTAGTCGATCAGGTGCGAAAGCATGTGCATCATCCATCCGGTGGCGGTTCCGTAAACCGTGTGGATCCGTCCCAGAGCGCCGCTCGCCACAACCTCCTTTACCTTCCGGTAATGCTCCCCATACCGATGTTGATGGCTGACCACGGCTTTCACACCGCTCGCTTCCAGCAGGTCGCGGACTACGAAACCTTCGGCACTGGTCAGAGCGACGGGCTTCTCCATCGCGATGAGCTGCGCCCCGCTCTCGATTCCCGCGCGGATCATCCCGGTGCGGACGTTGGGCAGCGTGCAGAAGCAGAATACGTCGGGCCGCACCGAACGGGCCAGTTCACGGGCATCGGTTCCCTTCGCCGTTACACCTAGTTTGGAGGCCGCGGCATCCACGCGGGCCTGATCGATATCGCAGATGCCGGCGAGCTCGAAGCGGGGATTCGCCTGGAAAGCGGCGGCGTGGTGCATTCCTCGCTTGCCGGCGCCAACCACCACGACCCGATAGCGATCCTTCATGCGGCACCCGCATTCCGGTCCCAATCCAAGACCTTGCCGATCACGTAGTCGGCCTCCTGCTCGGTCAGTTCCGGAAACATGGGCAGCGAGATACAGCAGGCGGCATTGCGCTCTGAGTTGGGAATCGGCCCGGCGATCCGCGCCCCTTTCCCCCAGGGATACCCTTCCTGCTGATGAATGGCGATCGGGTAGTGGCACTTGGCGTCGATCCCGTTCTCGTTGAGGAAATTCAGCAGCGGGTCGCGATGCTCCGGCTTCTTGGTTTCGATGACATATAGATGATAGACGTGGTAGTAACCGGGCGTCTCGTACGGCAGCGTGAAACTGGCCGCATCCCGCAGGCACGCGGAATAGCGGGCCGACCACTTGCGCCGAAGCGCGTTCCAGTCGTCGATGTGCTTCAGCTTGGCGCTGAGCACTGCGGCGTGGATATCGTCCAGGCGGCTGTTATAGCCCATGCTGTGGCACGACCGCTTCTCCGACCCGTGATTGCGCAACCTGCGGATCGTGCGGTCCACGTCCTCGCGATTGGTAACCACCGCGCCGCCGTCGCCGAAGCATCCCAGATTTTTTTGGATGATGAAACTCGTGCACATCGCGTCGCTCAGCTCACCGATCCGGAAGCCGTCTCCGCGCGCGCCGATCCCCTGCGCATTGTCTTCGATCACCAGCAAACCGTGCCAATCCGCGATCGCGCGGATGGCCAGCATGTCCGCGCACTGGCCATAGAGATGCACGGGAACCAGGGCCTTCGTCTTCGGCGTAATCGCGGCTTCGATCTTGGAAGGGTCGATGCAGTTCGTCTTCGGATCGGAATCGACGAAGACCGCCGTAGCGCCGGCGATCCAGATCCCCTCGGCGGTGGCGAAGAACGTGTTGGCCGTGGTGATGCACTCGGCGCCGGGTCCGATCCCCAGCGCCTGAAACGCCAGCCACAGGGCATCCGTGCCGTTGCCCACGCCGATGGCGTATTTCATTCCATGCCAGGCGGCGAATTCTTTCTCGAACCGCTTGAGCATCGGCCCCATGACGTACTGGCCGGACTCCAGAACCTCATTGATATTGGCGTCGATTTCCTCCTGGATGTTGTGATATTGGCGGACGTGACCATAAAACCCGACGTTCATCGATCTCTCTCCTTCGCCCCTAAGACGAGGCCTCCAACTGCTCACCGATTTTCAGCTATTATAGCCCGAAACCGGGGGCGGGCCGGCGTTTCTCCTTCCGGCGCGCGGCGCCACTCCGGGTGCCGAACCGAACTGGGGAAGCCGCTACCCGAGGCGACCGCTCGCTTGAAGACGCGGCGAAGAACCGGCGAAAAT
>JBGPKH010000313.1:0-10001 GCA_041485845.1 Bryobacteraceae bacterium
CACCAACCCGCGCATCTGCGGCATGCATCTGGCCCACTCAGAGTATCGAGCGCTTCGTCTTTTTTCCCCTCCTTGCAGCGCAATCCATCACTTCAAATTCGGATTGCCCAAGCTCAAGAGCGTCCGCACAATCTTTAGGGCCGCTGATTACCCCAAGATGAAGACCGCGCTGGAGTATGTTGATGACATACTAGAGAAGGTCGAGGAATTCCGAAAGAAACCAGCCGCACTCAATCTGTCCGCCGACGACCGAAAGTTCTACGACGCGTATAGCGTGCATTGGGTCCACGCGGATAAGCGGACAATCGTGACAGATTACATCTGCAGAAAGCTAGGCAAGGCGCTGGACTGATGCTATGGCGGCTCGCAGACTCGTGACGGCACTTACAGTGTTCTCGCGCTGCTTGAAAGAAGCGCGCGCCCTTGCGGACGATGCTCATAAATGGTCGATTCCACGCAACCGCGTGCATGCGCCCAAATTTCACCTCAAAGACGCGATACCCTAACCGAGGTGGCCTTTCTTCGTGCTTTCACTGGTTGGGAAATATTCCTGGAGGAGACGTTCCTCCTCTACCTCTTGGGCCATCAGCCGCCAAGGGGCCAGCCGCCTCGCCGCTACGGCTTTCCGCGAGATAAAGAGGCGGCTTCCGAATGGTGCACTGAAGGCAGGGAGTATGCCAGGTGGAATGTAAGCGACGTTCGGAGAAGGGCAGATCGCTGGTTTCAACATGGCAAACCATTTACTCCCGCCCTTCAAGGGCAGCAATCCCGATTAGACCAATTGATCACGATTCGAAACGCCATCGCTCATGAATCCTCGGCCGCCCGCGGCAAGTTTGAAACACTAGTTCGGAATGAACTTCAAGCACTCCCACCGAATACTACGGTTGGCAGTTTTCTGATAACAACGAAACCGAATTCAAGCCCGCCGATTTCGTTCATGGAGTTCTACCTCAGCGAAGTCAGGCGGGTTGCCCAGAAGATCGTTCCGAGGTGACATCTTCGCCGTGTTGCCGTTTCCCCAAAAGGCGTTCTGGGGTGTATGCGCACTGTCAGGGATGCACATCATCGTGTGAGATCGGCCTTATTTTCACGCCTATGTTGGGCGGGAACCCGGCCCCCGTTCCATAAACTCCACCTTTTCGTAAACATCGGCCAGCGATAGCCGGCAGCCAATCGATGGCAGATCGATCACGCCTCCATGCCGTCGGCCAACGCGATCGTCCACTGGCCATCGGGCTGGCGTTTGCGCAATTCGGCATCGACACTCTCGGAAGCCACCAGCAGATATTCCTGAAGCGACTCGATGGTGCGGTAGTGCTTGAACTTGAGACCGCGATCGTAAGCCTCCGTCGATGGAGACAGAACTTCTACAATCAAGGCCGGATTGAGCAAAGTGTTTTGCTGCTCATCCAGGAACTGCGGGCCGTAAGCCACTACCACGTCGGGATACGTGTACAACCCGGTGGCGTTGACTAGCACCCGCATATCGCTCTGATAAACTTCGCGCGGACCCTGCCGCAATTGACGGCGCATTTGGTAGGATACGTTGCCGACTATAAGGTTATGGGCTCTACTCGCCCCGGCCATGGCGAACATTTGGCCCTGGTAGTACTCACTCCTGCCTTCGGCCTTGCGCTCGATTTCCAGGTACTGCTCGGGCGTGAGGAAAGTCTTCGGGTGAGTCGACACAGGCGGTATCTCATGACCACCTTAACACGGGCCCGGCCAGGAAAGGCCTCGGGCCTGTCCGGAACCCGCCTTCCAGTGCAGACCAGGATGCCTGTCCGAGCGGGTTCGAAGAGGTAGTGGGACACGATCAACGACGTGGCTCGCGCGTTGTTCCTGCGCGGCCGGATCGACGATGCCCGGCTGGACCGCTACGACACGGTGTTTGCCGCGGGCAGCGGCCAGGAGTATTCACGCCGGCCGCGCGAGAGCAGCGGCGCACAAGCCGGGTGGCGGGCAAGCTGCTGGGAGATTTGGATGGCATCCGCAAGCGGGAAGCGAGTACGGGGTGTGTGGCGCCGTAGCCGCTGACGGTCCATACCGGCTCATTTCTCAGTTGCCGTTCCAACTCCTGACAGGGCTGGGCCGCTGCAGCGCGGTATCGGGAGGGCCGTCGATGGTCATGCAACGCTCCTGCTGACAGGCTAACAAATCCATTAACGCCCTTGGACCCGAGGCCTGGGGAGAATGGGGCGATGTTGCCGGTTCTCAATCGAACCGCAACCGTTACAAAAGGACTGATTTCGTGGCATGATGAGACCATGCCGAATACACAGGCAGGCGAAGCGTTTGCGCTGGCCATCGAGTACTACCGCGAAGTCGATGGGCGCTGGCTAGCCGATATTGCAGCGCTGCCGGGTGTGACCGCGTATGGCCGCACCAAGAAGCAGGCCACCGCGGCCGTCCAAGCGCTGGCTCTGCGCCTGATCGCCGACCGCCTGGAGCACGGAGAGGCCCTGCCCGGACCGATGCGCGTGTCCTTCATTGCCGCGTCAGAGCTCATCCCCAAACTGGCCGTCCGTCAAAGCGACGAAAACTCTCGCCGCGCGGATTGGCTGGAGGATCAAACGCCAAGGCGGCACTTCCCATCGGATTCTCGCTCGGCCGGTGTCGATCTGCGATTTATGACATCCCAGACGGCGGGCCACGCTTTCCTGACCGTTCAGCGTTGAGGATTGCCGTTCCGCAAGAGCGTTCGATTTCGCCGCGAAGGGGTTACAGGTCTTCGGGTCTCAGTCCTGTTTTCCTGGGGAGAACCTTTACGGTGGGGCCAAGAGTGACGCGGTCGTGGTAAGCGAACAGGACATCGGACCAGCCTGGGCGTTTCGATCGCCTGGGCTGCGGCCCGTGGGAGCATAGCCCCTACTTCCCCGGCCCGAAACTGATATTCGACTCCGCACCAAACTGCTTGTAGCCCCGAAACTCGATCACGTTCCGCGCGCAGTACCGCGCCGGACCCATGGCTCCCCGCATCCGCCCGCTCACCTCCGCGGGCCCCGTCCGCGAGCACACCAGCGCCACCGACCCCGTCGGCACGAGATACTCGCCGCTGCCGATCCGCACGAAGCCGTACTCGGTCGACGACTCCGCCTGGTCGAGCGGAAAATCCCGCGGCAGATCGCGCGCGCGCATCTGAAAACGCAAAGCGCGCGCCGTCTCGCGGTCGATCCACACCGTGCCTTCATATCCCGAGACATACTTCTTTCCCGCCGCCGACAGCTCCCACGCCGAGTTCGCCCGCTGCACCGAAAAATCGTAGATCCGCGCTTCCCTGCCCGCCACCTTCGCGGATCCGCGCCGCTCCCGAAAAACGGCCGCACTCTCGACCGTGAAAAGCGCATTCAGCATTCCGCCGAACTGGCCCGTAGACCACGCGCCCGTGTCTTCGATCTTTTGCGCCGATACCGGCTTGCCATTCAGCATGACGTCGCGGGTGGTCTCCTTCCCTGCCTCGTAGACCACCTCCGCGGTGATCCGATCCTGCACCGTCCAGCTTCGGTTCGCTCGCGCCTGCACCTCGCGATTCGTGTTCTGTTTCACGACGTAGTTGGGCAGCGTGTCGAGAAAGGCGAGCGACGCTCTTCGCGCCCTCTCAATGAACGGGTCGCCACTTCCGGCCGGCGTTGCCGCCGCCTCAGTGGCAGGACCCTCTCCCGCCACCGGTATGCTCTTCACCGCAACATCGATGGCGCCGTAGCGGCCCGTGAGCCGGTCGCGCGCCATCAACCGGATGGTGGATGTATTCGGGTCGATCCTCCACCGGCCCGAGTACTGTGCAGCTTCCGACGCCAGGTCTCTGGTCGGATCGTCGGGAAACCGCACCAAAACGCGCCTGAGCTGCATGCTGGATTCGCCGGCCGCCGTCTTCTCCGCCACCACGAACTCCACCTCCGCGCGCCACTCGCGGTCCGCCTTGCGGAAATAGAGATCCTGGTCGGGGACCTGCAGGCGCGCATTCAACGTGGCGCCGTCCGCACCCGGACCCATTTCACACCACGCGTCCAGGCGAAGCGCCGTGGCGCCCACGGGGCTCGCGATCGCCGCCGCCCATTGCCGCTCCGGCCAGTCTTGAGGCTCCGCTGCCGCCTCCTGCGACAAGTACCCCTGGCGGTACGTCAGTTTCACTCCCCGCCGCCGAACTCTCACCGCAACGTTATGCCATTGCCCGTCCGGCTCGTCCGCGGAGTAGAACGCGGCCGTGTACACCCCGCGCAGATCCGCCGCGGCCAGCTTCACGCCCTCCGTGGGATCGTTGCCGTTCCCGGTCACGCGCCCGCCGGTCACCTCCGCCATCAGTTCCATGGCGCCCGCGGGACCCGCGCGGCCCGGCAATCGCGGCGGCGGCAGGCCATTCGCATCCACGGGGTAGACCGCGATTCCCTGGGTCGCCAGCCGTTGCGCCGTACGCCGCATCATCGGGTCGTAGACCTTGAGCCACCCGTTGGGATCGGCCGGCGTACCGCCCCCCGAAAAGGTCAGGATCGGCGTTCCCGCCCCGATCCAGATCAGGCTCTTTCGTCCCGGAATCGCCGCCAGGTGGCTGCCGAGCGTCTCTAATGCGGTCAGAGTCTGCGCCAGCCGACGGTCGAGCGCCCGATCGTCACCCGCCGATTCCGCCGCCCACATGGCGGCGCCGGCTTCCGCCCTGGCCGAAGCGTCCGTGCCGCCGGCGCCAAAAACATCCGCGAATTGCGCGCCACTCGCCGCCGTCCGCGCCCGCCCGATCCCGCTCTTGGCGATGCGCGCCCGCAGAGACTCCAGATCCCCCGTAGAATCGTGCAGCACGGTCAGATTATCTCCCGACTGGTAAACCGCCATCCGCGTTTCGGGCGCGAGCGCGGTCAGGTAGCGCATCGTCTGCGCGCGCACCGCCGCCCGATCGCCCACCGGCGTGTTCAGCGTGTCCATGACAATCGCGACGATATTCTTCGGTGGCCCCGAAATATATTCGGACCGGTTGGTGAACAGACCCGGCGCCAGCCGCCTGCCGGGCGTGCTCACCTCCGTCCCGCCATCGAAATGGAAATCCGCCACCTCGCGCTCCTGCCCGTTTTCGCCGATCGAGATCTCTTCCTTCTTGAGGTCGGTGACGGGGCTGCCTTTGCCATCGACGGCCACGATGGTAAACTCGACCAGGCTGGATCCGGCGCGAAATCGGGGCGCTTCCTGAGACTGTGCGAAGCACGCCGCCGCGGTCAGTGCGCAGAGGATCTGGGGCGTTCGCGGCACTCGGCAAAATCATAGCAGGTCTTGCAACCTCCGTGGCGCGGTTGTCGTATGTGTCAGGTAGAGTCCATCCATGATCCGAGCACTCACCGCCGCCGCTCTGGCCGTCCTGCCGTCCGGTCCGGCCTTCGCCCAGTCCACCGCCGCCCCGCTGTCGTTTGAGGTGGCCGACGTCAAGGGGAACAAGTCCGGGGGAGGCCGCGGAGCATCCGCCGACTTCCTTCCGGGCGGGCGGGTCAACGTGACCAACGCCACCATGAAGGAGCTCATCGCCGGCGCCTACAGCGTCGGAGAGTACCCGGTCTCCGGCGGGCCGGGCTGGCTGGATGCCGAGCGTTACGACATCGTCGCCAAGGCCGCGCCCACCACTTCCGAAGACCACGTCCGCAAGATGCTCCAGACCCTCTTGGCCGACCGTTTCAAGCTCGCCATCCACCACGGCCACAAGGCCACTTCCGTCTATGCCCTGACGCTCGGCAAGCAGGCGCCGAAGCTCCAGGAGTCCGCAGCCGGTACCGAGGCCGATTGCAAAGGCCTGCGCGGGCATCTCACCCGCACTCACATGTCGATGCCCGATCTGGCGGAAGCTCTGCCCCGCATGTCGCCGCGCTATATCGACCTCCCGGTGGTGGACCTGACCGGCCTCAAGGGCGTCTACGATTTCAAGCTGGAATGGACCACGATGCCCGGGCCCGCGGCGGCCGCCGGCCGGGGAGGAGATGCTCCCGCAACCAACCCCGACACCGTCCCGGTTTCGATCTTCAATGCCATCCAGGACCAGCCCGGCCTGAAGATCGAGGGGCGCAAGCACCCCATCGACATCATCGTCATCGACCATGTCGAGCGTGTCCCGATCGAGAACTAGAGTGGGACAAACCTCTTAGTCTTAGTCTGTCACTGCCCAGGAAAACATCCCCGCGAAGCCTCGAACTCCGCCTTCGTCATCTGGACCCGGACCTCTGTCAGACTCCCTTTTTCATCCTTGATTACCTGCGCCGTGGGCGGGTCCTTCCGCTCATTCACCACCACGCGATACTTCGCCTGCCGATACAGCCCGAGCTTACCCTTGCCATATTCCGGGCTACCGTAGAAGAAATACAGAGCCACCGCCCCACCTGGATCGGCCTTCACCGACTTCCAAAAGTACGCCCCACAAGGCTCATCCTCCTTGAAGAGCTGCTTGCCCGGCTTGGTCCTTTGCACCGCATTCTCCCGCTCGGGCGGATAGCCGGACGTCTGTGGGTAGCCGTGCGCCGAGACCAGCAGCCCGATCCACGCAGACCAAACGGTCTTCATGCGCACACTCCCCTTGGTATGGACACCAGCCGCTCCACCGGAGTTCCGCAGAGGCCTCCGGCCGGTTCCGGCTGCACCGCTCAGACTCCCCGGCGCACGCTAGCTTTGGTTAACGGTACCCGACCCGTACTATACCCACTGGTATCGTCGCTGGACCGCGCGTAATACTTGGAAAGGGCGGTCGAATCCCTGGCTATTCTAACTGACGTCTTATTCGCCGGCCACCACCAACAGCGAGGACGAAATGTTACACCGTGCCTTCATCATCCTGGCTTACCTGGCCGGAGTACTCGGCGCCAGCTATCTGTTTCGAACCGTGGGCGCCAAATGGAAAGGCCGGAACACGCCCGCGAAGCCCGATACGCCGCCAGCGCAGCAGGTCGAAAACGAAAGCGGCGCGCCGGAAGTGGGTGACAATCCCTTGCCGATCCGCCCGGCGCCTCCGCCGCCGGTCGAAGTTCGGGAAACGCCCATACCGGGATCGGAGCTGCGCTACTATCAACCCTTCGGACCCGCGGACAGCATTCTGGACGTCTGGTATAAGCTCCAGACATTCACGTCCACCGAGCCGATCACCGTACGGCTCATTCCGAGCGACAACACCACCCCGATCGTCACCGGCTCTTTCCTCCCGGATGGCGCGGTTCACAGCACCAGGGAAATGTTCTTTCTGGAGCTGGCGAACAGCATTCGGTCCAATGGCGGTCCCGGCGCCTGGCGTGCCGTGCGGAAACTGTCGTCCTTTGGCATCCCCGCCTCCGCCCGGGAAGGAGCTTATCATATCTTTACCGGCACCTTGCGGATGGAGCTGAAGGGCGTCCGGATCATGGGCCTGACTTTCTCCGTGGAGGTCACATTCGAACCGAACCTTGGCTTGATTCCGGGGCACTTTTCGAACCTCAATGAGTATTTCCATTGTGAGATGCTTTCCGCCGGTCTGCCCGGCAGAGGCCGTGTGGAACCGGAAAACGTGGTCGTTGGTTTCCCGTGGAGCTTGATCGGAGTGACTCTTTACTCTCAGGATCCGAGCCTTCACCTGGACGGCTCGAAGATAACCAAGGCGATCATCGGTAAGTATGAGAAATATGTTCGCCAACGTCAGGCCATTGTGCCGACACCCGAGGACGCCACGCGCAAAGTTACTCTAGCCTCCGATGGCATCGTCGTCATCGCCATCCACGAAGGTCTTACCAGGGGCCGCAGGTTCCTTCGGATCGAGTACGGTCCTTCTCCCAAAGGACCGATCGACAAAATTTCGGCGGGAGATGACGAGTTCGTCGGATTCGCCAAGTCGATCGAGGAAACCAGACAGCCATGCCTCGTGGCCGAAGCGGAGGCCGCGCTGAATACGCCATTCTGACTTCACCGCAGCGTGCAAGCTCTCAGTCAACCCGCGTCAGAAGCCCCTGCCCGCTTCATTGTGCCGCCGTTCCTCTCTTCAACAGCGCCGGCCAGTTGACGATCACGGTCAGCGACTGGCCGGCCTGTCCCGGCGTAGCGCGCACCAGGAAGCGCTGGCCATCCGGGGCGACGTCGTAGGGAGGCCGGCCGGTGTCCATTACGGGCAGCGGGAACAACTCGCGCGGCGTCGAGGGCTCCACGGAATCGGGTCCGACTTTCAGGCTGACCGCCATCAGCTTGTTATCCAATGACCCATAGAAGAGCTCGCGCCCGCCCGCGCCCCATTGCGGATACTGCCCGCCATCCGTCGAAATCTGAAATTTGGCGCGCCGTTCCGGAAAGGCCTGGATATAGACCTCTGACCGGCCGGTCTCGTCGGACTGGTAGGCCACCCATCGGGGCGGTGCTTCCGGCGAGAAACGGCCAAACGACTCGCTGAACGGCGTCCGCAGGTAGGCCCTCGGCGGAGTGCCGGGAACTGGCTTGCCCTCCGGGGTAACCGGAAGAACCCACAGGTCCCGCTGGCTGTCGGGAGCGAGTTCGTGGTACAGAACCCAGCGCCCGTCTCGCGACCAGTCGGTCGGCAACTGGGCATTGGGCGACTGTGTAAGACGCTGGTCGTTCCCGGCTCCGTTGGAGTCTTTGAGAAACAGGTTCCGCGGCATTCTGGAACTGAATACAATCGTGCGGCCGTCTGGGGACCAGGCGGGGTATAGACCGGAATTGGAATTGAAACGGCTGGCAACGCCGCGCTGCACCTCCAGCAGCCAGAGATCGCTGTCGCCGACTCTGTCACGCGATGCCGCGACGCGGCGTCCGTCGGGCGACAGCCGGAACGTATTGTACTCACCTGGTCCGCCCACCAACCCCATCGGCTTTCCGGCGCGATCGAGCCAGGTGAATTGGCTCGAAAGATCGGAAGCGCTATACAGCAGTGCCCCACCTCCCGCGACGGCTATCTCAATCTGACCCAACATCCCACTCCTGGCCGCCGGATCGGCAACCGGATGAGGCTCCCCGGAGGTTCTCAGCGTGCTCGGGTCAAATTCCTGCGCGACCAAAGTCGTTCCGCGCACCCATAGCAGATAGCTCGTGCCGTCGCCACCAGGCGCGTACACCGCGTTGGTGTCGCTGGTGAGCACTTGGACCCTTTCTGCAGGCTTTGCCAAAGAAGCCGCATACGTGCCGTCGTTCTCCGCTTTCTCGCTTTGGACAAAGTAGAGGAGGCGCCCGCCGGGAAGTAACTGCGGCCAGCGATGAGAGCTCTCGCCGCGTGAAACATCGAGTGTGGTCACCGGCGAGGGCGTCCCGCCGGCCGCGGGGACACGGAACAAGCCGGAGGTCACGGTGCCAAATAGGATATTGCCATCGCTGCTCCATGCCCCGCCACGCCCTATCGTGTCGCAGATCGGCAACGGCGCCCCGCCCGCCAGATCGACCCGCTGCAACTTGCTCCGCGCGAAGAAGGCGACCGATTTGCCGTCCGGGGACCAGAAGGGATAGGAAGCGCCTTCGGTTCCCGCGATCAGTCGCGCCGTTGTGCCGTTCAGAGGCCGGACCCACAGCGCGGTCTTCCCATTACTGGAAGCCACAAAGGCGGCGGTGCGGCCTTCGGGCGACAAGGCGATGCCGCCGACCTCACCGCCAAAAGGGAACCGCCCGCCCTCTGGCGCATTGATCTGAAGGCGAAACACGCGATCAGCGGTGGTTGGCTGGCGGAAATGCGAGACGGACCAGCCGGCGAGCGCGCCAATCACCACCAGCGCAGCCCCCGCGATCCACTGCCTGCGGCGACTGGGCTTGGCCGCCACTGGCGCCGCCGTCCGCTCCATAGCCCACGTCAGCGCCGCCCGCAAATCGCGCGCCGTTTGAAACCGCTGATCGGGGTCCTTCGCCATTGACCGTCGTACAACTCGCTCGAGCGGCGGTGCGGTTGTGAGAGGCGCGGGATCGCGCTCCAGAATCGCCGCGATCACGCTGGCCGCGCTCTGGCCCTCAAACGCGCGCTTGCCCGTGAGCATTTCGTAGAGCACGCAGCCGAAGGCGAATAGATCGCTGCGCGCGTCCGC
>JBGPKH010000314.1:0-9981 GCA_041485845.1 Bryobacteraceae bacterium
AAAGACCCCTTCAACGGCAACGCTCCCTTCCCCGGCAACATCATTCCCTCGAACCGCATCTCGCCCGTGGTGCTCAAGTTGCAGCAGTACTACCCGGCGACCAACCTGCCGGGCCTGGCGAGCAATTACTCGGTGCCCGTGCCGACCACTATCTCGACCAACCAGACCGTGGACCGCATCGACCAGAATATCGGCGACAAGATCCGGCTGTACGCGCGCGCGCACTACCAGGATCAGGCTGTGTTCGGCGGCAGCGCGATCCCGGTCAACGCCAGCACCACACCGGTGACCACCACGAACTACACCCTGGGCTACACCCACACGCTGACGCCGAACCTGGTGAACGATTTGAGGGTGGGCCGGTATTTCCTGGACACTGCGACGCTCAACTTCTTCGCAACCAGCAACCAGCCCAGCGCCGGCACGAATCTGGGGATCCCTAACTACAACGGAGACACCGCGTACAACAACCCCGGAATCCCGGACTTCGGCATCACCGGCTTTAATGGATTCGGCAATGGCGGCACCAACTGGTACCAGAACGACAGCACGGTGCAACTCTCCGAGCAGATCAGTTGGAGCCACGGTTCGCACAACATCATGGCGGGAGCGGAGTTCCGCAGGCTGGCAACCGGCCGGGCCGCCGTTAACAGCGCGCGCGGCACGTTCAGCTTCAACGGAGTTCTGTCCGGTTATGCGCCGGCCGATTTCATGCTCGGAACGCCGTCGTCCTTCGCCACACCGGGGCCGGAAATCCGCGGGCGCACGGCGGAATGGCGCGACGGCTTCTTCGTGCTCGACAAATGGCAGATCTCTCGCAAACTGACCTTAAACTACGGGCTCCGCTACGAGCTGCCTACCGTCCCCTACACCATCAACGGCGTCGCCAGCGAGTTGAATCCCACCCAGACCGCCCTGGTGGTCGCTACGCCCGGCTTCCGCTTTATCGCTCCCAACCATAACGACTGGGCGCCGCGCGTAGGCTTCGCCTATCGCTTCAACGAGAAGACCGTGTTCCGGGGCGGCGGCGGCATCTATTACAATCCCAACCAGACGAACAGTTACACGTTCCTGAACACCAACCCGCCGTTCGCCACGATCTTTCAATGCACATGGTCCTCGGGTCTCCCGGCGGTCAGTTTGTCCAACCCCTTTGGCGTCCCGGCCGCGTGCCCGTCGGGTCCCACCGGCGGCCTGATCGTCACCAACCCCTGGCGCCAGCCTACACCCCGCATGAATCAGTGGAGCGCCGGCCTGGAGCGCCAGCTCTGGGGCGGGGGCGGCATCGAGCTGCAATACCTCGGCTCGCATTCCTATCACCTCGACCGCAGTTACTACAACAACACGCCTTATCCCGGGCCGGGGCCCGTCAACTCGCGGCGGCCGAATCCGTTGTTTGGTCCCATCCGCACCATCAACAACGACGAGATCGCCAACTACGAAAGCATGAGCGTGATCTACAGGCAGCGCCTGTCGCACGGGTTGCAAGTGCTGGCCAACTACACCTGGTCGCACACGCTGGATGTTTCCACGGATTCCAACGGAGGAGGCACTCCCATGAATCCGTATTGGTGGAAAGCCGACTACGGCAATTCCAACTGGGACCTCCGCCACCGTTTCGTCGCCAGCTTCGTCTACGAGATTCCGTTCTTCGCGGCCTCCAGTCCGGTGTTGAAGGGCGTATTCGCCAAGTGGCAGGGCAACGGCATCATCACGATCCAGTCCGGCTTCCCGTTCAACGTCTCGACGTCCACCGACACGGCGAATACCGCCGCCAGCGGCACCTACCGGCCGAACCTGGTTCACGCGCCCAGCGACAACTGCGGTCGCGGCCACCTGGTGGGATGCATCGACGCCACCGCTTTCACGGTGCAGGATCTGTATCCCATTACAGCGGGCGCCTACGCTTACGGGAGTGCGGGCCGCAACCTGCTGCACGGTCCGGGTTCGGAGACGTTCAATCTCTCTTTGTTCAAGAGTTTTCCGATTAAGGAGCGGCTGAAGTTCCAACTTCGCTTCGAGACGTTTGCCGTGTTCAACCACGCCAACTTCAGCAATCCGTCCGCGACGCTGGGCACTTCCTCGTTCGGTAACATCACCGGCGCCAGCGGCGCCCGCATCATACAGTTGGGGGCCAAGCTGCAATTCTAGTAAGACATAAGACAGACGATCGGTTTTTGTCGTCTGTCAGGTTTTGCCCAGGCGTGACAGACCACGAAAGGCGATGGTCTGTCCTACGTCAATCCGAGCCCCGCCTTTCGCGGCAGGATCAGCTTTCCTTTTTCTACGCGAACCCCGCGGAACGGATCGTTGCTGATGAGCAGATTGCCGTCCAGATCCGCATAGTCGACCAGCGGAGAGAGGTGCGCCGCGGCGGTCACCGTGACCGAACTCGAAATCATGCAGCCGAGCATGGTGCGCATCCCCAGCGCCTTGGCGATCTGGATCATGCGGAAGGCTTCCAGCATGCCGCCGCTCTTATCCAGCTTGACGTTGATTCCGTCGAA
This sequence comes from Bryobacteraceae bacterium, assembly GCA_041485845.1. Taxonomy (GTDB): domain Bacteria; phylum Acidobacteriota; class Terriglobia; order Bryobacterales; family Bryobacteraceae; genus OMOG01. Next base: position 2,508 of record JBGPKH010000314.1, read on the forward strand.
CGCCTCTTTCAGCTTGGGTATGTCGGCAGCCCGCTGGCAGGCCTCGTCGGCGATGATCGGGATGTGCACGCGGCTGCGAATCCAACGCTGCTCCTCGATCATTTCCGCCGGCAGGGGCTGCTCGATAAACTCGACGCCCTGCTTCTCCAGCCAGTTGATTTTTCGAACGGCTTCTTCCTTATCCTTCCAGCCCTCGTTGGCATCCACGCGCAACGGCTTGCCGGTCACGCTGCGCACGGCTTCGATCGTCGGTTCGTCGGTCGCCAGCCCCACCTTCACCTTCAGGACCGGGTATTCGGCGGCCTCTCTGGTTTTCTGTTTGGTGATTTCCGGTGTATCGATCCCGATGGAGAACGTGGTGAGCGGAGCGTCCTTAGGGTCGAGTCCGAAATACGTGTAGAGCGGGATTCCCAGCTTCTGCCCCACCCAGTCCATCAGCGCGATGTCGATGGCCGCCTTGCGGGCCCACTCGCCCGGCACCCGCTTGAATACCTCGGACATCACCTTCGCGAACTGCATGGGGTCGCCGGACAGCAGCAGGTCGCGCACCGATTCCACGGCCTTGCGCGCGCCCTCCGCATCTTCGTGATAGCGCACGATGGGAGCGCCTTCGCCGTGTCCCGTGATGCCGTCGCGGGTGTAAGCGAGGTGCAGCGTATCGCGGTACTGGCTGGACGACATCGTCGTGGTCCAGGTGTGCTGCAAGTTCAGCCGCACGATCTTCGTGGCCAGGTTCGGTGGGGAGGCGGGCGCACCTAAAGCAACCGCGGCCGGTCCCGCGGCGGCCGCCTTCACGAAGCTCCTGCGATTCACATCTCTTAGCGTACCGCACGGGCCTAGGCGACAAGGCAGAATCTATTGATCCGCAAGACCCTCGCGACGCCGGAACCGATCGGTGCTCGGCAGGGCGTTCTCAGGAGGGATTCCCCTGCCGTGGACGTCTCTCGCCCCTCTGTCAGGCTGAAACGTCGTCGCAATCGTCGTGGAGGCCGGCAAACGAAGGAGGGTTGGTGGCATCGGCGTATCCCCACAGTCGGGATGCACCTGGGCCGTCAGCCACTCCAGCGGGCGCCCGCTGCCCTCCATTCCCGTTCATTTCCGATAGTTCCAAAGCAGTTCGATCTCGGCCCCGCCGATCGCGTGCGTGTCCTGGTATGCGAACCGGCCGTAGCCAGCCTGATCGCGCTCGCCCCACGCGCCGGATTGCGAAGTGGGGAAACCAGCCTTGGACCACTCGCTCTTCTCCTGCTCAATATCCGTCACGTTGAAGGCGATGTGGTGCAGGCCTTCCCCATGCTTGGCCATGTGATCCAGGTAGGTCGTCGGACCCTTGGTAGGCTGGATCCACTCGTACACCACATTCCCGTGCCGCTGCCACCCCAGGATCGCATCGAACTGTCCCGGTTGGCCGTGATAGCGGAGGTCCCAAAGCGGAGGATGTGTGAATGACATCTCCGGAAAACCAAGTCGCGCCCAGTATTTCGAGACCCTGTCCAGGTCGCGAGCTACAAGCGCATATTGCGCGACTTTTTTTGCATTTGGCCTGGCTTCAGGAGCGCCGTGCAAACCGGCCTGCGGCCCCTCGGGACCGCAGATTAACCCGGGAACATATTTGCCCTCTTCCTCGGTGTCGAACAGCGTGTACCTGCCCTCCCCGCCAAGGTTGCGGGATGCCAGAATGGCGACGCCCGCCTTCCTCATGCGCGCCACCTCCTGCTCCATCGCTGCCATCGATGGGGCCCGGTGGATGAGAGCCATCACTCCCTGTCCGTGCTTCTTCCGATATAGGGCGAACACGCTCTTGTCATCGAGCGGCTGAATGAAATCGACAATGATATTGCCGAGGCGAGCAACGGTCCATTTCACACCCTCGCCGGCTTCCGGCTTCGCTCCGATTTCGATGATGCCCAGCTTTTGCCAGCCGGCGACGGTGCGGTCGATATCATCAACGGCCCAGAAGACGCGGTCTACGCCCTTATAGAAATCGGGCAAATCGGCGGAGGCTGCCAGTGCGGCCCAGAGCAGCGGGAACAGGACGGCCCTGCAAATCATATGAGGCATTTAATAGTCTGCCTTTTTTTCAGCGGCACCGCGCGGCAGGTGACCAAACCCGATCGTCTGCCGCGCCCGGAGTGAGACCCGTTCTGCATGCCGTATGATCCTAGAAATCCGCGCGGATGCCGAACTGGATCTTGCGCGGGTTGTTCGACACGCCGCTGATCTGACCGAACAGCGGGCTTGCCGGATTCGTGGTGATGCCCGTGAACCGATGGCGGTTCAGCAGGTTGAGGAACTCCGCGCGGAACTGCACGCGCATGCCCTCGCGAGGCACGAAATTCTTTTGCAGGGATACGTCTTCCGAATAATTCGCGAAGTTGCGCAGTTGCGACACTAGCCGCGGCGCGTTGCCGCGCGCGTAGCGATCGAAGGTTACCGGGTTCACGATGGCGGAAGTCAGGATGTACTTCTTGTCGGCACGCGAGGTCGAGATGTCGCTCATGTCGAAGCTCGCGATATTGAAGCTGGGGTTCACCAGCGATCCGCCGCCCGGGTTAATGAGGAACGGGCGGTTCGTGGCGAAATTCGAGTTGGGCGTACCGGTGGCGCTGAAGCCGATGGGTGTGCCACTCGAATAGTTCCCGATGTACTGGAGCGTCCAGCCGCCGAGGGCGAAATCCAGCCCGCGCGGAATCTGGTCGCCGAATCGGCGGCCCCGGCCGAGGGGAAGCTCGTAGCTGGCGCCGATCTTCACCACGTGCTTCTGATCGAACTCCAGCACGGATTTTTCCAGCTTGAGGTTGTTGTAGTCCAACGGCCTGCCGGAGTTCATGCCCCACGTATCGCCGAACGAGGAGCTGATGTTGCCGAGGTTCTTGGAAAGAGTGTAGTTCGACAGGAGCTGAAGACCCTTGGAGAACCGTTTATTGAGTTGGATCTGCAGCGCCTGGTAGTTGCTGAAGCCGAGCGGCGCGTTCCAGGCGTACAGATCGCTCCAATAAATCACGGTCGGGTACGGCATCAGGGTCTGATACACCTGGATGTAGTCGCCCTGGTTGCCGTACGGATACCTGGCTCCCATGGCGGCCGCCGCCGCGGGAATGGAAGCCTGGTTGTTCACCCAGGTCCCGAGCGTGTCCCCGAGCTTCAGCGTGCTCGCCGGAATCTGGTTCATCTTCTTCAGCTCGTTTCCGTCCAGACCGGTGCTCTTGGTTCCGATATATCCGATGTCCAGCACGAAGTCTCGGCCGAAATCCCGCTGGATGTTGAAGTTCCATTGCTGCGTGTAGCCCACGCGCCCGCCGTCGGGGTCCCAGCTCACCGGGCCCCAGATGGAGTAGGCCGCCGAGGGATCGAGCGCCGCCGTTTTCACCACTCCGTTGTACCCGCTGTCCCAGTTGAACGCGGGTGTGTTCGGCGCCGGCGCATTGACGGTATTGGTCGCCGTGAACCCGAGTTTGTTGCCCCAGGGCACGCCGGACCAGCCGTTCGGAATGCGGGGCCCGTAGAAGATTCCGTAACCGCCGCGCACGGTCATCTTGGTGTGCTCAGGAAGTTGATAGGCGAAGCCCAGGCGCGGGCCCCACCCGCAGTTCAGGCAATTGGCGTAGAAGTTCCGCCGCCCGTTCCGCCCCGGACCAGTCCCCGCAAATTCGATAGCGCCCAAAACGTTGTATTTCGGATCCATGAGCGCCGGGTTGAAGTTGTGCAGCCGGTCATATTTTTCGGTGCCTTGCGGCTGGTAGTCCCAGCGCAGACCGATGTTCAGTGTCAGGCGCGAGTTGACCTTCCAGTCGTCCTGTGCAAACACGCCATAGGCCGGGAACTGCGAGCCCACGGGCGTGTCGACCGTGACGCTGGCGCTCGACACCTGGCCCATCAGCATGCTGGCGAATCCGATACCGGTCTGGTTGAAGTTGGGCTGGCCCGTAACGGCCGATGAGAAGGTGAACTGGCCCGGTCCGGCGCCGTTACGCCAATTCAGGCCGTTCCAGCGGTAATCGAAACCGAACTTCAGCGAGTGTTTGCCGCGGATCCAACTCAACGTATCGACGATCTCGTAGGCCGTCCCCGCACCGACGTCGTTGGCTTGATAGCCCAGGTTGGGGAAGCTGACACGGTCACCACCGAGGCCGGTGATCTCCGGATAGTTGTACCCCGCAATGCCCTTGAGTCCCAGCGCTTGCGCACCATTCTCGCCAACGTGCTTCGAGGTGCTGGGATTGATTTGGCGGCCGAATCCGATCAGAGCGTGGTTCAACAGCGTCGGCGAGATGGTCCAGTCCTCCGCCAGGCGGCCGTAGTGGGACGACACCCATTGCAGCCGCGCGCGCGAAAGCGGTCCGCCGTTGGGATCGTTGAAATCCCACACGCCGCCTTGATCGAGCAGCGTGCGGGGCCGGTCCACGAACACGAAGGAGCCGGACAGGCGGTGCATCGACGAGATCATGTAATCGGATTTCATCGAGAACTGCGTCTGGTCGAATCCAGCCTGGTTAGCGATCGGGAAGAAGGCGTTGTTCACCAGCGCGAACTGCCCGTCGGCCCCTTTCACCTGGGGCGCGTAGTGTTCCTGCATGATCTTCGCCAGGCTCTGCGATACCGTGGAAATCTTGTTCTTGGGGATGATGTTGCCAGGGAACATGGTGCGCACCTGGTTGCCGGCCACCGTCTGGCTGGTTCCCGGATCGTAGATGGCGCCGCGATAGACGGTATTGCCCAGCGCGTCCTTGCCCAGCGATTCGCTCGTCAGGTAACGGCTGAAATCGCCGTTCCACCATTCGGGCAGCGGCACCGTTACCGTCGGGGATCCGCCTCCGGCATAGCTCTCTTTGTATTTTTCATAAGCTGCGTAGAAGAACCACTTGTCCTTAAACGTCTTCAGCTTCGGAATACCCACCGGTCCGCCCAGGCTCAGCGCCCAGTCGTCGCGGCGATCGCGCAGGCGCGGCCGTGCAAAGTAGTTGTTGGCAAAGGTATTGGCGTCGAAGCTTTCGTTGTGCCATTCCAGCATGCCGCTGCCGTGATAGCTGTTGGTGCCGGATTTCAAAACGAAGTTGAACACGCCCCCGGATGTGCGCGTGTATTCCGCGCTCATGCCGCTGGTCTGGACTTTGAATTCCTGGATGGCCTCCATGGACGGGCTGGACTCGCCCAGGTGGCCGCTGATATAGATCGAGGCGGACGCTCCGTCCAACACGACTTCTTTGGAGAACGAGGGCGCCCCGTTGATGTGGGCTGTCCAATTGTCGCCGCCCACGCCAGGCGTGAGCTTATAGGCGAAGTTCTCCGCGTATCGTCCGCCGGAGAATCCGAGCGGCAGATCGATCACCTGCTTGGTGCCCATGAGCATGCCCACCTCGGGTGTCTCCGTCTGGAGGATGGGCGCCTCCGCCGTTACGGTCAGCGATTCGGAAGTCGATCCGAGTTCGATGCGCGCATCGATGCGAATCACGTCCGTGACGCCCAACGTGACGCCTTCGCGCACGGAAGTCTTGAATCCGGCGGCCTCAAACGAAATCTTGTAGGAGCCGACCGGGAGGTTGGGGACGCGGTATTGTCCCACCGCGTTGGTGACGGTGTCCACCCTCAGGTTCGTGCTGATTTGCACAATCCCGACCTTAACGTTAGGAACCGCCGCCCCTGTTGGGTCTGTGACGGTACCGACGAATGTTCCGCGATCCTGCGCGAAAGCGGTCAAACACAGCAGCGCGGCCGTGGCTGAGATGATTATCGTTTTCACGTTCACTAACCTCCTTCTGCCGCGGCTGTGAGAGCGGCGCGGCGACCCGATTTGGTACAAGCATCACTCGAATCGGGCACTGTGCGCATTATTTCGCCTGTCAAATCTGATGTCAAGGGTATTAAGTGCTGTTATTCTGAAATTCGCCGGCGCGCTTACCGCGGTTCTTCGATCTCGACGCGGCGGTCCGCTGCCAGATTCTGCAGCGACTGCCGGGTCCCCGAGGGCCACCACACGTCGAGCGTCCGCACCCTGGAGCTACGGCCCAACCCAAAGTGCGCTTCCGGTTCGCTCGAACCTCCGTACCCGACCGACGTGGTTACGTGGTTCCATTGCGAACCGGAATCCGTGACGACACAGATGCGCGCGCCAATGCCGTCGCGATCGCTGCGATGACCGCGCAGGCGCACGCGCAGCCAGTGGTTCCGGCCGTCGGTGGCGTTCGTCAGCACGACGGGCGGCTCGTTCAGGCGCGTGAGGACCACATCGATCTTCCCGTCGAGATTCAGGTCGCCGAACGCAGCACCCCGATAAAGGGCCTTTCCGCCGGCCGTGGAGTGATCGAACCGGCCATCGCCGCGATTCAGGAAGACGGACGGCGATTGCCGCGATTCCACGCTGGTAAGGAGTTCCGAGTTCGTCAAGGCATGTCCGTTTGCCGCAAACAGATCTTTGAGACCGTCGTTGTTGAAATCGTAAATCCCAGCGCTCCAGCCCGAAAGCCGCAGACTTGCGGCCGTCACGCGCGCCGCCTGCGATATATCGCTGAACCGTCCGCCCAGGTTGCGGAACAGGGAAAAGCCCTCGTTCGAGAGAGCGGTCATCAGGATGTCTTCCTGCCCGTCGTTGTCCACGTCCCGGAAGTCCGCTCCCATACCGGAAACAGCTCTGCCGTCCGAGTTATACGCCACCCCGGCGGGCAGCGCGACTTCTTCAAACCGCCCGTTCCCGAGATTATGGAACAGGAAGTTCGGAACGGTATCGTTGGCGACGAAGATGTCCGCAAGCCCGTCGTGATCGTAGTCGGCGAACGCGATACCCATTCCTTTCCCACGATGTGCGCCGATTCCGCTGGAGGCGGATACATCCTCGAAAGTGCCGTCGCCACGGTTGTGATACAGGGCATTCGCAAGGGGCGCATAGTACTCGGGATGGCAGTAACTCCGGCGATTGTTAGCGGGGTCTCCGCAGTAAGGCTCGGTTGCCGGATCCCACTGCACGTAGTGAACAACAAAGAGATCGAGGCGGCCGTCGTTGTCGTAATCGAACCAGCCGGCGGCCACTGACCAATTCCCATCGCCGCTCACGCCGGCCTTCTCCGTAACATCTTCGAACGTACCGTTGCCGAGGTTCCGGTACAGTATGTTCTCGCGCACCCCGGTGACAAAAAGGTCCGCATGGCCGTCGCCGTCGAAGTCGGCGGCCGCGACGCCCATCGAGTAGCCTTTTCCTTCCACGCCGGCTGCCGCCGTCACATCGGCAAACGTGCCGTCGTGACGGTTGCGAAAGAGACGATTATGGAAAGACGCGTCGGCTTTCTCGATGCCTGGGCTGGTGGCGCCGTTGGCGACGTAAATATCGGGCCACCCGTCGCCGTCGTAGTCGAAAACGGCGACTCCGGCGATCATGGTCTCGATTTGGTGCATATCCCCGGCCGCGCCGTTCTTCACGGTCATCGGCAGCTCGGTCGAGGAGAATCGAACCGGCGCCGCCGGGCCGCCCGCCGCCGGTTGA
>JBGPKH010000315.1:0-9969 GCA_041485845.1 Bryobacteraceae bacterium
ATCGGACACGCGCGTCACCGAGTTTTCGGGCAGCAGCGGTTGGTTCTGGGCCATGGCCATCGTGGCCGTCCCGGCAAACGCACACAGCAGGCGGATCTTGCGCAGCGGCATCATCCTTATAGGATGCGGCCAAAACTACGAAATCGCAACCTGGGCTCGCGCTATATAGCATGAATTGAAATCGCGGCCTGTGTCATAATGTCCGCAAAGGTGTGCAGCCATGCTCACCGCGTCCCTTTTTTGTTGGTGCCGAGGCCCCACATGGGGCATCCTCTATTCTCGTTCGTTTGTTCCTAACGGCGACTTTCATTTCTCTCGGAATGACAATATGCGGTTGCACCTCTGTACACGAGGCGATCATTGAACCCATTACACATGACAACGCTCTGGCATCGAGGACCAAGGATTACGAGGAACTGCAGGCACAACACAAGAAGCTTGTAGCTGAACATGCTACCGCAATGGCTGAGCTTCAAGGCCTTCGCTCGAAAGCAGGTCTCATCGCGCTCCAAGCCTCACAGGAGGCTCAGGCCACTTGCGAATTCGAAGATGGTTGAAAGCACTTGCGGAGCAGATCATTGGCGTGGTCACAGATGGCCTCAGGCAATCACACGCGTCGCTACGGGTTGGGCGGATCACTCTTTCTGGCAGACAGCGAGTCGCGGATTCGGACGCACCCATTTCGGATGCTTCCCCTTCCAAGCCGATCGGCGAGTCAATGGATAGATTTGGCCCGCGCATTGAAGAGCGACTCAAACACCATCTTGCATCTTTCAATCTGATTGTGGTTTCGGATCATCCACAAGTTATAGTCCAGGGCAGCTACTTCCCCGACACGAAAGGCACGGTGCAGATCCAACTAAGACTCTTCCGCGCTGGTCAAACGGACTTCTCTACAGCTTTCTCCAGGAGGATCGACAAGAATTCTGTAAATCAGTACTTCTTGCGCTTTGTGGATCAAATTGAATGAGTACTAAAATCACGCGCAGATCAGTCATCCTTGCCCCGGCTGTGATCACGGGGACGTTGAAGGGCCAGATATATAGCACTACCTCTAGTATGTGAATTCTGTCATTCAGGTGCAGAAGTACTCTACCTGGTTCAACACAAGGCTGGTTGCAGTACAAGTGGCCGCCGCACGAGGAGATCTGTTCGCATAGAGGCAGGACGAATTGCATTTACCCGTGCTACTACCTGAGGCATCCCGGCCGCTGAAAATGGAACCCCTGGTAGTGCCAAGATGTGCAAATGTTGTCACATAGCCGGATCAGCCCAGAGGAATCCCGGTCTCTCCGGCGAACCGGCTGCGGAAGTCTTTCCAGTCATCACCCTGGCGCGCCAGGACGTGCGCGACATCGAACCATGAATTTGTCGTTGGCGATTCCTGCTTCAGTTTGTCCATGCTGAGGCCGGACTTGGAAATGAGTGTCCAGAAATCACGAAAACCCTGTTTCTTGGCCTTCTGGTGGGACTTCTCCGCTTCACCGGCGCGGTTGTGGGCATTGCTTATATCGGTCCCGCCTTTGATCTCGATGGCCACCTTGTTGCGCAGCCGCCCTTCAAACTCTTCCTGGATGCGGATGTCCGGATCGGTGCTGAGCGCGAGAACCACTTTGCGCTTTGAAGCGTTAATGATCGTAATCTTCTTGGCGTCCTGAATGACGATGAAATCCTTGACGATCTCGGCCACGGAGACAAAAACATCGAGAGTTGCCTTCTTGCCGATGGCGTTGTTGTTGCTGCCATAGAGCTGCGCGCCGAGCGTGAGCAGGGGGAGCTCCGAAACATCCCGCGCCGTGATCCTGGGCGAGATCTGACGGACGAGCTCCGTGAGATGCTCGGCCATCGTGGTGCAGAATCCTTCGAGGTCTGGGCGCTTTTGGGGATTGAGAAGGCCGCGGGATTCCATGCTCTTGAACGGCCCCATATCGGTGCCCTTGCGGTAGAACCGCTTCTGCGAGACGCCGAGCAACAGACGATAGTAGCCGACGAGCGTGGGCTGCCGCTCCAGAATGGCGGGAACCGGGAAAACATGCTCGTCCCGGATGCCCGCGGAGGCCAGGAGTTTTTGAGCGTCCTTGGGCACGTACTGGGAGATTTGCTTCTTGAGCATGTTGGGATCGATCATGCCCAACGCTTCGCTCAAGGCATCCATGAGCGCGGTCTTGCGCGTCGCGACGAGCATCTGGTGGAAGATCACCTGACGCGAAGGACTCAACGGCTTGGCGCTCACCGGATCAGATCCCCGTTCAGGCGATTCTCAGCGATTTGCAGATAGGATGCGTTCAATTCGATGCCCACGAAGCGGCGGTTCAGCTTGAGCGCCACGAGGCCGGTTGTGCCGGAGCCGATGAACGGATCGAGGATGAGTTCCTGCGGGCTCGATCCTAGCTTGATGCAAGGCTCGACCAGCGCCGGGGGAAAGGTGGCAAAGTGGGCCTCAGGGTAGGGGCGGGTATGGATGTCCCAAACAGTGCGGACATTGCGGCCGTTCGGCCCGCGCACGGCGGCGGCGTCATAGCGGTAGTGCTCGCTCTTGCTGAAGAGAAAGATGTATTCGTGGCTGCGCGTGGGGCGGTCTTTCACGCTCTCGGGCTGGCAGTTGGGCTTGTTCCAAATGATGTCGGCCCGCAGATACCAGCCCTCCTTCTGGAGAGCGAAGGCGAGCAGCCATGGCACACCGATCAGATCCTTGGGCTTCAACCCGTCGGGAGTAGGGGGCCGGACGTTCATGGCTCGAACCGGGTTCTTTTTGTCGGTGGCGCGCCACGTCCTACCGCCAGAGGTGTAGGAATCCCCGATGTTGAGCCAGAGCGTGCCATCATCCTTCAACACCCGGCGCACCTGGGAAAACACTTTGGCTAAGTGTTCGATGTAGGCGAAAACCGAATCCTCAAGGCCAATCTGGCCGGGGATGTTGTAATCGCGCAATGACCAGTAGGGCGGCGATGTCACGCAACTCTGGAAAATGTCACTCGGCAGCCGAGACAGGACAGCCTCAGTGTCGCCACAGATCAATGCGGACATGGCGGAATCCTCGGCAAGAAAGCGCGAGATTGACGGCTGGTCTCCCGCATCAATGCGATGAACGCAGCCATCGCCAGCAAAGAGGTTCGGAACAACGGTTACATGCCGGGAATCGCGCGGCTTCGGTGGTCGGCGGCGGCCTGTAGTTGCCTGTTGTGGTAGCACCTTTTTAGCGCCTCTGCTCCTAACAATCTTATCGGGGGATTTCTCCGATAGTTTAACGCGATTCAGGCTAGTATACACCCCGCTCCCGCCTTCACGGGAGGCACTCTACATGGACTACATGGACTCGTACCCTGCCGTGACTCCACAGTTTCGCCTCGCGGTCGAAGAGCACGTCCGGCGTTCGCAGCTTCACGTCCTGCAACAGCTCCTTGAATTGCGGCGACCGGCCGCGAAACATATCGAGAAATTCCGTGCCGCGGCCCAGCATTTCCTCCTGCTGCACGGCGGGGCGTATCAGGATGGCGCCGGGCGGAAAAGCCGCGTCGCCCGCGGCGTGCTCGGGATGGAAATGGGTCGTGGTGAGGTACAGCTTCGGACCCTTCGCGAGCTTCTGCGCCTCCCGCACCACCGTCGCCCCATTGCGCGGCCCCATCCCCGTATCGACCACCAGCGTCGCGCGGTCGCCGACAATAATACCCACGTTCGGCCAACCTACGATCGCGTAGACATGATCGGACACGCGCGTCACCGAGTTTTCGGGCAGCAGCGGTTGGTTCTGGGCCATGGCCATCGTGGCCGTCCCGGCAAACGCACACAGCAGGCGGATCTTGCGCAGCGGCATCATCCTTATAGAATGCGGCCAAAACCGCGAAATCGCAACAATTCAATGACCTGATGTTGTGCCTCCAGTCTAGCGGCGCCCGATTGACCAAATCCAGCCATGTGACCGCGCCCGGTCACTCTTGGCACTCTTGGCATTTTCACCAGCGCCCCGGCAACTGATGCACTTTGGCGGCATTGAGCGGTGAGTGTGGTTGCATGGGTACGGCGTAACTTGATGCACGGAGCCTAAGCCGTGGGAGCGGCTTCTCTGAACTTAAGCTTTGGCAACCAAGCTGCTAGGACTCAGGACAAAAGGATAATATGAACAAACTAAACCGAGTGAGACGAATCAGCGCCGGTGTTCCGGCGCCAACCAACCACCCGAACGAGGCTGAAGTATTCGCGGTCAGCTCCCGCCCCGGAGGTCCTGCCATCGGTGCAACGACCGGTGGGTCCATGAATAAACTCAGCTCATTTCTTCTCTGCGCGACGTTGGCTCTTTGCCCGGCGGTTGCGGCGAGCCTGAAGCCTGTAAACCTCGGATCGGCCGCGACGTTCGCGGTTCTGGGCGGCACCTCGGTTACCAACACCGGCAAAACCGTTATTACCGGGGATCTTGGGGTTTACCCAGGCACTTCGGTCACTGGGTTTTCTGGTGAAGATGGTGGGCCCGGAAAAGTGATAGGAACGATACAAGACAACGATACTCCCACAGAAACTACTGCCGCACAGCACGCGCAAGCCTCCTTGACCATCGCAATTAACGACGCCGCTGGACGGACAGGCGCATTCACACCCGTCACAGAATTGGGCGGGCTGACCCTCACCCCCGGCCTGTATAAAGCCGTCGCTCTTGCGATATCGGGGACAGTTTATCTGAAGGGCAATGGCGTCTATATCTTCCAGATTGGGACTCAACTGACGGTAACCGATAACATCCAGGTTGTCCTGGAAGATGGCGCCCAGGCGGCCAACGTCTTTTGGCAAGTTGGCAGTCAAGCCACGCTGGGGAAGAACGTTAAATTCCAGGGAAACATATTGGCCGGAACTGCCATTACGATGACCGCGGGCACAACGCTGATCGGCAGAGCGCTGGCGAAAGCCGAGGTTACATTCATTTCCGACACTGTTACACTGCCGCCATCTACTTCAAAACACTAGCACGGACTTGCAACGCCTGAACCCACCGTTCCACCTACGCCGCCGGCCAGAACCGCGAAATTCGCGGTTCGGACCGGGGACATTTCTAAAGAGGCTTGACACGCTTCAATGACCTCCGGCCGGGATCACGACCCGGTCGCCGGCGTTCATGGGCTTGCCGTCCACCACCGCGGCCCCCGCCAGTACTCCTCCGTGAATCGATCCGTCGTTCGCAACATCGTAGACGCTATTCTGGAGCTCGAGCACGATGTCCCCGATCTCCAGGCGGGTATCGGGATGATGATGCGCAGGGTTGCGATACATGTCGCCAACGCGGCCTTCGCGCGTGAACCGAACGATCAGTCCGGAGTGGACCAACAGGCCGCCGATCCGCACCGGGGCGGCGCCCTCGGGTGGCGCATAGCCGCCTTCCGCTTCGAACGTTGTCCGCACTACCGTTCCGGGAGGCCAGGTTGCTCCGCGACTGACGAACGCGCGGGCCAGCGTGCATCCGTCAATGTGGCCGGTGGTCTCCGAGAAAAAGACCTCGCCCTGCGCGCGGCACGGAAAGCCCTCTATGTCCTGGTCGCGAGCCAGGGTCCCTCGGCACACATGGCCGCCGCAAAAGTTCACCTGTGCCGTGTACTCCACGCCATGGATGGTCTGCGGCACAGGCAATGTCGCCCATTGTACGCGGCGCGCCAACTTGCGGAAGTTCACTTGCGCGCCCGCAGGTAGCGGTACCCCATACATCACTTCGGCTTTCGTGAGTGTGCGGTACCGATCGCGCTCGGTCGCGACCAGCCAATAGTAGCCCCACGCGGATGCCGGAACGAGCCACACCCCCAGCACGATCCATCCGACGCGCCGGACTCTCTCCCCATCCCGCTTGAGAGACCCGACCAGCACCAGCACGGCGCCGGCCAGGAAGGATGCCGCCAGTAACGCTGCGGCAAGTACGAACAGGATCGCAAAGAGAACCGCCCCGCCGCCAGGCCCGATCATCCGTTTCGCCTCATGACGCCCTGCCACTCACGTATCCGCATGCCGCTTGCTGACGCCCTTCGCGGACGCACGCCAAAGAAACCCCTCGGCTACACTCTTCTCGGCTACCTCTGCGCTCGAACCACGCCAACGACACCAAAGCCCCAAGCTCCAACCGGCCCCTTGGTTATCCTCGGCGTCTCGGCGTCTCGGCGGTTAACCTAATCCTCTCCGCGCCCCCGCGTCTCCGCGTCAGAACGTACTCCGCAACACTTGATATACACTGTAGCGAGATTCGGGGTCAAAGCCCCCTGGCCGATTGGCCGCGAACGGAGTTTGTTATGTCGAAGCGCATCGCCCTTCTCGTTGGTCTCTCCCTCGCTTTCACCATGACGGGCGCGAACGCGCCCACTACCCGCCTGCTGCGCACTCCGTCGGTGAGCGCCGCGCAGATCGCGTTCGCCTACGCCAGCAACATCTGGATCGTCGAGCGCTCGGGCGGCGTCGCCCGCCGGCTCACCAGCTTTCAGGGCCAGGCGACGAATCCGCATTTCTCACCCGACGGCAAGTGGCTGGCCTTCAGCGCGGAATATGCGGGCAACACCGACGTCTACGTGGTGCCCTCCGAAGGCGGCGAGCCGAAGCGCCTCACCTGGCATCCCGGCGCCGACACCGTGCAGGGCTGGACGGCCGACGGCAAATCCGTCCTCTTCGCTTCCTCGCGCGCCACCTGGGCGCCCAGCGCCGCGCCGCGCTTCTGGACCGTCCCCGCCGAAGGCGGCGTCGAAGAGCCGCTGGCGCTGCCCCGCGGCTATCAGGGCAAGATCTCCCCCGACGGGTCGCGCATCGCTTACCGCATGAACAATTCCTGGGACGAAGAGCGCCGCAACTATCGCGGCGGCCAGAACCGCCCCATCTGGATCGTCGATCTGAAAAGCTACGACCTGGTCTCCCCGCCCTGGACCGATTCGAAGGACGTGGATCCCGCGTGGCTGGGCGACGTCGTCTATTTCATTTCCGACCGCGACGGCGTAGCCAACGTCTGGTCCTACGACACTAAAGCGAAGAAGCTCGCACAGCTCACGAAGTTCACCGACTTCGACGTGAAGTCGCTCGACGCCGGCGCCGGTGCAGTGGTCTTCGAGCAGGCCGGCTACATCCACGAGTTCGATCCCAAGTCGGGCAAGGAGCACATCGTCAACGTCACCGCCACCGGCGATTTCCCCTGGATGATGCCGCGCTGGGAAGACGTCACCACCCGCATGACCGGCATGAAGCTCTCGCCCACCGGCAAGCGCCTGGTGGTGGAAGCGCGCGGCGAGATCTTCACCGTCCCGGCGGAGAAAGGCGACGTGCGCAATCTGAGCCACTCCAGCGGATCGGCCGAACACGACCCGGCGTGGTCCCCCGACGGCAAGTACATTTCTTATTTCAGCGACCGCTCCGGGGAATACAAGCTGGTCATCGAAGCGCAAGATGGCTTGACTCCGCCGCGCGAGATCGCCCTGCCCCACCCCTCGCACTACTACACCCCTTCGTGGTCGCCCGATTCGAAAAAGCTGCTCTACACCGACACCAACCTGAAGGTCTGGGTGCTGGATGTCTCGACCGGCCAGACCAAAGCCATCGGCAACGATCCGTGGATGGTCCCCGAGCGCACGCTGAATCCCGTGTGGAGTCCCGATTCCAAATGGGTGGCATATTCCAGCCGGCTGAAGTCGCTCTATCATGCGATCTTCATCAGCAACGCCGAAACCGGCGAAGCCAGGCAGGTGACCGATGCGCTGGCCGACTCGGTCTGGCCCGCCTGGGACGCCGGCGGAAAGTATCTGTGGTTTCTCGCATCCACGGATTTCGGGCTGAAGTCCCAATGGCTCGACATGACGTCGTACGACCACAACGAAAACTTCGGACTCTATTGCGCGGTGCTCAAGAAGGGCGAGCCGAGTCCGCTCCTGCCCGAGAGCGATGAAGACAAGGGCGTGGGCAGCGTGACTCCCAGCGCCGGTGGCGGAGGACGTGGTGGTCGCGGATCCGCGGCCGATGCCCAAGGCGACACGCCGGCCCCCGCACCGCGCACACCGGTCAACGTGCAGATCGATTTCGATGGATTGCAGCAGCGCATCCTGGCCGTGTCCGGGGTACCGGAGCGCCGCTATTCGCAACTCCGCGCCGGTGTCGCGGGTACGGTCTACTATCTGGAAGCCGCGGAAGCCCCTGGCGGCGGACGCGGAGCCGCGCCCGGCGAAGCCGCCGGCAGCACCTTGCAGCGCTATCGCCTCAGCGACCGCCGTGCCGCGCCGTTTGTCACCGGCGCCTCGGCTTACGATGTCAGCGCCGACGGCCACAAGCTGGTCTATCGCACCGGCGGCGCCGGTGGCGGTCGCGGCGGACGCGGCGCCGCGGGCGCAACTCCGGCCGTTCCGTCGATCTTCCTCGTGGACGCCGACCGCCAGCCGCCGCAGGCCGGCCAGGGGCGCCTCACCGTGTCGCTGCGTATGTACCTCGAGCCCAAAGAGGAGTTCAAACAGATCTTTTACGAAGGCTGGCGCAACCAGCGCGATTACCTCTACGTGCCCAACACGCACGGCGCCGACTGGCCCAAGATGAAGGAAATGTACGGCCAGTTGCTGCCCTACGTGATGCATCGCGCGGATCTCAACTACTTGCTCGACAACATGGGCGCCGAGATCGCTATCGGCCACTCCTACGTGCGCGGCGGCGACATGCCCGCGCTGCCCAATTCACCCGGCGGCCTGCTCGGCGCGGACTTCGCCATCGACAGCGGCCGCTACAAGATTACTCGCATCTACGACAACGAAAGCTGGAATCCCGATCTGCGCGCCCCGCTCGCCGGACCCGGCGTGGATGTGTCGGCCGGCGATTACATCGTGGCCATCAATGGCGAAGAACTGAAAACGCCCGACAACATCTACCGCCTGCTGGACGGCGCCGCCAACCGGCAGACCGTGCTCACGGTCAATCGCCGCCCGTCGCTCGATGGAGCGCGGCAAGTGACCGTGGTCCCGGTTGCCACCGAGCAGACGCTCCGCACACGTGCCTGGGTGGAAGCGAATCGCCGTCTGGTCGAGAAGATGTCGGGCGGACAGCTCGCCTACGTCTATCTGCCGAACACCGGGCAGCCGGGCTACGCCAGCTTCAACCGCTACTACTTCGCGCAGCAGGACAAGCAGGGCGCCGTGATCGACGAGCGTTTCAACGGCGGCGGCTCGGCCGCCGATTACATCATCGACATGTTACAGCGCGACTTCGACGGCTACTTCAACAACGTGGCCGGCGACCGCTATCCCTTCACCAGCCCATCGGCCGGCATCTGGGGACCCAAGGTGATGATCGTCAACGAAATGGCCGGTTCCGGCGGAGACCTCATGCCGTGGATGTTCAAGCATCGCAAGCTCGGCCTGCTGGTCGGCAAACGCACCTGGGGCGGCCTGGTGCATACCGCCGACACGCCAACCTTCATCGACGGGGGTTCCATGATCGCTCCCCGCGGCGGCTTCTTCACGCGCGAAGGCAAGTGGGCCGTGGAGAACGAAGGCACCGCCCCCGATATCGACGTCGAGAACTGGCCCAAGGACGTCATCGCCGGCCACGACGCGCAACTCGAGCGCGCCGTCGCCGAAGCGCTTCGCATGCTCAAGGAGAAGCCGGTCACCCGCATGACCACGGAGCCGCCCCCGCCCACCTGGGGCCAGCGCAAACCGACGACGCCCAAGAACTGACCAAGATCTTCCCCGCCTGTCGCGCGGCCGCCGCCCCGCCCCTCCTGTATAATCTACCCGGAGGATCTTCCGCATGAAGCTGCGATTGTTGCTGGTATCAGCCCTGGCCTTTACGTTCGTTCACGCTCAGCCCAGAGGGCCGGAGCATTGGGTCGCCACCTGGGGTACGGCGCAATTGCTCGCGCGAACGCCTGCGCCGGGTGGCCAGCCGGGCCGGGGCCCTCAGCAGCCGGCGACGCCTCCCGCCACCCAGACCCAGACCAACCCGCCGGCTCAAACCGCAGCCGCGCCGTCGCCGCAGCAGATC
>JBGPKH010000316.1:0-9945 GCA_041485845.1 Bryobacteraceae bacterium
GGTCTCCCAATCCGCTATGCGAATTCCTTTGGAAAGGTTTGGAAAGGAAGGGAAAGGAAGGGACCCACGGTTGACAATACCCCAAATCGAGTGTACTATCGGCCCAAACCTGTACTATGGGATCGTTGGACTAAGGGACAGGTATTCCTATCCCGCGAAGGGGCTTTGCCAAGTTGGAGCGAAGCACGGAGTTAGTTGGGGTCTTCGACTGCGTCCACGCGCGTCGCATCTGCGCCCCATCTCTGCGAATTCACAAGTGGAAAGAGTGAAAGCCATGAAAAAAGAGAATGGATGTGTCGTGCTGGCGGTTGTAGCCGTCGCAGCAGTGTTCGTCCTGGCCCCCGAGGCCGCGGCGCAAACCGCGACTACGGGCGCGGTCATCGGAACCGTCAGCGACCCCTCCGGAGCCGTGGTCCCCAAGGCCGAAGTCCAGTTGGCCAATATGGGCACCAACGCCTCCGACAAGCAGATCAGCAACGATGCCGGCCAATTCACGTTTGCCGGCCTCACTCCAGGCAGCTACAAGATCACGGTGAAGGCCGCGGGCTTCCGGACCGCCTCCGTTCCGAACCTCCTCTTAGAAGTCAACAAGGCGCTGAGCTTGCAGGTGAGCCTCGAGGTGGGAGCGGGCGTCGAGGTGGTCGAAGTCACCGCGGCAGCCGGCGTGCAATTGCAGACGACGGACGCGCAGATCGGCAACACGGTGTCGACCGATTCGATCCTGCGCCTGCCCACCTTGCAGCGCAACGCCGTCGAACTGATGGGCCACCAGCCGGGCGTGGTCCAGGGCGGCGCCGGTCTCAACATGCGGGTGAGCGGGGCGGTCGACGATCAGAACACCGTCACGTTGGACGGTCTGGATATTACACAAAATGTGACCGCGGGGAACACGTCGGTGCCGACTCCGGTCGACAGCGTGGAGGAATTCCGCGTGACCGTTTTGGCGCCCAACTCGGCGCTGGTGCGCGGGTCGGGCGGGCAGGTCACGCTGGTGGGGCGGCGCGGCGGCAACCAATTCCGAGGCGCGCTCTACGAGTATCTGCAGAACTCTTCGTTGAATGCCAATACCTGGGACAACAACCGGGCTAAGCAGCTCAAGGCTCCGATTCGCGACAACCGCTTCGGCGGGCGTCTGGGCGGGCCGATCCGGAAAGACAAGACGTTCTTCTTTGCCAATTACGAAGGACGCAGGTTCGCCAACGTCGCGCAAGTGACGCGAACGGTGCCCACGGACACGTTGAAGCAGGGGATCCTTCTGTTCAAAGACGCCGCAGGCAACGTCCAGCAGTTCAATCTTGCGAACGCGGCGGTGTGCGGCCCTAACGGGAACGGCGCTTGCGATCCGCGCGGCCTGGGAATCAGCCCGTCGGTGAAGGCGCAATGGGCCATGATGCCGGCGCCCAATCTCTCGGGCGTGGGCGACGGACTGAACACCAGCGGCTACTTCTTCAACCTGGCCGTGCCGCAGCAAACGGATTACGGCGTGATCCGGCTGGATCACGCTTTTTCGGACACGGTGCAGTTCAACGGCAGTTACACTTATTTTCGTAGTATCGCTACCGGTTCGGGAGATGTCGGCATCCAGAACGGGCAGCCCAAATCCTTCTCCCAGACTCCGCAGCGCGGGTCGGTATACAACGCCTCGGTCAACTGGCAGATCCGGCCCACGTGGCTGAATACCTTCCGCTTCGGTTACGTGCGCGACAACAATGCCAGCGACGCCACCTCGCCCACCAAGGCCGCGGGCATCCTGAACACGCCCGGTTCCGGCACGCCCGCCGGTCCGGTAGCGCTGCTGATTGGTAGCGGAGTCAGTTCGTTCCTCGATTCGCCCATCGACATGGACACCCAGCGCGCGCGCTACCAGGCCGGCTACAACGGCGATTTTCAGTGGGTCGACGACATGACCAAGATTGTGGGCAAACACACCCTCCAGTTCGGCGCCCAGGTGAACTTGCTGCCCTTCACGCACGTCCGCGCCGACAAAGTGATTGGATCGCTAACGTCTATCGTGGCGCAGATCGATACAGGGTCGTACTTGACGCTTCCCACTCTGACCCGCCCCCTGACATGCAGCGCCTCGGTTACCGCCAATTGCATCACCTCCGCCAATACCACCAATTGGGACCGCTTCTACGCGTCCTCGCTGGGGATGGTGGATAACGTCGGGGTGCTGGCGGTCCGCGACCAGAACCTGCAACCGCTTCCCCTAGGCACCTATCTGGCGGACCACACCCGGCAGTGGGCGTCTTATTTCTATTTCCAGGATTCCTGGCGTCTGAGCCGGTCGCTGACCCTGACCTTCGGAATGTCTTACGGATGGCAGACCTCGCCGACGGAGCAGAATAACCTGCAAACGGTCATGATCAACGCGGAGAACAACCAGTTGATCAACGCGCCGGACTTCATGCAGGCCAAGCTCCAGGCGGCGCAGAGCGGTCAGATTTACAACCCGACCATCGGGTTTGCCACAGTGGGCAAAGCGAAGGTGCCGGTTTACAACGTCGACTACGGGGACTGGGCGCCGCGGGCCTCCTTCGCGTGGAAGCCTTCCGGGCGGCCGTTCAGCGACAAGACGGTGCTGCGCGGCGGATTCGCCATCGTATACGACCGCTCGAACACGGTGCAGAGCGTGCTCATCCCGATGCTGGGCGTGGGCTTCGGTCAAACCATCCTCGTGCAGGCGCCGCTGTGCAACTCGACCGGCGCGGGTGGAGCGGGCTGCAACGCGGCAGCCGGCATCGGAGCTAATCCGGGGCTGGCCAGCTTCCGGGCCGGCGTGGATGGCACTGTGCCGACACCCGTATCGGCGGCAGTGACTTCGCCGGTAATTCCTCCGCCCGGCTACACCGAGACGCTCTCTTTCCAGGTCGATCCCCAGAGCAAGGTCGGGCGCAGCTTCAATGTGGACTTGAGTCTCCAACGCGAGCTTCCCGGCAACATGATCGTCGAGGCCGCCTTCCTCGGAAGATTCTCGCGCCGCCTGCCGCAGGCCGTGAATCTGACATCCGCGCCCTACATGATGTCGGATTCGGCTTCGGGCCAAACTTTCGCCCAGGCTTTTGACGCGGTCGCGGGCGCGTTGCGCGCGGGTCAGGCGGCGGCTACGCAGCCGTGGTTCGAGAACCAGTTCCCGGGTCTGGCGAAGCTCCAGAACACGGCCACCGCCACCGCGTTCATCGTGGCGCGGAATTCACCGAGCTTCACCCAGGGGAATGTGGGAACCATGTTTATCAACTTCGCCGGCTACCGCCGTTCGCTAGGCCTGCTTCCGATCACCAACGACCAGTCGCAGGTGGAGTTCATGCGGACCTATATCGGGCAGTCGAACTACTCGGCGGGAATCCTGACGCTCACCAAGCGCGTGAGCCACGGCTTCACGGTGAGCGGGAACTATACCTATTCGAAAGCCCTCGACGATTACCTGTCGAATCAGAACAACGCCGGGTACTACGCCAACAGCTTTCACCCCGGCGTGGACTACGGACCCACCAGCTACGATCGAAAGCACGTCTTCAATGCGTTTTACACCTATGACGTTCCGCTGGGCCATGGACATAGGCTGTCTGCGGGGAACGTGCTCGACCGGATCATCGGGGGCTGGTACACGTCGGGCATCGTGACGGCGTCGAGCGGACTGCCCTTGACTGTTACGCAAGCCTCGCAGGTCTGGGGAGGCGCTACGGCCACCATCGGTGTCGGCAGCGCGATGGTCCCCATCCGCCCGGTTGCCGAGACCGGTATCAATGCGGGAGCGGCGGGATGCACGCTCACCGGTGTGGGCAGCGTCGGGACCACCGCGGCCACCGGAGCGGGATACAACATTTTCGCCGATCCGTGCGCGGCTTACGGCAACTTCCACTACATCCAGCTCAGCAGCGACACGCGCACCGGGCGCGCCAATCCGATGCGCGGCCTGCCTTTCCGCAACATGGATATGCGGTTCGCCAAAGACACCAAGATCACCGAGAAGGCCCGGCTGGGCTTCTCCGCGGACTTCTTCAACGTGTTCAACCATCACAATTTCAATACACCGGGACTCAGCTACACCAGCCCCACTTCGTTCGGCGTGATCACCAGCACGAATACTCCGCCCAACCGCTCCAACAGCGCGCGGTGGATCCAACTCGGTTTGCGCCTCGATTTCTAGGTGGGACAGGCCTCCTGGCCTGTCCGTCGCCCCGGCGGTCAAGTCCACCCCGCGAAGCGCCGGTAGGCTCGGATCTCGGCGAGCGCCCGGCACACGGCGAACTGGCCGCGAACGTAACAGCGCGCTACTGGAACGTAACGAATATCGCCATTTCGCGGTTACTCGTCACGAATCCCAAGTCGAGGCCACTGGCCGTGAAGGTCGTGGGAGTAGCGTCCAAGCTGAAGAGCAACGCGCCGAAGGGCCCTGCGGGCAAAACCTGCAACACGCTGGGCGGGACCGTTAAGGTGCCCGCGGTTGCTGGTGCGGAGCAACCAAACGCGGCGCCCGAGGTAAAGTTCTTGTCCGTAGCGCTCTCCCCCACCAGCTCGACGTACGTATTCGGCGCGCCCCCGGTCCAGGTGACGGTAAGCCCGTTGGCGCGGTTCACCGTGCTCAAGCTGGATTGGTTGGTCCAGACCGGGAGCGCCGTGAGATTGATGGTCGCGGTAAACGCGCCCACGGCCGCGCCCCCGGTCCCTGTGACCGTGAACGTGCCGTTTGTGAGATAGTCTCCCGGACCGAGTACCGCGAAATAATCTGTCGGACCCGGACCGGACTGTTTGACTAGTGTCCTGCGGCCGTTTGAGCCGTTCAGCGTCAGGCTTGGGCCGGCATCGGGGGCTCCCAGGAACGTGAAAGGAGGGCTGCTTCCTTTCAACGCGTTCACAACGATACAAGTCCCTGCCGGCTGGGAGTCGAGGATCGTAAGAGCGAAGGGCGTCAACGCGGCGGGAAGGCTGACTTTGACGAACTGCGCATCTCCGCGGTCTTCGTACGCAGTGCCTGTGAACCTTCGGTTCAGTCTGATCTGGCTATACGTGACCGGCGACCCGCTGCTCACTTGAGCCACGGCGCTGGCGGAGAAGTAGGGCGTCGCCGGCGTACAAGTCCGGCTGCCACTGGCCACCGGCAGCGCGGTGTAATTGCTGATCTGGTCATTGATCTGAACCGCCAGCGGCACCGCGCAACCCGTGGGGACATTGCCCGGTACGGTGAAGACCACCTGGTCTTCACCGATGCAACAGCCCGACCGCCCCTGGTAAGTGACGGTCGCCTGAACGCCGCCCAGCCACAGCTTTAGCGGAACGCTTGCCATGTTGCCGGGTTGCGGCCCGGACGAGTCGGGGGCGCTTACCGGACCTAAACCCGTAGCCCAGAGGATCAATACGTCGCCTGGGTTCGCCGCGCCACAAGTCGTGTTCGGCCCGCCGCAGTTGGCAGCCCGCGATGGCGACACCAGGCTGTAATCCGCGTACGTGACGATGCCCGCTCCCGTGCCGTCCGACGTCAAGGTGAAGATGCCCAGATTGTTCTGGACCACGGTGATCGGCGCGGGAGCGCTGGTCGCGTTGTTATAGGTTATGGTGATGGTTCCCGTCCCCACCGGCGTGTTCGAAGGCAACAGGCCCGCCACCTGGGTCGCGGAAGTGTAATACATCAACACACCCACGGTCGTGCCTTTGACGGTTACGCTCACAGATGTGCCCAGCAGACGTGCGCTGGTAAACGGGCTGGGATCCAGGGAAATCGCCGCGGGTCCCAGGTTCGACCCGACGATCAGGAGGATTGCGCCTTGCGCGATTCCCGAATTTGGCAGCGGACTTTGAATGCCGCTGGCAGCATTTACCACCGCCGAAATCGACGGAGTTTGCGCAGCGGCAACCCCCGCCATGAGAGTCGTGGCACAAAGCAAGACAGCCGGCTTCATCGGCAAGCTCCTTCTTATCACCTCACCGGAATTTCCATTTTGGAGGCTCTCGTTCTGTTCAGTATACAGGCACTCTTGCCTGCTGGGTCGAGACTCATCCGACCCGTTGCTGTCTGTGGCCCCGCCTGTGATACCGTGAGGGGCTAGTGCTGTTCTACACCCTCTCGATTTTCCTCTCCGCCTTTCTCCTTTTTGAAGTGCAGCCGATTATCGCCAAGACGATTCTGCCTTGGTTTGGGGGCACTTCGGCGGTGTGGAACACCTGCATGCTGTTCTTCCAGTTGGCGCTTTTGTTGGGCTATCTGTATGCGCACTGGCTTCACCGGCTGGGAGCGCGCAAGCAGGCGGTAACCCACATCTTCGTTCTGGCGGCGAGCCTGGCGACACTGCCGATTCTGCCCAATCCGGCCTGGAAGACCGGCGGCGTGGCGCACCCCTCGCTGCGAATTCTGGCGCTGCTGGCGGTTACCGTCGGGCTGCCCTACTTCCTTCTCTCCTCCACCAGTCCGTTGCTGCAGGCGTGGTACGCGCGCAGCCACAAGAGCGGAATGCCGTATCGTCTGTTTGCGCTCTCGAATCTCGCATCCATGCTGGCGTTGCTGAGTTACCCCGCGCTGATCGAGCCGAATCTCCCGACGCGCACGCAGGGGCTGGTCTGGTCGGCGGCGTATGTGTGCTTCGCGCTGGTGTGCGCAATCACGGCCTGGCGATCGTCCGGCGAGGCTTCCGTCGTTGCGGTGGTGGACGCAGAACCCGCCGGCTCGGAACCCTCATGGCAGGTGCGCGCGATCTGGTTAGCGCTCGCGGCCGGCGCATCGGTGCTGCTGCTGGCGGTCACCACGCACCTCACTCAGGATGTCGCCGCCATCCCGTTTTTGTGGATCCTGCCGCTTGGCATCTACCTGTTGAGCTTCATCGTCTGTTTCGAAGCCCCCCGGTTTTATTGGCGCCCGGTGTTCCTGCCGCTGCTGGCTGCGGCACTGGGTTTCATGGCGTACCGGCTTTCGGCGTGGCGCGCGGTGATGGGGATCCGTCCCCTGATCGTCCTGTTCGCGGCTGCGCTGTTTGTTTGCTGCATGGCCTGTCACGGGGAGTTGGCGCGCCTCAAGCCGCACCCTCGCTACCTCACGGGCTTCTACGTGATCGTTGCGCTGGGCGGCGCGGCAGGCGGCCTGTTTGTCGGCCTGCTGGCGCCCAACCTGTTTCGCGCTTACTATGAATTCCCTATCGGACTGGCGCTGTGCGCAGCGGCCGTCGCAGTGGTGCCGGCACAGCAGCTCTGGGGACTGTCCGGGCGCCGGAAATCATGGGGGACCGCGGGAGTGGCAGCGGCGCTGGCAGGCTATCTGTGGTTCGTGGGCGTCGTGATACACGGGATGGCCGAAGGCTACCTGGTGGCCGCGCGCAACTTCTACGGCCAGCTTCGGGTGTATGATATCGGCGACCCGAAGACCGACGAAGATGCGGTCCGCAGGTTTATCCACGGCATCGTCAACCACGGCGAGCAGAGCAGGCGCGAGGAATACCGGCACCAGCCGATCTCCTATTTCTGCGAAGGATCGGGCATCGGGCGGGCCATGCGCGCGCAGCCTGGCGCGCCGCGGCGCATCGGGATCCTGGGTTTGGGCTGTGGAACTTTGGCGGCGTACGGCAAGTCCGGCGATACGCTGCGGATCTACGAAATCAACTCGCTGGTGCTGGACATCGCCAGAAACCAATTCACCTATCTCAGCGACACGCCGGCGCGAGTGGAGGTGGCGCTGGGCGACGGCCGCCTGGTTCTGGAATCGGAGGCGAGCCAGCAGTTCGACATCCTGGTGATGGATGCCTTTTCCGGCGATTCCGTCCCGGTCCACCTGGTTACGCGCGAAGCCTTCCAAACGTACTTTCGGCACCTCAAGCCGGCCGGCATCCTGGCCGTGAACATCTCCAACCGGTATCTAAACCTCGAGCCGGTGATGGAACGGGCCGCCCACGCCTTCGACAAGGTCGCGCTGGTGTATCACTACGAGCCGGGGCCTGGCGACGACCTGCTGTGCTTCTCGTGTTCCTGGACTTTGATTATGGATCGGGCAACCGCGGAGGCGCATCCGGAGCTGCAAAGGGAGGCGAAGGTGCTGAGGCCGGAGCGCCCGTTCCGGGTATGGACGGACGATTTCTCGAACATGTACGGAATATTGAAATGAGCGCTCTTTAATTCCCCGTTGCCGGCGCGATTCTGGCGAAGTATAAAGCCACCGCGCGTTCGATGTTCACTCGCGTCATGCGCACGGGCCGGCTTTCGTATTCGCTGATGGCCTTCACCAGCTTGTAAATATCCATGGGATAGCAGGCGCGCAGACACTTGGCGCCGGCTTGCGCGCAGCACTGGCGGAGATGTTCGGCGGCATTGCCCTCGAGTGGCACGTGGTGGGTTTCCATCACGCGCTGGAAGATCTGATCGAAGATCTCCTGGGTGACTGCTTCCACCAGCACTTTGCTCTGAATGCGCCGCAGGAAGGCTTCATCGGCCAGGTCGTTGGGATCCAGGTTGGTGGAGAAGATCACCATCATCTCGAACGGAACGCGGAACTTCATTCCCGAGGCCAGCGTCAGGTAATCCACACGCCGGTCGAGGGGAACGATCCACCGGTTCAGCAGGTCGCGCGGCGAGAGTACCTGCCGCCCGAAGTCGTCGATGATCAGGATGCCGTTGTTGGCTTTCATCTGGCAGGGTGAAATAAACACGCGGGTGGCCTCGTCCAGCCGCAGCTCCAGCATGGGCGCCGAGAGTTCGCCGCCCACCGTGATGCAGGGGCGCTCGCAAACCACCCAGCGCGGATCGAGCATTTCATCGTCGCCAGGAACCTCGCGGTGGACCACCGGGTCGAAGACCGTGATGATGTGGCCATCCACTTCCACCGCGTAAGGAACCAGAACGGTATCCCGATACACCCGCAGAATGCGTTCCGCGATGCTGGTCTTGCCATTACCCGTCCCGCCGTAAAGAAAGAGCGACTGGTTCCCGATGAGGGACGGTCCAAGCTGATCCAACAGGCTGTCGGGCAGCACCAGGTCGTGAAAGGCATTCCGCAGCCCCTGACGGCTCAGGTGCACCTGTGCCGCCTGGGCCCCTACGACCTCGTGATACTGCTCGATCGAGACCGGAGCCGGGCCGACGTACTGGCACACCTCGTTGCGCGCGGTCGCCATCACCCGGCCGGCATTGCTCAACATGAAGGTGTAATCGTTCCCCACCATCCCCTTGACCTCCAGCAACTGCTGCTGCCGGAACTGGTGGAACAGCGTTTCCAGAAGGAGGAACGAAAGCTTGAGAGTCTTGTTGAGCGACGCCAGTGTGGCGGAACCGTGGTGCCACAGATAGCGAAGAACCAGGTCGTTGACCAAAGCGGGCCGGATCCCCAGACCTTCGATCCGGTCGGGGATTCTGGGCCTTGTCTCTGCTTGTTCCGCTAACGCGGCGTTAACTGTAGTCATACGGTTTTGTAATCTGTCAGCTATGACTCCCGGCGGTTTTGGCTGCAAGCTGACCGCCTAGGACTATACAACAGGCATTCCCGAGACACTAGTATTCCATTGGTTAGCAGGGTGGCTATGACCCATGGCGAAGCCCCAAAAACCGCTTACTGACGTGCGCGGCCCAGTAGCAGCCCTAAAACACCGCTTACTGATGTGCGCGGCTCAGCAGAAGCCCCAAAAACCGCTTGCTGACGTGCGCCGCTAGGCAGAAGCCCCAAAAACCGCTTGCTGACGTGCGCGGCTCAGCAGAAGCGCCAAAACACCGCTTACTGATGTGCGTGGCCAGTACAAGCCCCAAAACACCGCTTACTGATGTGCGTGGCCCAGTACAAGCCCCAAAAACCGCTTACTTACGTGTGCGGCCCAGTAGCAGCCCCAAAAACCGCTTACTGACGTGCGCGGCCCAGTAGCAGCCCTAAAACACCGCTTACTGCTGTGGGCGGCGCCGAAGATGCCCCGATAACCGCTTCCAGACGTGCGCGGCGCGGAAGAAGCCCCACAGACCGCTAGCGGACCTGCGCCGCTA
>JBGPKH010000317.1:0-9935 GCA_041485845.1 Bryobacteraceae bacterium
CATCGTAAATCTGGCAGATGTTGGGATGATTCAGCGCCGCGATGCATTTGGCTTCACGCTCGAACCGTTCGCTGAACTGCGCGGCGGAGACCTTGATAGCCACGCCGCGATTCAAACGCGGGTCTCTGGCGCGGTAGACCTCGCCCATACCACCCGCGCCGATCGGCGCAAGGATTTCGTAGGGGCCGAGTTTGTCGCCGAAAGAAAGTGGCATATGAGGAGACCAGCTAAGTTTAGCCGATCTAAAGAGCGGATTACTCCTGGATGACGGCGCACCCGGAAACTATCCAGCTCCGACGATTCTACGAAATCCAACTCCTGGATTACGGCGCATACGGAAGTTATGCCTGCTCTGGCGCCCCGCTCTGGCACCCGCGCGCGGTTTCTGCACAGGGTGGCCGGGCCGGAAGGAGGGCGAAGCGGCGCGCCTGGCCATTTCGATACTGAGTAAACCGAGTCCGAAATCCGGAACTGTAGATAATTCTGTAGCTGCTCAAAGCCTCCAACTTCAACAGGGCTCATCGAGTTTCAACACGCTGCCGCCATCCCATTGAAACGTAAGCAGTCGAAAACAAGGCGCTTTCGGAGTGTGCCGAAAACTGCCTTGGGCGCAGGGGGTCGGGCGTTCAAATCGCCCCGCCCCGACCAATTGTTTCAATGGGTTGCGGCGATTTATGAGCTGTAGCTAGTCTCCGCTGTAGTCGATTTTGTAGCTGTCGATTTCCTCCGGTTCCAACAACCACGGGTGTGGGGCGCCTGACCGCGGCTTTCGACCGGAAACGTCCTCCCCAATTTGATCCTGGCACGCGGCTCCGGGGTTTGCGTTTCTATATCAGGAGAATCCACTGAAACAAAGGTACTTAGCTTGACAAAAAAGAAGGCGAAGTCCTGAACCGGTCGATCCACGTGCATCGCCGGCCAAGGAATGATGGACGGATCGCGGGGAAAAGCGCGGTGGTAAGCGCCGGATGTCAGGAGACACTTCCGCCATGCCATCCGGCAGCGGAGTCTCGGCCCGGAGAACAGAGGTTCAGAAGCCCACCGTTGTTCAGTGCCCGCAGCAGGCGCTGCTCCTCGACATGGGAAGAGGGGTTCATCGGACGCTTCCGCAATTCAGCGAGAAAGGAAACTCGCCATGCGCGCGTCCGCAGGCAATATCGGAACGTCCAGTGGCTGCGCTTGTTCTAACGCCTGTTGGCGGCACGATATTCACGCCGCGGAATCCCAATCGATAATGCAGGGCAAGCTGCGCTTGTTCTAACGCCTGTTGGCGGCACGATAGGCTACCCTGGGATCAATATGGTGAACCGCGAAACCCTCCTGGCTGGTCTGCGCAAGGTGTCCGAACTGCTTGCCGAGAAGGGCGTCGTCGGGGAGATCGACATCTTCGGCGGCGCTGCCATGATGCTTGCCTTCCAGGCCAGGCAGTCCACGAAGGACGTGGACGCCGTGTTTGCACCCGTTCCCGAAATCAGGGAGGCCGCGGCCCGTGCCGCCAGTGAGTTCGACATGGCTCCGGACTGGCTCAACGATGCGGCCAAGGGATTCCTGTCTCCGCGCGGGGACTTCACCGATGAGTATGTACCCCAGTTCCCGAACCTGCGCATCCTGACGCCCACGCCTCAATATCTGCTGGCCATGAAGGTTCTGGCGTCTCGCGTCGGCGTGCGCGTTTCTGGCGGCGACAAGGCGGACATTCAGTTTCTGATCCGGCTGGTGGGCCTCACCCGTTCGGAACAGGTGATGGAGATCGTGGCGCAGTACTACGATCCGGCGCGGGTTCCGATACGCTCTGCGTACCTGGTGGACGAGATATTCCAGGAACAGGAGCGTGAATCCTGATGCGGCGCCCCCGTTCCTTATCCGAAGTCGCGGCCTGGACCCACACTGCTGACGATTTTTCGCTCCACCTTAGTGATTTCCTGCATGAGTTCGAAGCCCGCCCATCCGCGTCCGCGTTCGCCGAGGAGCCGGAGCTGCTGGTCGAACGGTTCGAACTGGGACAGGTCGCCGACGCCTACCTGGCCGCGGTCGCTGCTTTCCTGTCGCAACACCTGGCGATCGCCGCGCCGCAGTGGAGCCGTGCGCCGCACCGATACTGCCCGCGTCCGTGGTTTGCCTCGACGGGTTCTGCCATGCGGGCCTGTCTTCTGCTGGAGAGTCCCGGGCCGTTCCGCGAGCGGAACCTGTTCGTCTCCGCAAACGCATTGAGCGTCGCGTGAAGCCTCGTCAGACGTAACCGGGGCGTGCTGGTGGGTAATAGACTGCTACGGAAAGAGGTTTTGCAGCCGAGCTGCTCACCATGCACGTGGACTTCCCGCTGTTCCAGCGCCTGGCCATGCCGATCCCCTCCGGCCGCACCAAAATCCCCGGCATTAAGATCCACGAAACCCGGATGGTGCGCCTGATGGAAGTGCTCCTCCACGGCGGTTCCCAAACCGGTGGTTGGCGGACGGCGCAGATCCATGACGCTATCAAGTCGCACGCGCGGAATTCGCGGAATTCGCGGAATTGCATCGGCTATGACGCCCGGCGAAAACGTGGTACAGTGAAAATGCCTTTTGAGAGTCCCGCCAGAGCCTGGCCGAACCAGATCTGCCTCGTCTAGCCCGCACAATTGAAAGACACTGAGAATTGGAAGATGAAGAATATCTTTGTAGGCAATTTGGATTTTGCTGCGACCGAATCATCTGTGCGTGCGCTTTTCGAGCCGTACGGAAACGTGGAACGAGTTAGCCTCGTGACGGACCGTGAGACCGGCCGTTCGCGTGGCTTCGCTTTCGTTGAGATGACGGATTCCGCCCAGGCGGATCAGGCGATTGCCGCCCTCAATGGCTCCAACCTGGACGGCCGCGCGCTGAACATTAACGAGGCGCGCCCGAAGGCTGAAGGAGGCGGGCGCGGATCTGGCGGCGGCTTCTCTCGCAGACCCCAAGGCGGCGCGCGCCAGCGGCGCGAGCCCCGCTGGTAGCCTTTTCCGACAGGACAGCGGCCTCTGATATCCCGCCCGCCGAATTTTGCGGCAGGAGTCAGGACACAATGGAAATCTTCAAGAGCGTCGAAACGAAATGCAACGGTTGGAGCGACAGAGGGATAGGGCCGCCAGGCGGATGCAGCGAAAGCTGCCTCCCGGCGACGCGGCCGATAGTACGTCGTCGGCTGACGCTCCGGAAGCTCCGTCCGACGGCAAGCCGACGATTGAACCAACCGCCGCCCAGTAATTCCTGACGTTCAGGCTGTGCTGGGTGTGTGGCTGGCCGCTCCGAAAGGGGGCACCGTGGAAGTCAGGTACTTGGGATTCGAGCAGCAACGGAACGCACGTGCGTACCGGTTTGATGTGATTGAGAAAGGCCAGCCCTCCAGACGCTTTATCGTCACTGCAGACCTGGCGTTGTTCCTCGTGCACCGCGTCGGCATCCAGGAAGGGCCCACTCTCTCCGCGAGCAAGCTGGCCGCAGACCTGGAAAGAAACTTCGACGGCGCGCACGAGCTCACTGCCGACGATCTGCGCTCGCACGTGAATGCCCGCAGCCTGGCGGACGCGCAGCGTGCCGAGATGCGAAGGACTCACCGCCGCCGTCCCGCGCCGGCCGCGTCGGAAGAACGGTCTCCCTGGAGAAACTTCGGCCTCTGAGCGCATCCGATGCGGTTTGGAAGGATAGCGGATTTGTGCGCTCGACGGTCCCCGGCGAAATGCGCCGCTTGACCAGCCGTCGCGGAGATTTGGCTCAACCTCGGAGCGAGCGCGAAAAGGCGCCAAGCAGGAAGGGCCGCCGGAAGCGAACGGCGGCGGGAGTATCGGCCCCCGCGTCGTCAATCGCGCAAATGTCTACTGTGGCTTGGTGGCTGACGCCAGCGATCACATGGTCTTCACCGCGCAAGGAAACTCCTGCCAGAGAAGAGAGAAAAATGGCGGGAACAGACAAACGGGCTGACTCGGTGCTTTTTTCCGGGGGAGACAAAACGAGCGCGTGACGCGTAACGTTGCGCCGCTCCCGGCAGCAGCAGGCGACCGGGAAGAATTGTCGAATCTCCCGGTGTTACCGCGGGCTGCTCCCAAAAGGTGAACCCCTTCGCAGGCACGCCTTACTTGGCAAACGTCGGGAATATCACAGTAGACGCCGGGCTGTAGCACCGGCGGTCTTGCCGCCGGTCCCCTCAAAAAATCAGCTTCATCCCGAGTTGAATCTGCCGCGGCGTGGTCGCCAGCGTCGTGATCAAACCGGCCGACGCGTTGAACGCCGCGCCCGAAAACACCGTCGCGTTGGGCGTCCCCAAATTCACATGGTTGAGCAAGTTGAAGAACTCCGCGCGGAACTGCAGGCTCACCTTCTCCGCCACGCGGGTGTTCTTGAACACCGACACATCCACGTTGGCCAGTCCGGGCCCGGTGAACACTCCGCGCCCCAGATTCCCGTACGTGCCGAACGACGGCAAAGCAAACGCCTTCGGATCGAACCACTGGCCCTGCTTGCCCAGAACCACCGGTCCCGTGAACGAAGGATCCAACGACGGCCGATCCGGATTCCTGGTATCTCCGTCTCCCGACCGGTTCGCGCCGATCACCGGCGTGAACGGGAAACCGCTCAACAACGTCGCGATCCCATTGATCTGCCACCCACCCCACCGCTTGCCGTGCCCGAACGGCAATTCATAGCGCGCCGAAATGCTGGCCTGCGAGGCCACGCCCAACGCCGACCGCCCCCAGTCGCGCCGCAGATCGTTGCGGTCCATCGCCATCTGCGGCTGGTTCTGCGACTGCGCACCCGTCAGACTCGAATTCATGTCCAGGTTCTTCGCCCACGTGTAGTTCACCCTAAACTGCAAGCTCCCGCTCAAGCGATGCGTCTCTTCCATTTGCAACGCGTTGTAGCGGCTGTTGCCCTCCGTGTACCAGAAGAACCCCGCGCCCAGGTACGGATTGGGACGCGTGCCCACCGGGATATACCGCGCGCCCTGCGCCACACGGCTCTGGCTCGCCGCCGCCACCGGAACCCCGCCCGCCGTGACTCCGCCGGCCTGGCATCCACTTGCGTCGGAACAATTCTGCGCCGGAATGTCGTTGGGATCCAGACTCAGCAGCCCGTGGTACCCGAACGATCCCACGTACGACACGCGTACCGCCGTGCTCGCATGCAGTTGCTGCTCGATCGAAAAGTTCCACTCGTGAACCGTGGGAGTCTTCGCGTCCGCCTGCACCCCTTGCGGCGCATACGTCGTGCAAGGCGTCGGCACGCCCGGGCCGCACGACGGCGGCGCCGCCGCCCCCGGATTCACCGGCACAATCGAAAACAGCGAGCCCGACGACGAAGCCGCCCCGTTGTACGGTGGCAGCGAATTCAACAGGAAGGCGAGATCGTCGATCAGCGAATAGTACGTCCCGAACCCCGCGCGGATCGCGGTCTTCCCCTTCCCGAACGGGTCCCACGCCAGCCCGATCCTGGGGCCGAATAGCTGGCGCGCGTTGTTCTTCGTGTAGACCGACGTGCCCACGCGCGGAGCCGTCTCCAGCACCGCATTCGCGCCGGCGACATAATTTGCGGCCCTTCGGGCCACTTCGTTCCAGCCCGTGGTGAATTCGTGCCGGATGCCTGCCCGAATGGTGAGATTGGGCCGGATCTTGATCGCGTCTTCGAAGTACCAAGCCCCGAAGAAACTCCGCCACCCCAACTCATTGGCGCTGGGCACCACCTGGAAGCTGGTCACGGTGCCTTGCAGGAACGTCGTCAGGCTGGCAAACGTCGCCTGCCCAAGCTGCCGCGAAGCCGAGTCCTCATTGTCCTGGACCCGCTGAAACCACACCCCGGCGCCGATCTGGTGCTTCCCCCTGCCGATCTGCAAACCGTCCGAGTAGGTGAACAGATTGCGCCGGTTCCACACCCCGGCCGCGTTGTTCGGGCCCGCCGACGTGATTCCCGAAAGACCCGTAGTAGTCACACCGCCGCCGACTATGATCCCGCCCGGCCCGCCTCCCGCCACAAACGAGAGGTTCGCTGGAAACGACCCCAGCAGCGCCGAATCCAGGTTGAACCCCGCCCGGGAATAGCCCGCGCGAAACGTATTCAGCATCCTCGG
Source organism: Bryobacteraceae bacterium (assembly GCA_041485845.1). GTDB lineage: Bacteria > Acidobacteriota > Terriglobia > Bryobacterales > Bryobacteraceae > OMOG01. The sequence continues at coordinate 6,076 of JBGPKH010000317.1, forward strand.
CGAGATCACGTGCGTTTCCTGCAAGCTCCCCACCTGCATGCGCAGCGTGCTCGCCGACCCGAACAGCGGGTCCGCCAGCGGGATCAGGCTGTTGCCGTCGTCCATCGTGTAGGTGGCCGAGAGCGAGTCCCGTGCGCGAATCGTGTAGTCCATCCGCAGCGTGCCGAAGTCTTCGCGGATACTCTGCTTGGGATTGTTGTACGAAAATGCCGTCCCGCTCGGCAGCCTGTTCGTCAACAGTTCCGCGCCGTTCGCCTCCGGCCAGAAGGAGAAGTAGGACAACATCGAGCGATTCAGGTTCGCTACCGGCGTGTACACGTCCGAGCCGTTTGGCGGGAACAGGCCGGTGCGCACCTTCGCGTCGGGCGCCACGCTGATACTGCTGAGCGTCTGCGCCTGCCGGAACCCTTCGTAGTTGCCGAACAGGAACAGCCGGTCTTTCTGAATGGGCCCGCCCAGCGCCCCGCCAAACTGGTTCTGCAGGAACGGCGGCACGAACGACGTTTGCGCAAAAACGTTGCGCGCATCGAGCGAGCTGTTGCGCAGAAACTCGAACAACGATCCGTGCATCGCGTTCGTCCCCGATTGTGTCACCACGCTCACCTGCGCCCCCGATCGCTTCCCGTACTCCGCGCCGTAGGTGTCCGTCTGCACGTTGAATTCGCGCACCGCGTCGATCCCCAGCAAATCGCCGCTCACACCGCCCGGCGTGATGGCCAGTTGGCTCGACCCCGTATACTCAATGCCGTTGAGCAGCACCACATTGTCCATCGGCCGCCGTCCCGCCACCGAGAAAGTGTTCCCGTTGCTGGTGCTGGTGTTGGCGCTCTTCAATCCGTAATTGAGCGCGCCGGGATTCAAGGCGATCAGGTTGTCGAAGCTGCGGCCGTTCAGCGGCAGGTCCTTCACCTCGCGCTCCCCCACCATTCCCGAAACCGAGGACGTCGAGGTATTGACCACCGGAATGTCTTCCGCCACCGTCACCTCCTGCGCGATCTCGCCGACCTCCAGCCGCAGGTTCACCACCGCGTCCTGCCCCACCACCAGGTTGACGCGATTCCGGATCTCCGTCTTGAACCCCGGCTTGGACGCCCGCACCTCGTGCGGCCCCACCGCCAGCGACAGCGCCCGGAAGTTCCCCGCTTCGTCCGTGGTGACCACGCGCGTCGCGCCGGTCTCCAGGCTCTTCACCGTGACCGTCGCGCCGCGCACCGCGGCGCTCGACGCATCCTCTACTTTCCCGGATATGGATGCGGATACCTGGGCCCGTGCGGACTCCGAGGTCCCCGCGAGCACCAGCACGCACACAATGGGCAGGATCTTCATGCCGACCCCCTGATCTTCCTGAGTGTACACGAGTCTGGGCGGCACAGGCATGCCCGTGTGGTTGCCCCTGACCTGACCCTGCGTCCCCATTTTGGGAATGTGGGGATCGGTTGGACTGAAGGCATGTGGAGAAATCCTGCAAGCCGTGTTCAAAGGATGGCGTTCTCCAGCCTCTGGAGCCGCTGCCGCTTGAAGAGATGCGGCAAGTCACCGTGACCATCGCCGATTCTCCCGTAATCCCGGATGTCCACCTTCCGGACACAAAGAATCCGGGGACGTCGCGCGGTCCCGATGCGCTGCTGCACCGGGGCACGACCGTCGAGATGATCCCGGATCGCGATCTGTCGTTCCGCGTGGAGGAGTTGCCGTGAGCGATGCTACTATACACACTAATGCCTCTCTTCCAGGTGATCGTCCTGGCAGTCGTCCAGGGTCTCACTGAGTTTCTACCCATCAGTAGCACGGCGCATTTGTATCTCACTTCCTGGCTTCTTGGCTGGCAGACCGAATCGCTGGACTTCGACATCATGCTGCACCTCGGGACCCTGGTCGCGGTGCTGCTCTACTTCTTTCAGGACTGGCTGCAGATCGTCGCCCAGGGCTTCGGGATCGACTTCGGCCACGAGCCCGAGCTGAAACACAACCGCATGCTGCTGTGGTTGCTGGCCATTGGCTCGATCCCCATCGGGGTGTTCGGCCTGGCGTTCAACAAGATGGCCGAGACGGTGTGGCGCACCCCCGTGGTAATGGGCAGCATGATGATCGCCATCGGAGCCGTGATGTGGTTCGCCGACCGGGCCGGGCGGCGGGTGCGCGACATGTCTTCCATGAACCTGTCGGATGCGCTGGCCATCGGCGCGGCGCAGGTGCTGGCGATCGTCCCCGGCTGCTCGCGCAGCGGCATCACCATCTCGGCGGGCCTGTCGCGCAATCTCACGCGGGAATCGGCGGCGCGGTTCTCTTTCCTGCTCTCCACGCCGGCCATCGCCGCGGCGGCGGCCAAAGCGGTGTGGGCCGTTCACAAGCACGGCGGCGGCATGCACTCTTTGCTTACCATGCCGTTCCTCGTGGGGGTCGGGGTAAGCGCCTTGACGGGCTGCGCGGTGATCGCCTGGTTTCTGCAATATTTGCGTCGCGGCAGCTTGCGTGCATTTGTATACTACCGCGTGGTTTTTGGCATAATAGTGCTTGCTCTGGCTTTCATCCGCCGGCCAGCGTGATGAAGCTTCTATCTCCCACGCAGCACAAAAGGCTGAACGAGATCGTCGGTCTCCTGATCCTGTCGATGGGCCTCGTGATGCTGTTGAGTCTGGTGTCGTATCACGCCCAGGATCCCTCGTGGGACACGGCGTCGAGCGCGCGTCCGCTCAACCTGGTCGGCTACCCCGGTTCGTATCTCGGCGACTTCCTCTATCAGTCGTTCGGCGCGGTGGCGTTTCTCTTCCCGCTGCTGAGCTTCGCGCTCGCCTGGCACTGGGTCCGGTCGGAGCCATTGCAAGCCGGCGCCGTGAAGGTCGCCGGCTCGGTGCTGTTCGCGCTCAGCTTTTGCACGGCGCTCTCCTTCCTGCCGCTGCGTTTGTACAGCGGGCATATCCGGATCGGCGGCGTGGTGGGGATGGCGCTCGTCAACTGGCTGGTGGATTCGCTGAACGTGGCCGGCGCGCTGTTGGCCACGGCCACCACCGTGGTCGTTTCGGTATACCTGGTTTCCACGTTTACGATTTCCAAGCTGGCCGATTGGTATGCCATCCCGGCCGCGTGGCGCCGCCGGCGCCGCGATGAGTGGCGCGCCTGGCGCGGGCGGATGCACCGCCGTGCCCTGGAGCGGGCGCAAGCCCGAGCCGCAGCCCGCGCGCAAGCCCGAGCCGCGGCCCGCGCGAAAAGGAAATCGGCGGAGAATGCCGAGCCGGCGGCCGAAGCCGCGCCGGCCGGCGCTGCGGCCGGCACACCGCCCTGGCAGGAAGAGCCGGCCGAGGCGGAATCCGAATACGCCAGCATCGAGGAGATCCCCATCTGCCCCATCGAAGATCTCGATCCCGTGCCGGTTCCCTACCCCGAACCGCCGGCCAACCTTCGGCCTACGGCTCCGGTTCCGCCCCCGGAGAGCTCCCGCAAGGTCTTCGAATTCCCCTCTACCGGGCTGCTCAACGAAGTGCCCGGCCGTAACCCCTACGACGAGCAGGAGCTCAAGGACACGGCTGTCCGCATCAAGTCCAAGTTCGAAGAATTCGGAGTGCTGGGCAACGTGGTGCAGATCAATCCCGGCCCCGTGGTCACCACCTTCGAATTCAAGCCCGAGGCCGGCATCAAGTACAGCCGCATCACCAACCTGACCGAGGATCTGTGCCTCGGACTGCAAGCCGAGTCCATCCTGATCGAGCGCATTCCCGGCAAGCCCACCGTGGGCGTGGAAGTCCCCAATACCCGGCGCGAGCTGATCGCCCTCCGGCAGATGCTGGAGTCCGACGAATTCGCGCAATCCCACTCGCACCTCACCATCCCGCTGGGCAAGGACATCAACGGGCGCATCAAAG
>JBGPKH010000318.1:0-9908 GCA_041485845.1 Bryobacteraceae bacterium
TACCCGACACTGCCCGCAACCCATTCAGCAAGAACGGTTTGGCACGAAACTCACCGATATCTTGTAAACTCCCGCTAGTGGACGAACGTGCTCGCGTAAACGTTCAAGCTGGCTTGCATTGTGTCGCAGGAAATCGTGCCCCCAAGTCGTGTTGGTTTCTTCCCGGCAATCCTGCGCCATCGCCAAACCGATGGTCTCGTAAGTGCCGAGACTGGCCTGCAGGTCTTCCGGTTCGTTCCAGGCGCCGAGAATAAAGACAAGATCGTTCAAATGCTCGGGAATCCTCGCCTTCACATATGGGAGCCTCTCTTCCCTGCCATCGAAGTCGATCGACAGGACCATGAATCGGCCGGGAGAACGTTCCATTTCAAGGACGTGGTCGGAAAGATTGAATGATACCGCGCATCCGGGCCGAGCCACCTGATGTCGCAAGGCCTCACATTGGCGGCGGCCGGCCACCCCTCGGCGCAGCGGCGGCCCTGGCAATGCCACGGCTGATCGGGGCCTGCTATTTACGGCGAGCCCACGCAACCAACCCTGCTCTCCCGACGGCCGGGTAATCGGGCGCGAAATCCAGCTCGACCTCTATGCGCACATGGCGCACCACTGCGGACAGGCTGAAGTCTGTCTCCACATCGAGGACACCGCGCCGCCGCCCTACTTCTTTTGACCGAACTCTCCGTTGGACGGCCCGCGCATTCCGCTCCGCCACTGAGGTGTCGATCTGGATCGTCCCGCAAAGGCCGTTTGTGGGCACGCTAGATTCATCGCGAAAGCGCTCGCGGAAAAAGCCGCCGCTAAGTTGAAGCCCGGGCCCCTCGCCCCGCCCGCTGCCTCACACCGTGTGCCGCTTGGTCCTCGACAACAACTCCTCCGCCCGCTTCACGGCCTTCTCTTCGGCCTCTTCACGCGTCGCGCCGGCCGTCCGCGCCAGTGCCGCGCCGGGCGAGACGTTGTCCGCCTTCGAGTGCCATTCGGCGCCCAGGCGGTAGCTGGCCAGATTCACTGGCCAGCCCGCCACTTCGATTTTCCTTTCCCGATACTCTTCTGCCTTCATCGTTATCCTCTGGCCGCGGCCGCCGCGCCCTTCTCCACATCGGCGCCCACCAGGTTGCCCCACTCGGTCCACGAGCCGTCGTAGTTGGTCACGTTGTTGTACCCCAACAGGTACTTCAGGACGAACCACGTGTGGCTCGACCGCTCGCCGATCCGGCAATACGCGATCACCGGCTTGGAACCGTCCACGCCCTCGCCGCCGTAGAGCGCCTGCAGCTCGCCGGCCGGCTTGAAGGTGCCATCGTCGTTGCACGCCTTGCCCCACGGAATGCTGCGCGCCCCGGGAATGTGGCCCCCGCGCTGGCACGTCTCCGGCAGTCCCGGAGGCGCCAGGATTTCGCCCGTATACTCCTGCGGGCTGCGCACGTCCACCATCGCCGACGAGCGCGACGCCGAAGCCTGCTGCACCTGCGGCAGAAACGCCCGCAGCGAAAGATCGGCGTTCTTCGCGTGGTAGTTGGTAGCCTGGCTGTGGGGCGTTTCGGTGGCAAGCTCGCGCCCTTCGGCCAGCCACTTCTTGCGCCCGCCGTTCATCAGGCGGACATCCGCATGCCCGTAGATCTTCGCCTGCCACAACGCCCAGGCCGCGAACCAGTTGTTGTTGTCCCCGTAAATGACGAGAGTGGTCTCCAGGCCCACGCCGGACGTGGACATCAACTGCTCGAATTGCTCCTTCGACAAAATGTCGCGGCGCACGGTATCGCACAGTTGCGTGTTCCAGGCCCAGGCGATCGAGCCGGGCACGTGGCCTTCATCGTACGCCTTGGTGTCTACATCCACTTCCACTACTTTCACGTTCGGATCCGTCGCGTGGCCGGCCACCCAATCGGTGGTGACGAGCGCTTCGGGATGAGCATAATTTGCCATGTCACTCCTCCTATGCTGGAATTCTGACCCTAATTATATCGGCAAAGCCGAGTCGCTGTAGGATAAAAGAGTGAAGCTTTCGCGTGTAATGTGCGTTTTTGCGGTGGGGCTGCTGATGGCCCAATCCGCGCCCGATCCGGCGGCCGTCGCCCGGAAAGGCCTGGACCTGCTCCTGGCCGAAAAGTATTCCGACCTGTTCCAGATGTTCTCGCCGGAATTGCAGAAGGCCATTCCCGAAGCCGGCCTGGCCAAGATTGGCGGCACCCAGGTCAAGCCCTTGGGCGCCGCCGAAAAGGTCGGCGATCCCGCCGTGCGCAAGGCCGGCGCCAACACCGTGGTCACCATCCCCGTGAAGTTCGCCGCGCAGGGCGTCAATTTCGTCTTCGCCGTCAACGCCGCCGGGCAGTTGTACATCCTGAACCTCCAGCCTGGCGAAGTGACCTGGCAGCGCCCCGCCTACAGCCAGCCCGGTTCCTTCCGCGAGCGCGAGGTTACGGTCGGCGAGGCCGATTGGAAACTACCCGGCGCCCTGACCGTGCCCGTGGGTAACGGCCCATTTGCGGCCGTCGTCCTGGTGCAGGATTCCGGCCCCTACGATCGCGACGAAACCCTCGGCGGCGCCAAGATCTTCAAGGACCTCGCCGAGGGACTCGCCTCCCGCGGCATCGCCGTCTTGCGCTACGAAAAACGGACCAAGCAGTACGGCGCCCGCATGGCTGGAATGGGCGCAACTACGGTGCAGGAGGAAACCGTCGACGACGCCGTCGCCGGCGCTGCCTTCCTGCGCACACAGAAGGAAGTGGATCCCAATCGCGTCTACGTGCTGGGGCACGGCCTGGGCGGCTTCGTGGCGCCGCGCATCGCCGAAGACGACGGCAAGCTCGCCGGACTCGCGATCCTCGCCGGCAACGTGCGTCCGCTCGAGGACCTGATGGTGGAACGGAGCGAGTATCAGGGAGTCGCCGGCAAGCAGCTCGAGTCCATCAAGGTGCTGGCCGCGCGCATCAAAGGCCTGGAGCCCGGCGACGGCGATGCGCCGCCCATCCTGGGAATGAAGGCGTCCTACCTGCTCGACCTCAAGGGATACGACCCGTCCGCGCGAGCCCAAAAACTGGCGATCCCCATGCTCATCCTCCAGGGCGAACGCGACTTCCAGGTCACCATGAAGGACTTCGCGCTCTGGAAGGCGGCCCTCGGCACGCGCCCCCCCAACGAACGAATCGCGTTCCACAGCTATCCCGCGCTGAATCACCTCTTCGTCGCCGGCGAAGGCAAGAGCACCGAAGCCGAGTATCGCAAACCCGGCCACGTAGCTCCCGAAGTGATCGACGAAATCGCGAAGTGGATCAAGTAGCTATCGCGCCGGCCATTGCCAGACCGGCCGATCCCGCCGCGCGTCACCGGCGATCGTGGTCTCCCCAAATGTCTTCTCGAGCACGATCGAGTGACAGCCCGCCTGTTCCCCGAGAGCCGAGATGAGCCGTGACGCGTGCGTCACGACAACCACCTGCGCGTGCCCGGCCGCTCGCGCGATCAGGCGTGCAAGGGCGTCGAGAAGGTCCGGATGCAGGCTCGTCTCCGGCTCGTTCAAGACCATCAGTGCGGGGGGGCGCGGCGTCAGAAGCGCGGCGATCCACAGCAGGTATCGCAGCGTGCCATCGGACAGTTCCGCCGCTCCCAAGGGCCGCAGCAGCCCATGCTGCTCCATCCGCAGCGCGAATCGTCCCTCGGAATTGACAACCGACAGGCGGCTTCCCGGAAAGGCGTCTTCGATGGCCGCGGCCAGCCCCGCGTCGTCGCCGATTTCGCGGATCGTCTGGATCGCCGCTGCGAGGTCGCTCCCGTCGTCGCCCAGCACCGGAGTGTGCGTGCCGACCTGAGGCCATCGCACCGGCGCATCCGCGTCCGTTCGGAAGTGATCGTAAAATCGCCAGGCGCGAATCGATTCCCTCAGCATCAGGGCCTCGGGCGCATTTCGCGGATCGGCGACGTGCGTCATGACGCTGTCGAAAACCGAAAGCCCCCCGCTGACAACGGCCCGGGAATCGTCCGCAAGCCGGATGCGAACCAGCGGGCCTTGCCGGTCGACCAGCACCGCGGACGGGCGAAAAACGGGACCCTGCCAGATGCATTCCCGCTTGATCTCCGGATCCAGGCTGAACGCCGATTGGCTCGGCGGCGGCAGGCCCAGGTCGATCGCATAGCTGAATTCGCCGCCCGCGAATCCCAGGCGGAGACTGACCGGGTGCTTTCGCCGCGTGCCTTGCACCGGATAATCGCCGCGCCGCACTGACGGCGCAATGGATTCCGGACCCGCCCAGAGCGTGGACTGCAGCCCTCCTTCGCGCGCCAGGGACGGAATCACGCGGCCCTGCGCCGTGTCGGCAAGCAGCCGCAGAGCCCGGTACAGGCTCGATTTGCCGGCTCCGTTCGCGCCGGTGACGACATTCAGCTTCCGCAGGGGGACGACCAGATCCCGCAGGGAGCGATAGTTGGAAATGGCGAGAGCTGTGAGCATGCCTCGATACTCCATACTATTGTGCTTGACATCTCTCCCCAACTCCCCGATACTACCTATCAAGCGTCTATGGGAAAGGCCAAGGAGCGATCCGAGGGCGAGCTGGTCCAGGGCACGCTGGACATGCTTATCCTCAAAACGCTGTCGCGCGGCGCCCAGCACGGATACGGAATCGCCCAGTTCATCCAGCAGGTGTCGGATGACGTGCTGCGCGTCGAAGAAGGCTCGCTTTATCCGGCGTTGCACCGCCTGGAACTGGATGGCATGATCGATTCCGAGTGGGGCGTGTCGGAGAACCATCGCCGCGCCCGGTATTATCGCCTGACCGCGCCCGGCCGCAAGCAGTTGGTGAAAGAGTCCGGCAACTGGAGCCGCCTGGCCGAGGCCATCGCGCGCGTCATGCAGACCGCCTGATGAAGCGCCTCCGGCTACGCCATCGGGCTACGCCTGCGCAGCTTGTCCGCCGCCGCGCGCTCGATCGCGACCTGGCGGCGGCCTTGGGCATGACCCGCGTGCCCGGGAATTGCTGGTTGGCGTGTCGCCGGCCGGTCCGGCCTGGTGCTGACGCTGGCCGGCCTGCTGGGATGCGCCGTCCCCGCGCGTCCCCGCGCGCCGCGCCATTCGCTGCGGCACGAGTGAGGGGTATCATGAGAAGTTCATGCTGCCGGAACGGGATCGATTACCCAGCGAAGTCTACCAGATCAAGGTCGCGCTCTTGGGCATCGAACCGGAGATCTGGCGCCGCCTCCTGGCGCCGCCGGAGATGACGCTGCGGCGATTCAGCGAGGCCATCGCGATCGCCATGGGCTGGACTGGCGGCCACCTCCATGAATTCCGCGCCGGCAAAGCGCTCTACGGAGAGCCGGACGACGACCACGATTCCTACCAGATTACACGCCGGCAGAACGACCGCAAAGTGCCGCTCCGCAAGATGCTCGGCCGCCTCGGCTCCAAGGCCGTTTACACCTATGATTTCGCCGACGACTGGCAACACAGCATCGTCCTCGAGAAACGCCTGAAGGCGGACCCGGCAACGAAATACCCCCTTTGCACCGGCGGCGAGATGGCCTGCCCGCCCGAGGACTGCGGGGGCCTCCCGGGATACTACAACCTGCTGCGGACCAACAGAGCGTACGATCCTACAGCCTTCTCTCTCGAACAGGTCAACCGCGCCCTACAGCGGCGAAGCTGGCGAGCCCGGCCCTGATCGCTTGACGGCGGGCGTGGCGGGCCGAAAACAACTGGGGCGCCGAGATCTTCAGCCCATTTTCATCACCTTTGGTGGGCCGTAGGCTTCTTTTTGGGTGTTCCGGCCGCAGGCCCATAGGGCACTCGGTTGAAGACGCGGCGAAGAACCGGCGAAAATACCCGACCCGCACCGGCCGCGTCTTCATGCCCTTTGGTGGGCCGCCGCGGCCCATTGGGACCTCCCTAACGGTCGCGGCTCGGGGGGCCTTTGTCCTCCAGCATCGCTTTCAGATTGGCGATCTCCTGTTTCAGCTTCCGCTGGCGGCTGAACATCATGAGAACGTAGACCACCACGATGGTCCACGCCACGGTAAGTCCGTAGCTCAGAAATTTGTAATTGCGCTCCAGGCGCTCGATCTCGCGCGCGACGTCCTCGGCGGACTGGGCAAGCAACAGGGGCAGTGAGTGCATAGGATCTCCGTTAGAAGGCATGCGCCATGCGGCGCAGGGAATCGAGCTCGCGCTGCTGCTCCTCCTGGCTGAGGCGCACCGCGCACATTACCGCACCGAAAAGAATCATGGCCAGAACGTTCAACCAAAACACCTGGGCCCAATCGGGCGGAAAGCTGCCACCGCCCCAGAAGACCGGCTGCGGGTGCTGGGTGCGCCACCACTTGATCGAGAAGATGACGATGGGCACGTCGATGAACGCGAAGATCGAAAAGACCGCGGCAAAAGTAGCGCGTTGCGTGGGCTCTTCGATCGCGCGGCGCAGCATCAGGTAGCCGGCGTAGAGCAGCCAGCAGACCAGCGCCGAGGTGAGGCGCGCGTCCCAGGTCCACCAGATGCCCCAGATGATGCGGCCCCAGATGGAGCCGGTGACCAGGTTGCCCAGGAGCAGCGCCAGCCCGACCTCCGTGACCGCAACCGCCACGGCGTCATACTTGAAATTCCTGGTGATCAGAAACATCACGCTTCCCACCAAGGCCACGAATGAGCAGAGCATCGCGGTCATGGCCATAGGCACATGGAAGAAGATGATCTTGAAAATCGCGCCCTGTTGGGCCTCGGGCGGCAGGCCCGTAATCGCAAGGATGTTGCGCACGAACAGCAGGATCGCTGCCGCGCCCAGAACGTAGACGAGTTTGTCACGCATAAGTCACCATCATCCTACCAGCACAATCTCCACCAGGGCCAGAGAGACCGCGGTGTAGATCAGGTCGAAACCGATCAGCATCTTGAGCCAGGTGAGGGAGTCGCCGGTGAGCGGCTGGCCCAGGACCAGGCCCTTGGTCAACAGCATCGCGGCCATCAGGGCGGGAACCAGAATGGGATACGTCAGCATGGGCAGCATCACTTCGCGCAGCCGGATGTTCACGGTCAGCGCGCTGAAAATCGTACCGATCACGGTGAGGCCCCAGGTGCCCAGCGCCATCACCATCAGGATCGGCCAGATCTTCTGCGACACCGGACCTCCTACATTATTAAAGATGCAAAAGACGGGCAGCGAGACCACTTCCATGGCCATCACCAACACGTAGTTCGCCAGCGCCTTGCCGAGGAACAGCGCAGCGCCCGAAATCGGCGCGGCAATCAGCGCATCCAGGCAGTCGTTGGGCAACTCGCGCGCAAAGCTGCGGTTCAACACCAGCGTGCCCGCGAAGGCGAACACGATCCACAGCAGGCCGCCCGAGATTTCGCGCGTGGTCTCCGCCTCGGGATCGAAGGCGAAGCTGAACAGGAGCAGCACCACCAGCGCGAAGGCGAACGACGCGTTGATCGCCTCCTTGGTGCGAATCTCGGCGCGCAGATCTTTAATTGCGATCACCAGTACTTGCCGCGGAAAGTTCATCCGGAATCGCCGTAACGCGCATAGACGTACCCGGGATCGGCCACCATTTCCGGCGTACGCGGGCCGTGAAATGCCACCTGTCCGCGGCTCAACAGCGCGACGTGCGAGGCCAGATCGAGGGCTTCCCGCAATTGGTGGGTCGACATCACAATGGTTTTGCCGGCGGCGAGCGCTTCGCGCAGCAGGCGCTGGAGGACGGCAATGGCGCGGTCGTCGAGCGCGGTGAACGGCTCGTCCAGCAGCAGCAGCGAAGGCTCATGCAGAAAGGCGCGGGCCACCGCCAGGCGCTGCCGCATGCCGCGCGAGAACTCGCGGACCAGGCCGTTGCGAACGCGCTCCAGGCCGGTACGTTCCAGCCATTCGAGCGCGGATTTCCGCGGGTCGGGGAGTCCGTAAAGCTTTCCGAAGAGCGTCAGGTTCTCGAACGCCGAAAGCTCGTCGTAAACCGAAATGCCGTGGCCGATGAAACCCATCCGGCGGCGCGTTTCGGTCTCGCGCGGCTCCGTGCCGAAGATCTTGACCTTGCCGCGGCCGGGCCGGGAGAATCCGGCGACGATGCGCAGCAGGGTGGTCTTCCCCGCCCCGTTGCGGCCGATCAGCGCCAGGCAGGCGCCGGGTTCGGCTTCCAGCCGAACGTCGCGCAGCGCGGGGTAATCGCCGTAAAACTTCCAGACGCCCTCAATGGCGACCGCGCTCATCTATCCCACCGCCGAGACGCCGAGACGCCGAGTGAGAGGGAGTCAGGACTCAGGTCTGACGCGGAGACGCGGAGGCGCGGAGAGGAGTAGGTTAACCGCTGAGACGCCGAGACGCCGAGGATAACCAAGGAGCCGGTGGGGGCTTGGGGCTTTGGTGTCGTTTGCGTGGTTCGAGCGCAGAGTGAGCCGAGAAGAGTGTAGCCGAGGGGTTTCTTCGGCGTGCGACCGCGACAGGTGGCAGAGAGCGCCGAGAGAACCATAGTCGCGGTGCGCGGCGTGGAGACGCCCTCGATGGCGACCGCGCTCATGCGAGGGACCGCTCGGTTGAAGACGCGGCGAAGAACCGGCGAAAATGCCGGACCCCGCACCGGCCGCGTCTTCATGCCCTTTGGTGAGCCGCCGCGGCCCATCGGGACCTCCCTTACGGTCGCGGCTCGGAACCGGGCGCGCGGCGCGTAGATGCCCTCAATGGCGACTGCGCTCATGCGAGTCCTTTACGGTTGGGACGGGCCCGGCTCGGTACAGGAGCGCGAATCCCAGCGCCAGAATGCCTAGCGCCAGGGCCAGGATCAGCGGCGCCTGGCTGTACACGCGCGGCATGATCTGCTCGATCTGCGGGCCGCTATTTTCCGGCGGGTCGGCGGAGGCGGCCGCGGGCGGCGCGGCTTCGGCGCCGGTCAGTTGGATCTTGTACGAGGCGCCGGACAGGCCGTAGATGTGGGCCTGGGTGCGCGGCTCGGTCCCGAGGTCGCTCAGGTTCTCGCCGGTGAGCGTGATGCCGTTGGGCGCGATGAGGTAGGTGTTGTCATCCTTGGTGATGACTTTGCTCTGGTAGGGCGCGCCCGTGGTGTAGGGGACGGTGTAAGTGAGGTCGAAGCGCGTCTCACCGGGCTTCACCGGGAAATCCACCGCGTAGACATCGGGCTTGGAGGTCTTGGTCACTGGGGCGCCGATGGGCATACCGCCGGGCGCCGTGGCGGTGGCTTCCAACTTGCCGAGTACCTTGGGCGCGTAGAACTGAAGCGTGCCCTTATCGGGATCGTTCCAGGCGGTCTTGCCGTCGTTGGCGAAAATGAAGCTCTCGTTGATGAGCATCTGGCCGTTCGCGGGCTCGAACAGCAGCATGTGCTTGGAAACCTTAGCGCCGCCGGGCCGCTTCGAGGCGTTGAACACATCGAGTGCCACGTCACTGGTGGGCGAGCCGGGAGGCAGCATGTGATTGTAGGTGACGCCATCGAACGCGGTGCGTAGCAGATGCGGTCCGCGGACTTCCTGGTTGATGGTGAACTTGCCCTGGGCGTCGGATTTCGCCTGATCGATCATCTCGATGCCGTTCTGGCCGAGCTTGTTGAGCGCGACGGTGGCGCCGGGTTGCGGCTGACCGGTGCTGCGGTTGATCACGGTGCCACTCACGGCGGCGAAGGCTGGGGCCGCCAACACGAGGATGGTGATGCCAAGGAGTCTGGTCATTTCGCCACCTTCATGGGCTGGCCGCACTCGCCGCAAAACTTGAGGGGCTTGTCGAAGGTCGCGCCGCAGGCGGGGCATGCAAGGCCGGGGGCTGTGGCGGCGGGGGCCGGGGGCCGGGGGCCGGGGGCTGTGGCGGCGGGGGCCGGAGGCCGGGGGCCGGGGGCTGTGGCGGCGGGGGCCGGGGGCCGGGGGCCCCGGGCGGGGGCGGCGGGGGCCGGGGGCCCGGCCCCCCGGGCTCGGGCCCGTGGCAGGGCGAGCA
>JBGPKH010000319.1:0-9902 GCA_041485845.1 Bryobacteraceae bacterium
CTCTCGTTCGGCCAGAACTGGCGCGCCATGGTCTGATTGACGATCAGCACCGGCTGCGGCTGCGGCTCGTCGGAATGTGCGGGCATGGGCTGCTGGGGATACCAGCGAATGACGGGCACCGCGGTGCGCGCGTCCGATGGTTGAAAGAACCGCCCCTGCAACAAGGGAATGCCGAGCGTGCGGAAGTAGTCTGCGCTCACCACACGCAGGCCGACCGATGGCTCCTTGCCGCGCGGCGGATCGGGCCGGCCCTCGATGGAGAAGCCGATATTCGACTCGGCGCCGCTCAGCGGGGTCGCGCTCGTGGCGCCCACAGCTTCCACTCCGGGAATGGCGCGGATCCGCCCGAGCAGTTGGCTGAAGAACGCCGCCGATTGCCACGCTTCCCGATAGCGCGCCCCCGGCAGGCTGATGTCCATGGTCAGCAGGTTCTGCGGGCGGAATCCCGGGTCCACTCCCTGCAGACGCTGAAGACTGCGCAGCATCAGTCCTGCCCCGATCAGCAGGAGCAGCGATAACGCCAGCTCCGAGACCACCAGAAGATTTCGCAGATGATGCTGACTGCGCCCCAGCGGTGCCCGCGTCTTGAGCCATTCCCCGGACGCCAGCCGGGATGCCTGGAACGCTGGGACCAATCCGAAGATCGCGCCGGTGAGGATGGAAAGTGCGGCGTTGGCGGCCAGGACCGTCCAATGCAAATGGACCTCCTCGAGTCGCGGCAGGTGCGCCAGGCCCAATACCGGAAGGATGCGGACCGTCCATTCCGCCAGCAGCAAACCCAAGCCTCCGCCGATCAGCGATAGCAGGATGCTCTCGGTGAGCAATTGGCGCACGATGCGGAGCCGCCCGGCGCCCAGCGCGGCGCGGATCGAGATCTCCCTCTGGCGCGTCGCGGTACGCGTCAGGAGCAGGTGCGAGATGTTGGTGCAGGCGATCAGCAGGACGAATCCCACCGCGCCCAGAAGAACCAGGAGCGACGTCTTCACCTCGCGAACCAGGTGCTCGCGAAGCGGAACCACCAAAGCCCCGTGCCCGGTGTTGCCCTGCGGGTCCTCACGCTCGATGCGGCGTGCGATCGCGTCCATCTCGGCTTGCGCCTGCCGCACGCTCACTCCGGGTTTGATCCGCGCGATGACCTCGATATCGTGCCGCCCGCGAAACTGGCGCAGCGGCTCCGCGATGGGCGCCCAGAGGTCGGGCCCGCCCCCGCCCAACGGACTCGGCGGAAGATTGAAGTCCGGAGGCATGACGCCGGCTACCGTATAGATTTGATCGTTCAAAGTGATGGTCCGGCCGGTTACGGCGGGGTCCGACCCATACCGGCTCTGCCAGAGGCGATAGCTCAACACCGCGACCCTCCCGGCGCCCGGCTGGTCCTCTTCCGCAAGAAACACGCGGCCGATGCGGGGTTCGATCCCGAGAGTCGGAAAGAAATCGGATGTGACCCGCGCGCCCGTCAGCATCACTGGCTCGCCCGCTCCCGTCAGGGTGAACTGGGCGTCGGCAAATGTCACCGCCGCCATCGAGCGAAACGACTGGCTGCTCTCTTTCCAGACGGGGTATTCATGCCGGCCCGGGTTGGTCGTGCCCGTGAGGTTCGCGCGTGACTCCCAGATCATGACGAGCCGGTCCGGGTCGGGATACGCCAAAGGCCGTAACAGGACTCCGTCCACCACGCTGAAGATGGCGGTATTGGCGCCGATCCCCAGCGCCAGCGTGGCGATGGCGATGGCGGTGAACCGAGGGTCCCGCCGCAGCGCCCGGCTGGCGTAACGCAAGTCCTGCATCAGGCTTTCGAGGGACGGGAGCCCGCGGCGATCGCGGTAGCGCTCCTGTGTAGCTCCGAGCCCGCCCAACTGGATTAACGCGTTCCTCCGCGCCTCGGCCGGAGTCATCCCGGAACGAAGATTGTCGTCGATGTGGAACTGGAGGTGGCTCTCCATCTCGTCCGTGAATTCACGGTCGCGGCGGTCCTTCCAGACACAGCCGGCCAGGCGAATCAGAAATGCGCGCAGTACTCTCACGACGCCCTCCTATTGGATACCCATATCAAGGCTGCCGCCTAAAGTCAAGTGCCTTTCCGCTCGCTATAATTTTCTTTGACGCCTCCAACCGCATTTCTCTTCCCCGGCCAGGGCTCGCAAGCCGCGGGCATGGGCAAAGCTCTCGCCGCGACCTACCCCGAAGCACGCCGCGTATTCGATGAAGCCGATGAAACTCTGGGCTTTGCGATTTCGCGTCTCTGCTTCGAAGGTCCCGAGGAGCAGCTCAAGCTCACGGAGAACACGCAGCCAGCGTTGCTCACCGTCTCCGCGGCCGCGTTTGCGGTGCTGCGGGTGCGCGGCATCGCGCCCGATTTCGTCGCCGGACACAGCCTCGGCGAGTATTCGGCGCTGGTGGCAGCCGGCAGCCTGGCCTTCGCCGACGCGCTGCGGCTCGTACGCCAGCGCGGGCGCTACATGCAGGAGGCCGTGCCGGCGGGAATCGGCGCCATGGCCGCGTTGCTCAAGCTGCCCGAGGGAAAACTGGACCAGGTGTTGCAGCAGGCCGCGCAAGGCGAGATCGTCAGCTCGGCCAATCTCAATTCACCGGACCAGGTGGCCATCGCCGGTCACGCCGCTGCCGTGCATCGCGCCATCGATCTGGCCAGGCAGGCGGGCGCGCGGCGCGCGGTGCTGCTTCCGGTGAGTGCGCCATTCCACTGCGCGTTGATGGTCCCGGCCCAGCAGCGGCTGCGCGCCGATCTCGACGCCACCGGGTTCCGCGATCTTTCCTGCCCTCTGGTGAACAACTGGCAAGCGCGTGAGATTCGCACCGGCAGCGAGGCCCGCGAGGGCCTTTACCAGCAGGTGCCGAATCCGGTGCGTTGGGCCGAGTCGATTCGTTACCTGGCGGGCCGGGGAGTGACGCGGTTTGTCGAGGTGGGCGCCGGAAGCGTGCTGACGGGGCTCTTGCGCAACATCGACCCGGCGCTGACGGGGTTGAAATTCGGCGAGCCCGGCGACCTCGAAAAGCTGGCCTGAATCTAAACCCTTCGCACCGACACCCGCGCCTCGCCAAACAGCACCTCCACCATGCCGAAGTGCTCGTTGTAGTACTCGCTCGAATACTGCGCCATGCGCTCGGCCGATACCACCACCGCGATGATGCCCGCCTGCACGATGGCCCGCGCGCAATCCATGCAGGGCATGATCTCCACGTAGATCGTGCACCTCTCGGTCGCCGTGCCCGCGCGCGCCGCGTTGCAGATGGCGTTGCGCTCGGCGTGTTCGATCCACAGGTACTTGGCCGGCCGGACCAGCCGCTCGGGCACGTCGTCGCGGATGCCGCGCGGGAAGGAGTTGTATCCCGTGGAACGGATCTCGTGGTTGGGGCCCACCACCACGCAGCCGATCTGCGTGTTCGGGTCCTTGCTGCGGGCCGCCACTACTTTGCAGATGTCGAGATAGTATTGGTCCCAGCCGGGGATGGTGGGCATATGCGCCTGCGGGCGGCGAACAGTCCCGTTGCCCTGCCTGCGCGGGCTCGTCTTTCCCGGAAGCAGAGTTGTTGCACGGAGCGATCTGTTCGTCTGGCGCGGCCAGAGGATTCACCAGTGGGAAGGGGATTTCGCAGCCGGACCCCGTCGGTATCAGGAGATCCCCGAGGATTCCGGCCTCGTTGTCCCCCGCCCACATTGGCTCTTTCCGAGTGGCGCGTGATCCGCCCGGAGTACCCTGCCGACGCGTCGTCAACGCCGCGCGAATGATGCATGGTAGGAGCGCGCATAAGTAAGCCTGCGCGATTCCAGGTTTAAGCCGCATTCCGCCGCGTACTGACTACTGTCCGCAACGACGACACGACCAGGTGAACTTGAGATTCCTAGCCTGCACGGGTCGACTATAATATTTGAACCAAATGATCAACCCATCCTCCGGTGTTCGGCTTGGTCCGTACCAACTGGTCTCGTCATTGGGAGTTGGCGGCATGGGCCAGGTTTGGAAGGCGCACGACACGCGTCTGGACCGCATGGTCGCCATCAAGATGTCGGGCGCGCGCTTCAGCGATCGTTTTGACCGCGAGGCGCGCGCGGTCGCCGCTCTGAATCACCCCAACATCTGCACGTTATACGATATCGGTCCCGACTACCTGATGATGGAGTACATCGACGGCGCTCCGGTTGCTCCAGTAGAGAGCATGCGTAAGTTGGTCGATCTTGCGGTGCAAATCGCGGACGGCTTGTCCGCCGCTCATGCCGCCGGGATCCTGCATCGGGATCTCAAACCTGCCAATATTCTGGTCACCCGGGCGGGCCGCGCGAAGATCCTGGACTTCGGTCTCGCGAAAAGTACAGCGCCGGCGCCCGACGATGCGACGGAAGGGATGACCGTCACGCAGCCGGGCCTGCTGCTTGGAACCGTCGCGTATATGAGTCCGGAACAGGCGCGCGGCGCTTCGCTGGACACGCGCTCCGACCAATTCTCCTTCGGTCTGGTGCTGTACGAGCTGGCCGCGGGCAAGCGAGCATTCGCGCGGCCGACCGGGGCCGAGACTTTGGCCGCTATTATCCGGGAAGAACCCGAGGCGCTGCCACAAACGGTTCCCGCGCCGCTTCGCTGGATCATTGAGCGCCTGCTCGCCAAAGATCCCGAAGAACGCTACACCTCTACGAAGGATTTGTATCACGATCTTCGCGGGATTCGGGAGCGCTTCTCGGAAGTGCCGACGGGCGTCACGGTGCCCGCCGCAATCACCCGGCAGAAGCGCCGGTACCTGAAACCGTTGCTTCTCCTGGGCGCCGGGCTCCTCGCCGGAATCCTGCTGACGTTGATGCTGCTTCGGCCGGCAGAGCCGGACCAGTCGGCATATCGCTTTACGCCCGTTTCCCGGGAGGAAGCAGCGGAATCATGGCCGGTCTGGTCCCCGGATGGCAAGAGTATCGCTTACATCGTGTCGGATGGGGGAGTCAGGCAGCTTTTCACCCGCACATTTGGGTCTCCCAGCCCGGCCCGGTTAACGCGGATGCCCCTCAATATGCCGTTCTGGTCGCCGGATGGGTCCGCGATTTACTTTGTCAGCGGCCAGGACACCTGGTCCATTCCCGCCTCGGGCGGCGAGCCGCAAGTGGTCCTGAAGAACGGGCGTGCGACGACCGTCCATCCGGATGGGACGACATTTGCCTTCGAGCGTAACGGCAAGCTTTGGATCGGCGGTGCAGCGGATGGACAAGCCAAAGAATTCTCGCACCCGTCATTCCCTTCTTCACAGTTGGTGCCTCTAGCCTTAAGGTTCTCGCCGGATGGCTCCCGGCTTGCCGTTGAGGCCCACTCGCTCGCGGGAGAGAAATTATCCACGTGGATCCTCCAGCAGTACCCGACAGGCACTGCCCGGAGAATCCCATACCAAGGGTTGGCGGGCAGAGAAATGAACTGGTTTCCGGACAACCGCAGGCTTGTCATGTGGCAGAATGACGACGCGATGAGTTGGCTCGTAATCGTCGATAGCGAAAGCGGGCGCATGCGAACGATTTACAAGAGTCCCGGGTGGCCCCGGTATCCCTCGGTTTCTCCCGACGGAAAGCGCATCGCCTACGAGACCGGGGCCTCCGAGTCGGATTTGATCGAGATCGCTTTGCCCAGCGGCGCGGTTTCGAATATGCTCTCCCGTGGAGGAAAATCTTCCGAGCCGGCCTGGGCCCCGTCCGGCACTCACTACCTGTTCTCCACCGACATCGATGGGGAAGCTGCCATTGAGGATCGGACTCCGCAGGAAAACGTTTCACGCCGCTTGATATCGATATCATCCGAGTATTTTCCGGTGCGACCTGTTGGGTTGCACGACCCCCGATGGGCTCCCGATGGCCAGCGGTTTACGTTCGCTTCAACGGGGAATAGCCTGAAAACCTGGGTGGCGCACACGTCCGGCGGCCGGCCCGTCAACATCGACCCATCCGCAGAGTCGGAGGGAGCTTCATGGTCACCGGATGGGCTGTGGATTGCATATCGGCGGCGCATCGGCGGCACCGTCGGAAAAACGCAGTTGGTCAAGATCGGAACGAGCGCCGGAGCCACGCCCACAGTTCTTGTCGACAGTCCGACGTCGTCCACAATTCAGTGGTCGCCCACCGGCGACTGGATTCTCTACGGCTCTCGCCCTGGCTTTGCGCTTGTTTCCCCGGATGGGAAGCAGCGCAGTAATCTTACAGCGAAAACGTTGACGGTCGCGGGCTTTTCCAAAACCGGCGATCGGGTGTATGGAATATTCCGCAATCGAGATTTGGATGGCCTACGGTGGCAGTTGCTTTCGATTGACGTGAAGACGGAGGCGGAGACATTGCTTGGGACCTTGAATCTGCCGGCGGCAACCGTAGGCGTCAGCGGTTTTAGTCTGCATCCGGATGGAAAGCGTTTTGCCACTGCGATTAACAAGTCGCCTTCTGACATCTGGATGCTGGAGGGCTTTGAACAGGAGAAATCGTGGCTTGACCGGCTGCTGCGTCGCTGAAACCGGAACAGATGAAAGATGGATGGTGATCCTCGAGCGACACATCCCAGGGCGTTGGACGGTGATCCGAAACCGGTTGACGAGTTTACGTGAAATGCCTTTGCCGTGGAAGTACCGTTCCTCACTCTCCTCAGCTCCGATCGTATCGTCGGCCACTCGGAAAGAGGTCATTTCCGCCGGAAGCACGCGTGAACTGGATCCGCATGGCTCCATCGTCGGCTCATCGGGGAAGGGCCGTCCTCGCCCGCAGCAATCCGGCCTGGCGGGACGTCAGAGCGCGGTATAGCACGCCGCCCAACCTTAGTGAATCGTCTCGCGTCTACACCCGCCGCACCGACACCCGCGCCTCGCCGAACAGCACCTCCACCATCCCGAAGTGCTCGTTGTAGTACTCGCTCGAGTACTGCGCCATGCGCTCGGCTGACACCACCACCGCGATGATGCCCGCCTGCACGATGGCCCGCGCGCAATCCATGCAGGGCATGATCTCCACGTAGATCGTGCACCCCTCGGTGGCCGTGCCCGCGCGCGCCGCGTTGCAGATGGCGTTGCGCTCGGCGTGTTCGATCCACAGATACTTGGCCGGCCGGACCAGCCGCTCGGGCACGTCGTCGCGAATGCCGCGAGGGAAGGAGTTGTACCCGGTGGAACGGATCTCGTGGTTGGGGCCCACCACCACGCAGCCGATCTGCGTGTTCGGGTCTTTGCTGCGGGCCGCCACCACTTTGCAGATGTCGAGGTAGTATTGGTCCCAGCCGGGGATGGTGCGCATATGCAGCCCATTCTATAGTGTCCCCATGTTGCGCACCGCCTTTGTTGCATCCGTTTGCTGCGCCCTCGCGTTCGGCGCCGGCCCGGCTACCCCCACCATCGACCAGTCGCTCAGCATGAAATCGGTCGCCGGCGCCCAGATTTCGCCCGACGGCCGCTATGTCGCCTACTCCGTGCAGCAGGCCAATTGGGACGAGAACGAGTTCGCCCAGCAGATCTGGATCGCCGTCACCGCCACCGGCGAACGCTACCAGCTCACCGGCGGCAAGAAGTGCAGCGGCGGACCCGGGTGGTCCCCGGACTCCCGCCGCCTCGCGTTCACCTCCGATCGCGACGGCAAGCGCCAGATCTACCTGATCGCGCCCACCGGGGGAGAAGCGGCGCAGCTCACCAACGAGGACAGCGACATCGGCGCGCTGGCATGGTCGCCCGACGGGACCGCCATCGCCTTCTCCTCTTCCGGGCCCGACGACAAGGCAGCCAAAGACCGCAAGGACCGCTACGGCGATTTCGAAATCGTCAGCGACGATTACAAGATGCGCCATCTCTGGCCCCTCGAGGTCCCCGCCGAGATTCCCGCGGATCTAAAGAAGCTGCCCAAGCCGGAGCCGCTCACCAGGGGAGACCAGTTCAGTGTCGGCTCGTTTTCCTGGTCCCCCGACGGGCGGCGCATCGCCTTCCGCGCCACGCGGTAGCCCGCACTGACCGAACGATCGGAAAAAGCGTTGATCGGAAGTGATCGGAAAAAGCAGTTGCTTTTCTTCGCGCGTTCAGGCAAGCTGATAGGTTTTCCCCCAATCTGATGCTGGAACGCGTGCTGTATCACGACCACTGCTTTGACGGGGCAGCCTCCGCTGCCTACTTCAGCCGCTTTATTGCGGGCGCGGTTCACCCGGGCGCCGAGTTCCGCTATACCGGAATGGCCCACAAGGCATCCCAGATGTTCGATCCCATCCTCTTCGATGGCGACGAAAATGCCATCGTCGATTTCAAGTATTCGAGCGATCCCCGCCTTACCTGGTGGTTCGATCATCACCAGAGCGCGTTCCTCAGTCCGGAGGATGCCGAGCACTTTCGGCGCGACACCAGCGGTCGCAAGCTGTACGACCCGAGCTACAAATCCTGCACCTCGTTCATCAAGGTAGTAGCTCGCGACCGCTTCGGTTTTGAGGCGCCGGACCTGGATGACCTGGTCGCCTGGTCGCTGGTCATCGACGGCGCGCAGTATCCCGACGCGCACACCGCGGTCGAGCTGGGCGCCCCGGCCATGAAGCTCACGCTGGTGATCGAGGCCGCCAAGGGCTCCGATGTTGTGCAGAGGATCATCCACTGGATGCAACACCGCCGGCTTTCCGACATCATCGCGGAGCCGGAAATCCAGGCGCTCTACCAGCCCCTGTACGAGCGCCACCTGCAATCGATCGATCTCATCAAAAGCCGCGCCCACCAGGAGAATGGCGTGGTCTTCTTCGACCTCGGCGGCCACGATGTGGAAGGCTACAACAAGTTCATCCCGTATTATCTGTTCCCGAGCTCCACTTACACGGTGTCGGTGAGTCCTTCGAGCTTCCGCACGAAGATTTCGGTCGGTTCGAACCCCTGGGCGCCGGAAGAGCCGAAGCACAACCTGGCGACCATTTGCGAGCGCTACGGAGGGGGCGGCCACGCGCGCGTCGGCGCCATCAGCCTGAGCCCCGGCGAGATGGACGCAGCCCGCGCCATCGCCTCGCAGATCGTGGCCGAGCTGAAGACCTGATCCAATCCGAAATCGCCGCGGTCTCGTATCTCCAGGTGACATCCCCAAAGGAGAACCAAATGAGCACCACCGAAAACATTCAGATTGCCCAGAAGGGTTATGCCGATTTCTTGCGTGGCGACGTTGCCGCCGTCCTCGCCGCTTTGGACGAGAACGTGGAGTGGATCACTCCCGACATCGACCTGCCGACGGGCGGGACCTGGAAGGGAAGGGCCGGAGTGGCCCAGTTCTTCCAGGCGGTGGCCGAAACCTGGGATTTCCAGGCCTTCGAGCCGAAGGAATACATCGCTTCCGGAGACCAGGTGGCCGTGCGCGGCTCTTACACCGCGACCGCCCGCAGCACCGGCCGCCAGGTGTCCTGCGACTGGGTCATGATCTGGAAGGTGCGTGATGGCAAGGTCGTCCACTTCCAGGAGTACACCGTTACGGCAGCCCTGCGCGACGCGGTCACGGCGCGGGCCGCCGCGTGAGACCCCGCCTGTCACCTTCGTTCGCAAACTGCATCTCCGTAGGTGAGTATGGAAGTCAGAATCCAACACCTCGGAGACGTGAAGTTCGAAGCCACCACGCGCGGCCACCGCGTGGTGTGCGATCAGCCGCCGGCCAACGGCGGCGCCGATTCCGGCATGACACCGCCGGAATACCTGTTAGTTTCGCTCGGCACCTGCGCGGGCTTTTACGCCGCGCAATATCTGAAGACTCGATCGCTGTCGACTGAAGGATTGGAGATCAAGGTTTCCGCCGAAAAGGCCACGCAGCCCGCGCGTCTCGGGCAATTCCGCATCGAGGTTTTCGCGCCCGCCGTCGATGCCGGGCACGAAGCCGGAATCCTGCGCGCGGTCAACGCCTGCCTGATTCACCATACTTTGACCCACACGCCCGCAATCGAAAC
>JBGPKH010000320.1:0-9892 GCA_041485845.1 Bryobacteraceae bacterium
CTTACAGTCCGGCAGCCGGCGAAAAGCAGGGATTGGGGATTGGGGATGGGTTGGGGGTTGGGGATTGGGGGTTGGGGGTTGGGGGTTGGGGGTTGGGGGTTGGGGGTTGGGGGTTGGGGGTTGGGGAGATTGGGGGTTGGGGGTTGGGGGTTGGGGAGATTGGGGGTTGGGGAAATGATAAGATCCGCTGTATGATTCGTGCGCTCGTTCTGCTGGTGTTGTCCGCCTCCTGCTGGGCCCAGTTGGGGCAACAGCCGGTGCAATATCCTGCGCCTCCCGTGGAAGGCGATTGGGTTGCCCACGATTTCAGGTTTAAGTCCGGTGAAAAACTCGCCGAATTACGGCTGCATTACACTACGTTGGGCGCTCCTACGCGCGACGCGGCGGGCCACGTCAATAATGCCGTCATTATTATGCACGGCACCGGCGGAAATGGCCGTGGGTTTTTGGGGGCGGGCTTCGGCGGCGAGTTGTTCCTGAAGGGACAGCCGCTGGACGCGGCCACGCACTACATCATCCTTCCCGACGCCATCGGACACGGCAAGTCCAGCAAGCCGAGCGATGGTCTCCACATGCAGTTCCCCCACTACGACTACGAGGACATGGTGCGCGGCGACTACCTCCTGCTTCACGACGGTCTCGGTGTGGACCATCTGCGGCTGGCGATGGGCACGTCGATGGGCGCCATGCACACCTGGGTGTGGGGCGAGTTGTATCCCGGCTTCATGGACGCGCTGATGCCCCTGGCCAGCGGCACCGTGGAAATCGCCGGCCGCAACCGCATGTTCCGGGCCATGATCATCCAGGCGATCCGCAACGATCCGGATTGGAAAAACGGGGAGTATACGAAGCCTCCGGTGAATGGCCTGATTGCCGCGCAGTACGCCCTGTGGATGATGACCAGCAGCCCCATGCAGCTTCACAAGACCAACCCCACGCACGAGAAATCCGATGCCGCGGTGGCGGCTCTCCGCGAGCGCGCCGCCAGGACCGACGCCAACGACATGCTGTATCAGTACGAGTGCTCGACCGACTACAACCCCTCGCCGCAGCTCGAGAAGATCCAGGCGCCGCTATACGCCATCAATTCCGCCGATGACGAAGTGAATCCTCCGGAACTGGGAATACTGGAACGCGACATCCAGCGGGTGGCGCGCGGGCGCTACATCCTGATCCCGACGAGCGACGAGACACGCGGCCACGGCACGCACTCTCGCGCCGCCTTGTGGAAGCACTACCTGATCGAGTTGTTGCAGCAGTCGGAGCCGCACGCCGTGCTCCTCAACCCGAAAGACGGGTTCTGGAGAGAGCGGGCGCCGGAGGTGTTTCGGGTCAAGGTTGCGACTACGCGCGGAGAGTTCACCATCGAAGCGCGCCGCGCATGGGCGCCCATGGGGGTCGATCGCTTCTACAACCTGGTGCGCGCGGGATTCTACGACGATTCGCGTTTCTTCCGCGTGGTTCCGGATTACATCGCGCAGTTCGGAATCGGCGGCGATCCAAAGGTCGCGTCGGTGTGGAGGAACGAGACGATTGCGGACGATCCGGTGGTCCAGAGCAACACTCGCGGGTTCATCGGCTACGCCATGACCGGTCCGCATGCGCGCACCACGCAGCTCTACATCAATCTTCGCGACAACTCCCGCAACGACGCGCAGGGATTCGCGCCCATCGCCAAGGTGGTGGCGGGCATGGAGGTTGTGGACCAGCTTTACTCGGGATACGGGGAAGATTCGGGCGGAGGCATGCGGGCGGGCAAGCAGGCCCCCATGTTCGAGGGCGGGAACGCGTGGCTGGATGCGGGGTATCCCAAGCTCGACAAACTGCTGCGAGCGAGGGTGGTGTAACGTTCGGCGTGATGTTCTGCGAAGCGCCAACACATAATTGCAGGAGGTGTGCCTGGTGGGAGGGATCATGCTACACCGTAAGCTGGCCTTCCTGGCCGTACTGTCAGCGCGAGCTTCCGCGGCAACCAGGTGTCTTATCTGGCAGCACGCAACAACACGCTGAATTCGGATTGGCAGGCCGTCGGATCGGTGCCGGCGCCGCTGCCGTAAGAGCGGAGTTTGGGCGGGCGCATTCGGGTGAATAGGGGTGAGTGCGCCCGCTGTCGTAACGGGGATTTGCCTTTAAGACGACATCGCAGGGCCTCACGTTACCGGTTTCCTGAAGCTTTTTCAGCCTGGCTCTTTCGAGCTACGGCACTGAATCACAAGGGCTTCGGGAAAAGTCTTGTCCCAGCGCGCCCCATTTGACCGCACGCACTTGCCAGCCGAACCGAAGGCGTACTAAAACCCGGCCCGTACTGGTAGGACTAGATCCAGTCACCCATTCGGGTAAATACTCGAAAGTAAGTAGATGCCACATCCTATGTCGTGCGTGTCTTGCGAATGTATCCACGAGTTATCGGCGGACCGCTATCGCCCGATGGTGCGCCTCCTCGACAACCGGGACTTCGAGTTTCTTCGCTCGCAACCAGGCATCACTCCGCGGCACATTGCCCGACTGCGCGCCCAGCGCTGCCGGATCTTCCGCGGATATCTGCGTGCGTTGGACGACGATTTCGGGCGGGTATGCACGGCCCTCAAGCTGCTAATCGCCGAATCGCAGCAGGACCGCGCGGACCTCGCCAGCTTGCTCCTGAAGCAGCAGGCCCAGTTTGCCTGGTCCATGGTCCGGGTTCAATTTCGGCTGGTGCTGTATACCTGGGGTTTGAGCCAGGTGGATGTCTCCGGCCCCGTCAGGCTGTTCGACGGGATGCGCCTCCAGTTGGCGGCCATGTCGCCCGCCGCCGTGTAACCATCGTCGTATGCCCGCCGACCCGCCGACCCGCATACATGACCAATTCGAAAAGGCGTTCAATGCCGCCGATCTGGCAGCACTGGTCGCCTTGTATGAACCGGGAGCGGTGCTGGTCACGCAGCCCAATGGACCGGTAACGGGCCTGGATGCGATCCGCGAAGCATACCGCGGCTTCCTGGTCATGAAGCCCAAGATTCATGTGGAGACGCTGGGGGTTTTCGAATCCGCCGGCGGGATCGCCATGATGCACGGCCGGTGGGAGATGACGGGCACTCAGCCGGATGGTAGCCAAGTCCGCGTGGAAGGCCGCAACACCGAAGTCGTTCGACGCCAGCCCGACGGCCGTTGCTGTTCGCGGTGGATAACCCGTTCACGCCTTAGACCGGCACTGACAGGCCAGGAGGCCTGTCCCACCTAGGCTACGTGGCACTCCACGAGAGCTGCGTCCTGCACGTCCTCGTCTTCCGGATAATCGTAGAAGCCCTGCGTGACCTGGTCACGGAACCAGTCGCGCACGCTCAGCGTGGCGGCGTGGATCTCCTCGTCGTGCGGCACGAGGCAAACCTTGCAGGGCCGGGGGTTCAAGGAATCGATTAGCATACGCTCATGAGACTAGCGCTCCGCGCGGCCGGATACAAGCCATGCCCTGGTAAGCACCACGCCGTAGACTTCGGTTACGGTAGTTTTGTTGACTATCGCGATGGTACGCAGGCTTGACTTCAGTCCTTCTTGTAGCCCTTCTCGCGCAGGTACACAACCAGCTCGCCGGGGCGGTCGGTCTGGATGCCATCGGCCCCATCGTCGATGGCCGCCTGCCATCCCGCGGGGTTGTCGGTCGAGCCCATGCGATCCACGTAGATCTCCGCACCGGAGTCCTTGGCCAGCTTGACGATCGCGGGCTTCCAGTCCGATGCGCCGAACGCGATGACCTTCGGGTGCAGCTCCGCGACGATGCGCCCGACGACTTCCACGCTTACCGATTCCGGCATGATCTTCAACTTCGGATTAAGCTGCTGGATGTCCCGGGAGATGCGTCCGGAGTAGATCACCACGCGATCGGCCATGCCGTGTTGCACGATGTGATCCACCAGGTCTTTGGCCGCCACCTGCTTCACATCCACGTAGATGCCGATCCTGCCGCGCGCCAGGTCGAGCACTTCGTCGAAGGTGGGAACGCGAGTTCCGGCAAATTGGGGTCCCATTTTGACGCCGGCATCGAGCGCGCGGATTTCAGCGAAGGTCATCTTGGCCACCTCGCCGCGGCCGTTGGTGCAGCGGTCGACGGCGCCATCGTGGCTCAAGACCAGCCGGCCGTCGGCGGTGGTGCGCACATCCACTTCGATGTAGTCGGCGCCCAGCCGGATGGCCTCCTCGAATGCGGGCACGGTGTTCTCGGGATGACGCAGGTGCTCGCCGCGGTGCGCGATCGCGACCACGCGTCGCGTCTCGGCCGGCGTCTGCGCCTCCAGCAAGGGCAGCAGGAACAGGAAGAGGCAGGCGGCGCGTCTCACGGCTGTGCCGCCTACGCCAGGGCCTCGCGAACCACTTCGCCGCTGACGATGGTGGGGCGCTCCGAGCGGCCGTTGTGCAGGTACGTCACCTTGAGGTGGTCGAGCCCCAGGCACCACAGAATCGTCGCGTGAAAATCGTGCACGTGCACGGGGCGTTCGATGGCGCGCAGGCCGATGTCGTCGGTGCGCCCGACGACCTGGCCTTTCTTCACGCCGCCGCCCGCCATCCACATGCTGAAACCCCAGGGATTGTGATCGCGGCCATTGCCCTTCTCGTTGAACGGCGTGCGCCCGAACTCCCCGCCCCACACCACCAGCGTGCTGTCGAGCAGGCCGTGCGCCTTGAGGTCCGTCAGCAGTCCCGCGATCGGCCGGTCGGTCTCCAGGCAGTGTTTCGAGTGATTCAGATCGAGGTCCGTGTGGGCGTCCCAGCCGCTGCCGCTGCCGGAGTACAGCTCGATGAAACGGACTCCGCGCTCCACCAGGCGGCGCGCGAGCAGGCAGTTGGTCCCGAATTTCGCCGTGACCGGGTGGTCCATGCCGTACAGCTTGCGCGTGGCTTCCGATTCGCTCGTGAGGTCCACCGCTTCCGGCGCCGCCGATTGCATGCGGTAGGCCAGCTCGTAGGAGTTGAGGCGCGCTTCGAGCTCGGTGTCTTCCGGCCGGGCGTCGCCGAAGTGGCGGTTGAGCGCGCGCAGCAGGTCGAGCCGGCCGCGCTGCTGCGCGTCTCCGATGGTCGAAGGCGGCGCGAGATCCAGAATCGGCTGGCCCTCCCGGCGGAAGAGCGTGCCCTGGTACGTCGCCGGCAGGAAGCCGGAGCTCCAGTTCTTGGAGCCGCCGAGGACCTCGCCCGCGTCGGTGAGAATCACGAACGTCGGCAGGTTGCTGTTGGCGGCGCCGAGTCCGTACGTGACCCACGCGCCCATCGACGGACGTCCGGCCAGAATGGAGCCGGTGTTCATCTGGCACACCGAGCCGACGTGGTTGAGCCCGTCCGCCCAGCAGGAGCGGAACATGGTCATCTCGTCCACGTGTTCGGCGATGTTGGGGTACCAGTCGGAGACCCACATGCCGCTCTCGCCGTACTGCTTCCATTTGCGCGTGGAAGGCATGAGCGTGTTGGACGCCGTTCCCATCGCGGTGATGACCTTGCCGTAGGAAGCCGGCATCGGCTGGCCGGCCAGCCTCTCCAATTCCGGCTTGGGGTCGAAGATATCGAGGTGGCTGGGGCCGCCCTCGAGGAACAGCCAGATGACCGATTTGGCTGTCGGAGGATGGTCGGGCTTCCTGGGAGCGAGCGGATCGGCGGGTCGCGCTGCTTCAAGCATCGAAGAAACAGCCAGCGCACCCAGGCCGCCCGAGGAGCGCATGAGAAACTCCCGGCGGCTGCGGGCGGGAACGAAGTGTTGAGGATTCATGGCTTAATTCCCATAGACGAATTCATTCGAGTTCAGCAGCATGTGACAGAGGTCCACGAACGCCGCCGCGTATGCGGGGTCGGTCCCCTCGGGCAGCGGCGTGGGCAGTGCGAGCTTCTCGCTTTTGGCAACCCGCCCGGCAATCACACCCTGCTGTTTGTGGAAGAACGTCGCCACCGTATCCTTTTCCCAGGAGTCCGGCGATCGCAAATAGGCCAGACGGAAGGCGCGCTCCACGGGATCTTTGGCCGCCAGCGCGCGCGCCGCGAACGCCTGCGCCCATTCCAGCGTCACCTTGTCGTTGAGCATGGTGAGAGCCTGCGGCGCCGTGGTGGTGATCTCGCGGCGCGAGCACGATTCGTGGGTGTCCGGCATATCGAAGGCTTCCATCATGGGGTAGCGCGAGTTGCGCTTCACGAAGATGTACACGCTGCGGCGGTTGCGCTCGTCGGCGGCCGACAACTTCCAGCCACCGCGCAATCCGCCCATGCCGTCGGGCAGATCCGGGAACACGCTGGGTCCGCCCACTTTCAGGTTGAGCGCGCCCGATACCATCAGGGCGGCATCGCGGATGACTTCGCCTTCCAGGCGCTGCCGCGGAAACGCCCACAGCAGCCGGTTGTCGGAATCGACAGCCGCCGCCGGCTGGCGGAAGGCCGTGGACTGCCGGTAGACCGCCGACGTCATGATCAGCCGGTGCATGTGCTTCATGCTCCACCCGCTGCGCACGAACTCGCGGGTGAGCCAGTCGAGCAGCTCGGGGTGCGAGGGCCGCTCGCCCATGATTCCGAAATCGCTGGGCGTGCCGGCGATGCCCCGGCCGAAATGATGCTGCCAGGTGCGGTTCACCATCACGCGGGCGGTGAGCGGATTCTCCGGGCCGGTGAGCCATTTGGCGAGCGCCGTCCGGCGTCCGGTGGATTCGAGCCCCTGCGGAGGCGCGATCTTCGCCGGCACGGGATCGAGCAGGGTGAGAAAGCCGGGTTGCACTTCTTCCTTCGGATTACTGTAGACGCCGACCGACAGAACGTGGGTCGGGGGAGCGCTGCGGCCAAGGTCGGCCAGGCCCATTCCCTCGGGCAAGTCTGCGGGCTGGATGTCGTCGAACTTCGCCAGTTCCGCCTTCAGGACCTCGTACTCCTTCTTCTGCGCGGCCGGGAGTTGTTTGGCGGCGTCGGCGTCCGGCGTCTCCAGATACGGCTTGGCCTTGGCCCACATCTGCCCCTCGTAGGGGTTCCGTTCGGCGGCCGGCTTCAGAATCATGGCCTGGATTTCCGCCGGGTACTTTTCGAAGTAGTCCGCCGAGATCTTGTGCTTTTGGGGCTCGAGCAAAGTCGCAATCTTGGCGCGGACGGGCGCAGTCTTCTCCTCCCACACCGCCTGTTTCTGCCGATACTCCGCAAGCTGGTCCGCCGGCAGCATGGGAATGTGGTCGCTCGCGGCGGTGTTGGCGAAGAAGGCCTGCAGCCGGTAATAGTCGGCTTGCAGGATGGGATCGAACTTGTGATTGTGGCAGCGCGCGCAGCCGTACGTCAGGCCCATGAATACGGCGCCGGTGGTATCGGTGATGTCGTCCAGGATTTCCTGCCGGCGTTGATAAAGGTTGCGGGCGTTGCTCTCGTCCGGGTAGTGGCGATTGAATCCGGTAGCGACACGCGCCTGCGGATCGCCGGGCCATAGCTCGTCGCCCGCGATCTGCTCCTCGACGAAGCGGTTGTACGGTTTGTCCTGGTTGAACGATTGGATCACGTAGTCGCGGTACCGCCAGGCGTTGGCGCGGATCTCGTCGGCCTTGAAGCCCTCGCTTTCGGCAAAGCGCGCCAGGTCGAGCCAGTGGCGGCCCCAGCGCTCGCCGTACTGCGGCGAGGCCAGCAGCCGGTCCACGACCTTCTCAAAGGCCTGGGGCGATTGGTCGGCCAGGAAAGCGTCCACTTCCTCGGGAGCCGGCGGGAGTCCCGTCAGGTCGAGCGAGGCGCGGCGCAGCAGGGCGGTCTTGTCCGCGGCCGCGTTCGGCGTCAGGCCTTTGGCCTCCAGCCTGGCCAGGATGAAACTGTCGATCGGGGTGCGCACCCACGTCTTGTGGGCCACCGCCGGCGGGTTGACATCTTTGGCCTTCTGAAACGACCAGAAGTCGCGCTGCCGCTGGGTGAAAGTGTCGGAGGCTAGCAGGAGCGCGCAACACGTGAAAACAGACACACAGAGTCTTCGCATCGCATCCCTCGGAGGCTGTCTTTAGGATGCGCCAGTCGGGGCAAAAGGTCAACCGAAAAGGAAGATGATGGGAGATGATGGAGATGATGGAGATGATGAAGGGGGACAGGCCAGGAGGCCTTTGTCGGCGGCCCAGTTGGGGACCAGCATATCTCGGGCTGATCGCCTGTGTCTCATTTGTTCCGACTCGCTAATCCGGAAGCTCACGGCAAACCGGTTGCCGAATGGGCCAGTACCGAGCTTGAAAAACGGGGTGTCCTGTCATCGATGAAATCCAACAGGCCACCCGGAAACGGAAACCATGACCATCGACATTCTATATTTCCGGGACTGTCCTAACTACGAACCGGCCGTCCGTGCGATCCGGGAAGCCTTGCAACAAGAGCACCTGGCGGCAGACATCAACCACGTTGAGGTGCGGGATCAGGCAATGGCCGAAGCCCTCGGCTTTCCAGGATCGCCAACAGTCCGCATCGACGGCGTTGACGTGGAGCCCGCTGCCCGAACGGCCCGCAGTTTCGACATGTGCTGCAGAACGTACGCCGGTCCGGCGGCCCGCAACGGGGCGCCGTCGATCGATCTGATCCGCCATGCCCTCCGCGAGTTTGGCGTCAATACCCGGCAGGGAAGCTAGGCGCGTCTGCTACATTGTAAGACAGGCAGAGGACTAGTGCTTTGCGGACCTCCTCCATGCGCTTTTTTGGTGGTGGAGCGGTGGTGACTGGAAACCAGTCACGCAGCCAACACGCTGGGTTGTTTTTTCAACGACTTGGAGTTTCGCCGTGGTTAAACATAAACCACGGCCTGGCGGCCAGCGGAATCCGCTGCCGGTGACCCATTGGCTATAATCGAGGTGTCCCTAAGGACAGTTAAAGGAGCAGTTCCATGCAGTCTCGGCGTAATTTCATCGGCAGAGTGGCCACCGGTCTGGCGGGCACATTGGCGGCGTCCACCGCCCGCGGCTCAGATAAAGTCATCGGCGCGAACGAGCGCATCCGCATCGGCATCATCGGACCCGGCGCGCGCGGCTCCGAGATCCTGCGCCAGGCGCTGGCCTGTCCCAACACCGAGTGCATCGGCGCGGCCGACGTCTACACGCGCCGCCTGGAAGACGTCAAGCGGATCGCGCCCAACGCCAAGACCTACCTCGACTATCGCCGCCTGCTCGAAGACAAAGATATCGACGCGGTCCTGATCGCCACCCCGCAGCACCTGCACGCCGAGTGCTTCACCGCCACGCTGGTTGCCGGCAAACACGTCTACCAGGAAAAGACCATGGCGTTCTCCGTGGAGCACGCCAAGCGCATGCGCGCGGCGTACCAGAAGGCCGGTAAGCAGCGCGTGGTGCAGATCGGGCATCAGTACACGTCCAGCGGGCAACTGCCGGACGCCATGAGCTTCCTCAAGCCCGAGCTGATGGGCAAGATCACCATGATCCACGGGCACATGTACCGCAACACGCCGCACGGCAAGCCGCAATGGACCAACCCCATCTATCCCGACATGACGCCCGAGAACATTGTCTGGAAGTCGTTCCTCGGTGAAGCGCCGCAGCGGCCGTTTGACGCCAACCGGTACGCCAACTGGCGCTTCTTCTGGGACTACTCCGGCGGCAACGTCTACGAGAACATGTGCCACCAGATTTCCTTCTGGTACAAGGCGATGGGCCTGGGAATCCCCAAGGCGGTCACCATGACGGGCGGCCTCTACCTGTGGAAGGACGGCCGCGAAGTGCCCGACACCATGAATGTCTCGATGGAGCACGACGACATGCTCTTCACCTGGGATTCCGGTTTCGGCAACGAGCGTCTGGGCGTCAGCGAGGAAGTGCTGGGCGATAACGGGACGATCTCCCACACCCTGCAGACCATCCGCTACACTCCGGAAAAAAAGACGCGGCCGGACGGCAACGAGATGACGGGCCTCACCAAGTCCGACCCGCGGGCCCAC
>JBGPKH010000321.1:0-9870 GCA_041485845.1 Bryobacteraceae bacterium
GCGCGCGGCTTCTCCGGAAGGTCCGCCGCGCAACTCCATCGCGCGGCCCTCTTCCGCGTGCCGGCCGGGGAGCCGATGGCGCGGGCGCGCGGCTCCTCCGGAAGGTCCGCCGCGCAACTCCATCGCGCGGCCCTCTTCCGCGTGCCGGCCGAGGAGCCGATGGCGCGGGCCATCGATGCGGCTGCGGAAAAGCTGCGCGCGGCCGGCGTGCGCGTAGACGCAGTAGATCTGCCCGAGGGATGGGATCGCCTGACCGCGGCGGCCCGCGCCATCAACGATTACGAGGGTGCCCGCACCCATGCCGCCCGCTATCGCCAGTTCGGGGAAGGGATCGGCCGCCGCCTCGCGGAACTGGTGCGCCGGGGCCTGGAAATGTCCGAGCAGGAGTTTCACGAGGCCCGCGCTTGCGTCGAAAGCCTGCGCGGAGCCGTAGCGAGCGTTTTTTGGGAATATCCCGCGATCCTCAGCCCCGCAGCCACCGGTCCGGCTCCCGCCGGCTTCGATTCCACCGGCGATCCGGCGAACAACGCGCCGTGGACGGCGCTCGGCGTGCCGGCCATCGGCATACCGCTGGTGGTCGAAGGTGCGCCGCTGGGCCTCCAGATCACCGCCGCGTGGGGCCGCGATGACGCGCTGGTGGCAATGGCGGAGCACGCCGAACAGTTGCTGGCGGTCACGTCTTGAAGTATTCGTCGCGGTTGCAGAGCGGGCCGGTCGGAATCGCATCCTGTCCGCCGAACTGCAGAATCGCCAAGGCGCCGGACATCCCGGGCGGGCGCGGCAGGTGCGGCAGGTGCCGGCATTTGACATACACATCCTGGATGTGTAAGCTTCAGGTGTCGATCGGCCAAAGAACAATCCCATGAGCAAACGCCTCAACATCGTGTTGCCGGATCGGACCGCGGCGGTGCTCGACCGCGTGGCGGCCAAAGGCTCCCGGAGCCGGTTCATTGACCGGGCAGTCAGGCATTATGTCGAAACGCAGGGCAGACAGAGCCTTCGCGAGCAGCTCGCAGCCGGCTACCGCGCGAATGCCGAACGCGATCTCGCGATGGCCGCCGAATGGTTTCCGCTTGAAGAGGAGGCGGGGCGGACCATTGAAGAATCCCGTAAGGTGAAGAAAACCGCGAAATCAAAACGGACATGACATTCCCTCGCAGGGGAGACGTTTACCTCGTCGAGTTTGATCCGGCCCGCGGCCGCGAGATCCAAAAGACCCGCCCGGCCGTCATCGTCCAGAACGACATCGGGAACCGGCACAGCCCGGTCACCATCGTGGCGGCCATCACGTCGAAGCTGTCGCCAACGCCATACCCGGTCGAGGTGATCGTAGCGTCCACTAAGGGGAATGGGCTCTCTGTGCTATCGGCTATCGAACTCGGGCAGATCCGCTCCGTGGACCACCGGCGGCTTATTAGAAGGCTGGGGGCGCTTGACGCTGCGACGATGCGCAAAGTCGATGGGGCGCTGAAGATCGGCCTCGGGCTGGTTGACCTCTGAAAACCTGGGAGAACCGAATGAAATCCATCAGACTGTCAATCGCCGCTTCGCTGCTGTTATTCTCCTGCGCGCGCCCGCCGCAGTTCGACGTGGTCCTGCGAAACGGCCGCATCTGCGACGGCACGGGCGCTCCGTGCATCGCCGGCGGGGTTGCCATCAACGGCGACACCATTGCCAAGGCCGGCGATCTTGCCGGCGCTCGCGGGCGCACCGATCTCGACGTGCACGGCCAGGTGATCGCGCCCGGCTTCCTCAACATGATGAGCGGCGAGACCGGGCTGTTTACCGACGGCCGCGCCCAGAGCGACATCCGCCAGGGGGTCACGCTCGAGATCTTCGGCGAAGGCGAATCCATGGGGCCGCTGAACGATGCCATGCGCGCCGAGTACCAGAGGCAGGAAGTCGATTTCCACTACGACGTCACCTGGCACAGCCTGGCGGAGGGCCTGGACACGCTCGCGCGCCGCGGCATCTCGACCAACATCGCCTCGTTCATCGGAGCGGCCACGCCGCGCGTCAACGTGCTGGGCCGCGCCAACCGCGCGCCGACGGCCGCGGAGCTCGACCAGATGCGCGCCCTCACGGCCAAGGCCATGGAAGACGGCGCGCTGGGCGTCGCCTCCGCCCTGATCTACCAGCCGGGCGTGTACGCCAGGACCGGCGAGCTGATCGCGCTGGCTGAGGTGGCCGCGCGCTATCACGGCATCTATATCTCGCACGTGCGCAATGAAGGCGACCACGAAATGGAGGCCATCGACGAGTTGATCTCCATCGCGCGCCAGGCGAAGATTCCGGCGGAGATTTACCACCTGAAGCTGGCCGGCGAGAAGAACTGGGGCAAGCTCCCCGAGGTGATCCGCAAGGTGGAAGCCGCGCGCGCCGAAGGTTTGCAGATCACCGCCGACATGTACACCTACACGGCCGGCGCCACGGGACTGGATGCGTCCATGCCGCCGTGGGTCCAGGAAGGCGGGCTTGAGTCGTGGCGCAAACGCCTTCAGGACCCGGCGATCCGCCGGCGGGTGAAGCGCGAGATGCGCGAGCCGGGCGGCCAGTGGGACAATCTCTACCTCGCCACCGGATCGCCCGACAAGGTTCTCCTCATCGGCTTCAAAAACGAGAAGCTGAAGCCGCTCACCGGCAAGACTCTCGGCGCGGTGGCGCGCATGCGCAACACCTCGCCGGAGGACGCCGCGATGGACCTGGTGATCGAGGACGACTCCCGCGTGGGCACCGTGTACTTCCTCATGAGCGAAGACAACATTCGCCGCCAGATCGTGCTCCCGTGGCTGAGCTTCGCTTCCGACGCCGACCCTATGGGCAACGATGGGGTCTTTCTGAAGGCCAGCGCGCACCCGCGGGCCTTCGGAAACTTCGCGCGTGTGTATGCACGCTACGTGCGCGACGAGAAACTACTGCCGATCGAGGAGGCGGTGCGCAAGATGACCTCGCTCCCCGCGGGAAACCTCGGGATTGAGCGCCGCGGCCGGCTGCGCGAAGGATACTTCGCCGACGTCGTGGTGTTCGACCCCGCGGCCATCCAGGATCACGCGACGTTCGAGAAGCCCATGCAGTTTGCCACCGGCGTGTCGGAGGTCCTGGTGAACGGGGTGGAAGTGATCCGGGGCGGCGAGCACACCGGAGCCAAGCCCGGCCGGGCCCTGCGGCGCGCGCGATAGGCGTGGATTCGCCGCAGCCGGTTTACCGCACCGAAATCGTAGCGGGTGGGCTTACCTGCGAGCCCGCGGTCAGGACTACCGGCACGTTGTCGCCCGCAGCCAACCCCTGGGGAACCAGAACATTCACCTGGTACAGCCCAACGTACCCCGGCGCAAGGCCGGCGAACTTGACGGTGGCCGGAACATTGCCCACCATTGCGGTGACCGTGTTCACCGTTTGGCTGAGAACGGTCGTCGATGCCGCGACACCTTCCCGGACCGGCGGGATCACCTTCCCAAGACCCGTGCAGTAGATCGCGATTACGTCTCCTGCGTGGACGGGGTTCTTGGAGTCCGCCAGGACGTTGGTAACCCCGTTGACGATTGCTCCCGGCCCGGTGCCCTGCTGGTTCTGCGTGAAGATGGCCGGCTGGGCGGTTGCCACCGACACAGATGCCGGTACGCTGAGCGTATTGCCGTGTTGCACCACCAGGTGAAGTTGCGAATTCTCCTGGATGTCAAACGGGACCTGCGCATTCAACTGGGCGTTGCTGGTGTAGAAAAGCGGCAGCAACGCATCCCCGAGCTTGACCTGCGTGTTGCCGAGTGAGGTGGGCACAGGCACGGTTCCGGGTTGCTGTCCGTTCGGATCGGCCAACAGATTACCGAACACTGCGACCAAGCTTCCGGGAGACACCACGGGAGCCGCGTTGTAACTGGCGGCGTTCCGGACCCCATCCTGGTAGACCAATGGAACTGGGGCACCGTTGCTTAAAACCATCGGCATCAGCACCTGGTAGCCGAGGACATTATAGTCTTTACCCGCCAGAGCCGTGATCGCGGCGGTAACCGTTGTGGGCTGAGTGCTTTGCGGCTGCCACGTCTTGGTCCACTTGCCATTGGCGGTGTGCTGCATCGTAAGACCGGATTCGCCGGTGCTGAAGCGGACTGTGACGCTGGCGGGATACTTGTCGGTAACCGGGTTGCCACAATCGTCCGCCAGGTGCAGTTCCATGCTGAGCGGCTGCCCCAGCGGACTTGCCGCGGATGTGGGCGAGGGGCTGGTCATCTGCCCCACCAGCTTGCTCGGGGTGCAGCCCGATGCGTGAGGCCCCAAAGCGGCAGCGGCCCGAATGAGTTGCGGCTCCGCACTGGGTTTGTAACCGGCCGGGGGCACCACCGACAGAACGTTCACGGTCTGGGCGGATCCATCGGCAAACAGGACGGTGATGACGCCGCGATCCACACCCGGGTTGCGAGCCGAAAAGTCCGGAAGCACGGTCATCTGCGTGGGCGAATTCGCGCGTACAGTGCCGACAACGGGCGCGTTGGACATCCAGTTCACGTTATTGTAAGTGATCTTGTTCGAGTTGAAGCCGACGTCCGCCGTTCCACGGTTGGCGATCGAAACCGTCTGGCTGCCGGGCGGGTTGCCGGGCGAGCCGACGAACACCAGGCCGGTGGGGCGCACTTCGGGTGGGAGCGGGGTCCCGGGCGGAAAGACGTTCAGCACCACCGAGATGGTCTGCGGTGCATTGTTGGCTCCGGTGGCGCGCACCTGAATCTGCCCGAAATAGTTACCGGGTGCGAGGCCCGAGGCGTCCACGTTTACCGTCGCGGTGGAGAAGGTCACGAAGGGCGTGGTCACCGTGCCGCTCGCGGGAGAGACGGAAAGCCATTTCGAACCGGTGAGCGGCTGCGCGGTGGCCGTCCAGCTCATCGTGCCCTGACCGATATTAAGAATGTCGATCGTCTGCGGCAACGGGTTGCCGCCGCCCTGTACGGCCTGGTAGGTGAGGCCGGTCTGCGACAGCAGGATGATCGGCAGGGGATTGCTGATCACCAGGGTCACCGGAATGTTGATCGACGGATCGGTGTTATCCGGGGAACTCAACGTGACCAGCCCGCTATAGACGCCGGCGGCCAGAGAACCGGGGGTGATGGTAATAGCGAGTGTGTCCGGCGAGGACGCGGAAGTGGTCCCGTTCGAGGGCGTAACCGCGAGCCATGGCCCTCCCGAGAACGTGCTGCTCCCGGCGACGAAAGAAAGGCTGCCACTGCCTGAAGTGGTCAGCGAAATCTGCGCGGTGATGGGACTGGCTCCGGTCAGCACGGGGAACGAGAGGGGGGTGGTATCGGTGTTCAGATGCCCGGTTACGGGGTCCTTGACGGTGAACGTGACCGCGATGTCGGCGTGCGGAGGGTTGGCGTACGGCGAAAGGACCGACACCGTCCCCTGATACTTGCCGGCGGCCAGACCGGTGGGATCCGCGCTGATGGTGACGTTGGCCGGGCAGTTCGCGGCAGTGGTATCGACCTTGAGCCAACTGCCTCCGCTGGAGGTGCTGACCGCCACCTGGACGGGAAGCCCGGCGCTGGAACTGGAAGCGGCTACCGGGATACCGACAGTTACGGCTCCGCCACTGAACGCGGTGAGAGACAGTGACGTGGGCGATACGCCGAGTGTGGGAGCGTTGGTAGCGGTTCCGAAAGTGATTGCGCGCACGCGGTGATTGTTGGTGTCGGTGAAGTAAAGCACGCCATTCCGAATTGCTATGGTGCCGATGGGACCATTGAGCAAAGCCGCCGCGGACGGACCGCCGTCGCCTCCGAATCCGAAGATGCCGGTGCCGGCAACCGTGGTAATGGTGCCCCCTGGAGTCACCTGCCGGATGCGATTTCCAAAGTATTCCGAGATGTAAACGTTTCCGGATGGATCCACGGCGACGGCGGTCGGGTTCTTCAGGGACGCTTTATCCGCCGGTCCGCCGTCTCCGGAATATCCGGCTTTCTGATTGCCGGCAAGCGTTGTGATCACGCCCGACGACACCACGCGAATCGAATGATTGTATTCGTCGGCGATGTAGAGCGTCCCGGAGGAGTCGCAGGCCACGCCGGACGGAGCGTTGAGAAGCGCGCTCGTGGCCGGGCCTCCGTCGCCGCCAAAGCCTCTTTTCTGGCCCGTACCGGCGAAGGTGGTGATGTTGCCGTCAGTACCCACGCGGCGGATAACATGGTTACCTGCATCTGCGATGTAGAGATTCCCGTTGCTATCTAATGCCACGCCCAAGGGCGAACTCAGATGGGCCTTGGTAGCGGGGCCGCCGTCGCCATCGTAGAGCCCACCGGTTCCATAAAACCCGGCGCCGGCGAAGGTGGTTATCTTCCCATCCGTCCCAATTCGCCGGATCCGGTGATTGCCGGAATCCGCGAAATAGATATTGTTCTGGGCATCTACTGCAATCGAGCGGGGGCCACCCAAAAGCGCTGCGGTGGCTGCGCCGCCGTCGACGCCGCAGCATCCGAAGGTCCCAATGCCCGCGACTGAACTGAAGATCCCGGCGGATGTCACCTTCCGTACCCGTTCGCCGCCGAAATCGGCAATGAATAGATTGCCGGCGCTGTCGAAGCCCAATCCCTGCGCAGAATTGAAGAAAGAGTTGATCGCCGGGTTTCCATCGGCAACATTGCGGTACTGGCCGTTTCCGGCCACCGTGGTAATGGTTAGCGACGCGTCAATTCGCCGGATGACCTTCGGAACGTAGTCCGTGAGGTAGAGCACACCCGAATTGGTCACTGCCAGGGCAATCGGGGTCATGCCGGCTTTAAGGGCTGGTCCGTTGTCACCCGAACTGGCGAAGTCGCCGGACCCGGCGTAGGTGACAATAATGCCGTTGACGAGAATCTCCCGGATGCGGTGATTATTCAACTCAGAGAAGTAGATATTCCCGGTGCCGTCGATCGCCAGACCCTGGACATCATCCAAAGTGGCCTTGGTCGCCGGGCCGTTATCGCCGCCGAACCCGTACTGGCCAGTACCGGCGACCAGAACAGTCTGTCCGTCGGGTGTGAGCTTGCGAACGTGGTGCTCGCTATCCCCAAAGTAGAGGTTGCCCCCGGGATCTAGTGCCATCCCGTAGGTGACGTCCGTGGCGACCGTCAGAGCGGCGCCTTCGCCCGAATACCCGTATTTTCCGTTTCCAGCCACGGTCGAAATCGTTCCCGAGACCGTGATTTCGCGGATTCGTGCATTTCCGGAATCGTAGAAAAAGATATTTCCCGATGGATCCACAGCCATGGCCCTGGGATAGCTCAACAAGGCGTTCAACGCGGGACCGTTATCGCCGCCGAACGAGGAGCGTCCGGTGCCTGCAATAGTGCTGATCGTCCCGTCGGCCGCGGACACGCGACGAATGCGGTGATTGTTAGTGTCAGTGATGAAGAGGTTCCCGGCCCGGTCAACCGCAACCGACTGCGGCCCATTCAGAGAGGCATTGACTGCGAGCCCTCCCTCGCCGGAGAAGCCCGCAAAGCCGTTCCCGGCTACCACGATGGCGGTGCCATCCGGCCGCACTTTCACCACGACGTGATTATTGGCGTCGGCGGAATACAGGTTACCGGACGAATCCACGGCGATTCCGTAAATGTCCCCGAAAGGCGTCTTCAGCGCCGAGCCGCCGGAGATTGTAAATGTCCAATCCGTGCCTGCAACTGTACTGATGATGCCGCCCGGAGTCCCCGTGCCCGCAGGCAGGACTGCCAGAGTAACGGCCACCGTCTGCTGGAAAACGTTGCTTCCGCTGGATTGAATCGTCAGCGTGCCTTGATACGCCCCCGGCGCGAGACTCTGCGGTTGCACGGCTACGCTCAGCGTGCCTGGCGTGTTGCCGGTTGGGGGCGTTGCCGTCAGCCAGGTCTGGTCGGAAGTCACTTTGAACGGAAGCGCCGAGCCGGTGCTGGTGAGAGAAAAGGTCTGCGGCGCCGGAACTGCACCGCCCTGAGTGTAAGAAAACGCAAGCGAGCCCACGCCGATTCGCAGCGACGGCAGAGCGACGCCAAGCGAGACGTCCCGGTCCAAAATCTGGCCGGCCGAATCGGCCACGTGCAACTGCATCAGGTAGGAACCGGAACTCGTCGGCGTCCCACTGAGCACCCCTGCCTCGGAAAGCGAGACTCCGGCAGGCGGAGCGCCTCTCGTAATGGACCACTTGTAAGGCGCACTTCCGCCGCTCGCCTGAAAAGTAAACGAGTAGGGCGCACCCGCAACGGCCTGCGGCAAGGACGTATTGCTGACCAGTGTAATCGCGGAGGTGGGCGGAACGGAAATCGTGAATGGCCGGCTGAAGACTTCGGTGGTATTCCAGCGCAGTCTCACACGCCAGTTCCCCGGTGTTGACCCCGGCGTATACCCGTAAATGCTGATGAGGTAGCCATAGCAGTAACCGCCGCCGGTCGAGGACTGCTGCAACGTGTAGGTGGTATAGAGATTTCCGTTCGGATCGAACCACTCCACATATCCCTTGTCGCCCGCCGTTCCACCGCTATAGGTAAACATGATCCAAACGGCGTTGTCGGTGGTGAGGTAGTTGGTCTCCGAGGGAGGGGCAGCGCAAAAATTGCTGGGGTTCGGAGTGCGCGCCGTAACGGCGCTGGTGATCTGGATGGGTGCCTGAGCCGAGAGTCGAGACAACCCTCCCACAGACAGCAGGGCAGCAAGAGAAAGGAAACGGTAAATTAGCAAAGATATACTCCCTTTGCAACAAGGCACTCAAATATATCATAGAAGGTCGGACCAGGATTCCGGAAAAGTTTCACCCTCTATTTGCAACGAGACTCTGTCACCTCTTATCCTGAAAGGCGATGCCGTTAAGTCCAAACGAGTTGCAGAGACTGTAGGTAAATGAAAACGCAGTGGAGGGGCGGATCGGAGTGGCCGAAGCCAGCCGGTTTGCCGACCCTCGTGGCCGTCGGCTGAAACAGTTGACGTACCGCTACGCTGCCGTGGATTGGGTCGGGCATGGCAATCGTGGGCGGCCGAAGCCATGGGCATTGGCCTTTGCCACTTCAATTGCCGGCCAAGAAGGGTGGTCAATCGGACCGATCCGTGCAGGCCGTGAGTCTCGGACTGGAGGTGGAAGTGGCGCCACGTGAACGGCACTTCCGTCCAGCTCGCCCCCATCGGAATGGCCACGTTGCCCGCCACTTGGCAGGCGAAAGCGCATGGCGAGAGCGCCTGCCCCACCAACACTGTAGCGCCTTCGGACACGCTCTCCAGGCGGTGGATGAGGCGCGGCATCTCGGTCTGGTGGCACGGTTCCGGAACCGGCAGGTCGAGCATCACGCGCGAGCTTGCTCCGGCGATTCCCTGCCAGCACGATGATCCGCGCGCCGGGGCGCAACGCTTCGTGGGTGTTGTGAGTGACGAACAGAATGGTGGTTCCCGTGGATCGCCAGAGCTCACGGATGAGCCGCTGCATGTTCCTTGCGCGTGCCGGGGTCGAGCGCGCTGAAGGCTTCGTCCATGAGTAGAATGCGCGGCCGGGTCATGAGCGCCTGGGCGATGGCCACGCGCTGCTGAAACCGGCTCGGTCCACGGCGGCGCCGGCCAGGCGGACCCGACGACGCATCGGGCTGCGCCAGGAGGACTCCCGCAAGTATCCCGATCGGCTTCTCCGGCGGCATGCAGGATCAACCTCCGGGAACCCCGAATCCACAGGCCATGCTCCGCGATACCCTGGTGGCTCTGGAACAGTTACCGGAGACCTCGGCCGAGATCCCGCGGCCGGTTTTCGAACGGATGTTCACCCTGACATTTTGAGGTAAGCAATTCT
This sequence comes from Bryobacteraceae bacterium, assembly GCA_041485845.1. GTDB lineage: Bacteria > Acidobacteriota > Terriglobia > Bryobacterales > Bryobacteraceae > OMOG01. The sequence goes on from JBGPKH010000321.1 coordinate 9,770, forward strand.
AACTGAAGCAGTTAGGTCGATTTTGGCTTGGAATGTGTAGACATGCATTAGTTCGGAATATATGCGATGTTTCCTATTGATTATTGGATTTTTTTGCTTTA
>JBGPKH010000322.1:0-9861 GCA_041485845.1 Bryobacteraceae bacterium
CCGTCATCAAATGCTGCCCCGCGCCGGGCTCGCGAAACTGGTGGCCGCTGCCATGATCTTCTCCTGGGTGGCTTCCCTTGCATCATAAACCGCGGCGGCGCGGCCGTTGCACAAGACCAGAATCCGGTCGCAGCAGCGCAGCAGCTCGGGCAGTTCCGAACTGACCAGGATGACCCCTTTCCCCGCCGAGGCCAGATCGTCGATGATGCGATAGATGTCCTGCTTGGCTCCGACGTCGATGCCTCGAGTGGGGTCGTCCAGGAAGAACACGTCGGGATCGAGCAGCAGCCAGCGCGCCAGCAGCACCTTCTGCTGGTTTCCGCCGCTGAGGGTGGCCACTGGCGAACCTGGTGACGGGCAGTTCAGAGACACGCGGCGCGCCGCCTTACTCAGTTCGGCTCTTTCCTGACCGCGGCGGATGAACCCCATCTTCTGCATTCGGCCGAGCACGGTGAGGGTGCCGTTTTCGAGCACGCTCATGGTCATCATGAGGCCCTCCAGACGGCGGTCTTCGGGGACGAGTCCGATGCCGCGGCCGATCGCCTCGCACGGCGACGCGGGCCGGAAAGGGGCGCCCCGCAACTGCACGCGGCCCGCGTGAATCCGGTCGATGCCGAACAGCGCCGCGCCCAATTCGCTGCGTCCCGAACCCACCAGTCCGGCAACCCCCAGCACTTCGCAGCGGCGCAACTCGAACGAGAGGTCCTGCAGCTTACCGGTGGTCAGGCCCGTGGACTGGAGAAGCATTTCGCCCGGCGGGCGCCGATACGGGCGGGCGGCGATGAGCAGGTCGCGGCCCACCATCAGGCGGATCATCTCCCCTGCCGTGGCGGTCCCCATCTCCATCGTCCCGACGGTTTCCCCGTCGCGCAGCACGGTGGCGCGGTCGCAGATGCGGAAGATCTCGTCCATTTTGTGCGAGACGTAGACCACGGAGACGCCGCGCTCCTTCAATCCGCGGATGAGTCCGAACAGCCGTTCGACCGCGTCGTCGAACAGCGAGCTGGTGGGCTCGTCCATGAGGATGACGCGCGCGTTCATGCTCAGCGCGCGCGCGATGGCCAGCAGTTGCTTCTCCCCGATGGAGAGCGACGCGGCCATCCGGCGCACGCTGACGGCGAGCCCGGCCTGGTCGAGAAAGGGCCGGCAGAAGTCTTCCAGGCGCGATTCCGAAAAACGTAAATTGCCGATGACGATGTTCTCTCCCACCGTCAGGTGCGGGAACAGGTCGAGCTCCTGGTAGATGATGCCGATGCCCAGGCGCTGCGCGTCGAGCGGGCTGGAAATGGCCGCGGGCCGTCCGTCGATCCGGATGCTGCCGGAGTCCGGCTTCAAAGAGCCGGCGAGGATCTTGGCGAGGGTGCTCTTCCCCGCCCCGTTCTCCCCGATCAGCGCGTGGACTTCGCCGCGCCGCAAGGCAAAGTGCGCGTTTCGGAGAGCCGCGACGCCGCCGAAGTTCTTGCTGATGCGGTCGGCTTGTAAGAGGCTTCCCGGCCCGGCAGAGGCCATACATCCGATGATAACCGGCATCGGCCGGCAGTGACCGCCCGCGGGAGCGTCACCACCATCTGTTCGCTGCCGATCGCCGGCAGGCGCAGGGCCGCCAGCGCCATCCCCGAAAGCCCTCCGCGGGTGCGGCCGGCCGGCGAGCGCCGGGGAGCGGACCAACGCCGGCGAGCGCCGGGGTGCGGCCGGCCGGCGAGCGCCGGGAGCGGACCAACGCCGGCGAGCGCCGGGAGCGGACCAACGCCGCCCGCGAACTATTAAAGTTTTAATTGACAGAATGGCGCGCGTGGCGTATCCTACAACTATTAATTCCTTAATGGGAGGAGAGCGGCGCGTGGCGCGGAAGAAATCCCGGAATCTCACGGATGCCGAACTGAGGCTCATGGAAGTCGTTTGGGAGAAAGGCAAGGCGACCGTCTCCGGCGTGGTCGAAGGCCTGCCGAAGAGTGTTCCCCTGGCCTATTCCACGGTGCTCACCACGCTGCGCATTCTGGAGAACAAAGGCTACCTGCGGCATACCAAGGACGGCCGCTCGTTTGTATATCGGCCCGTGGTGAAGCGCGAGCAGGCCCGCGAGAACGCCATCGCGCACCTGCTGCGGCGGTTCTTCGAGGACTCGCCGGAACTGCTGATGTTGAATCTGATGGAGCGTAAGAAGGTCGGCGCCAGGGAACTGGCGCGGCTGCGAAAGCGTATCGAGGAGGACCAGTCATGAACGCAATCCTGGCGGCGCTGATCGACGGCGCCATGGTTAGTGCCCTGGTAACGGCGGCGGTATGGCTGGGCATGCTGGCGGCGTCGCGTCTCCTGAATGCGGCCACCCGGTATTTGGTATGGTGGGCGGCGCTCGTCCTCGCGGTGATCCTGCCGGTGTTCTACCTGCCGGGACGCCCGGCCCCGCGTGTGGAGGGTGCGTCGCCGCAACCGGTGGCACTCACGCCGTTCAGTCCCCGGGAATCCAGGGGACCGGACAGGACGGCGCGTCGCGTCGCGGCGGCGGAAACGGCGGCGCCATCGGCCCGCCCGCGCCTCCCCATCGGGATTACCGTGGGGCGCGTGCCGCAGTGGATGGGTGCGGCCTGGGTAGTCGCAGCGGTTCTCATGCTGCTCCGGCTGGCGATGAGCTGGGTAGTGCTCGGGCGTCGCAAAGCGCGGGCCTCGGGGGCTCCGGGGCACCTGTCCGCTCGCCTGGAAACCTGGCTCAGGCAGTGCGGATCGGCGCGCCGGCGGGTGCGCCTCGCGGTATCGGCCGAAATCGCGACCCCCATGGTCGCGGGCTTGCGCCATCCGGCGATTCTGATTCCCGCTCCCTTCCTCGAGGCTTTGGATGAAGCCGAGTTGGACCAGATCGGCCTCCACGAAGCGGCGCACCTGGCGCGCGGCGATGATGCCGCCCTCATCGTGCAGCGAATCGCGGAGGCGCTGTTCGCGCTCGATCCCGTAGTGCGCTGGATCGCACGCCGTATCGATCTGGAGCGCGAGATAGCCTGCGACGATTTCGTAGTGCAGGCGACGGGAAGGCCCCGGCCGTACGCCGCGTGTCTGACCCGCGTAGCCGAGTTGACCGGCGGGGTCCGCAGCTCGCTGGTGGCGGCCGCCGCAGCCGACGAGCGGTCGCACCTGACCAGGAGGGTGGATATGCTTTTGGACAAGTCCCGTCATACCGGGACGCGCCCGCTGAAGGCGCGGTTCGCCGCTGTGGCTGCCGCTCTCGCGGCCATGGCATGGATGGCCGCCCGCGCGCCCGGGGTGATCGCCTTCGCCATGCCGATGCCGCCGGACTTCCCGGCGGCCGCGGCGGCGGTGATCGAACCGCCGCAAACGCCCGCCCCGCCGGAGGCGCAAACCGGCGAAGCACCGCCTCAGTTGGCCCCTGCGCCGCAAGCGCCGCCCAGGCCGCTCGCGCCGGCTGCGAGCCAGACCACCGGCGTGGCCGCCGTGTCGATCCAGGTCGCCGTCACAGATCCGCGCAACCGCTTCGTCACCGGTCTCGACAAGGCCAACTTCCGGCTCTTCGAGGACGGCGTCGAGCAGGAGATCGCGCGCTTCTCCACTGCGGACCTGCCGCTGTCCGTAGGCCTGGTCATCGATACCAGCGGCAGCATGCGCACGAAGTTCGGCCAGGTGGAGCAGGCTGTCCAGCAGTTTCTCAAAATCGCCAATCCGCAGGACGAGTTCTTCGTGGTGCAGTTCAACGAGGAGGCACGACTGGCCATCGGGTTTACAGGCGATGGCGACGAGATTCAAAGGCAGATCGCGCAGATGCGGCCCAATGGAGGAACAGCGTTGTTCGACGCCATCGACCTGGCGATGCGCCAGATGGGGGAGGCGCACAATCAGCGGAAGGCGATCCTGGCGATCACCGATACCGGCAGCGACAACTCCAGCACCGACGTGGCAGGTGTCTTCCGGAAGTTGAACCGGATGCTTGAGTTTCTCCAAGCGCACGTGCCGGTTTACGCCATGAGTATCGCGGACACTACCGATCCGCCGGCACAGCTCCTGACCGGTCTCACGGAGCAGACCGGGGGACGGCATTTCACCCTCGGGGACGCTACGTCTATGGCGGATGTGGCATCCCGTATCGCCGTCGAGCTGCGGAACCTCTACTTGCTCGAATATGTCCCCAGAAATCCGGCGCACGATGGCGCCTTCCGGAAGCTGCACATCGAATTGCTGCCGCCCCAAGGGCTGCCGCCGCTGAAGCTGGACTCCCGCGCGGGATACTACGCTCCGCGGCAATGAGCGGGCGGCGTTTTCTTCCGCGCCGCAGCGGATGCAGCGGCGCCGCATCGTTTCGAAAAACCCGACCAGCGCCGCGGCAGGCAGGGCCTTCGGCAGCCTGCTGTTCGAAGTGACCGCCACCGGCAAGCCGGCCTTCCTCGCGGCGATCGGAGTGCTGGCGACTGTGGCTCTCGCGGCATGCTACATCCCGGCCCGCCGCGCGTCACGGATCGATCCACACAGGCTGGGCCAGGCCTTGCGGCAGGAATAGAATTCTCAGTTGAAAGTGCTATACTGCCGATTTCGGAAGGACAGATTCTCATGACCCAATCAACGGTGCAGATCGTCGCCGGCGTCCTGTGCGTGCTCCTGATCGCGATCGTGATCCTCCGCCGCAAACGCAAGAAGAAGACCGACGACGATTTCTAGTGGGACAGGCCTCCTGGCCTGTCACCCATGCGCTAGAACCATCGTCCAGTAGACCGGCGCGCCTGCCTGGCTTCCCTCATCGCCTCGGCGCGAGCTTCCCGCATTTCCCTTCGTTGTTGGGCGCGGTCGCGCATGCGCTCGCGGGCCGCTTCCGCGATCGCCCGGCGCCCATCGCGCCTCGACTCCACACGCGCGCGGCGAGTCTCCCGAAGCGCCTCCATCCGGTCGCGGCGGGCCTCGGCTCTGGCCCTCCGTCCCTCAAACCTGGACCAATCGGAACTCGCAAATGCCGGGGCGAGCAGCAGCAGGGATACCATCAGTACCTTCATCGACGACTCCTTATACTGCTTATACTCCAATGCCTCGAATTGGTTACGCGGGCAGCCGCACTTTCTTGCGGCCCCGCTCCGCTCCCCCCAGCCCTTTGTGAGAAACTTGATGCATCTGAATCTGCTATGGCCACTCAAATGATTCGCATCTTCCTGGCGTACGCCGAAGAGGACTATAAGTATCGCGACCTGGTGGTCAACCAGGCCAAAAGCGCCAAACTCCCCGTCGAATTCGCGGACATGCCTGCCAAGCAGCCGTGGGTACCGCGGTGGAAAGCCGCGTGCCGCAGCCGGGCCTTCGAATGCGACGCAGCCATTGTCCTGATTAGCAAGAAGACCAGGCACGGCGCCGGAGTCAAGTGGGAAATGGAATGCATCCGGGATACCCAGATGCCGGTTCTCGGCGTCTACATGGAGAATTGCGACAAGAGCGCGGTGCCCGAAGAGATCCACGATGCGCGGATCATCGATTGGAACTGGCCGGATGTCGCAACCTTCATCCAGACCCCGGCTTAGCGAGCCTCGCCGGGTTGGCGAGCCGCAGATAGAAGTACGCGCCTGTTCAGTGGCGGCCACGCAGGCGATGCCCGACAGGCCGTCCAAGAACCCGAAGCGCCGCGCGGCGCGCAGCTCGTCTTCCTTGGAGAGCGCCTGCTGCAGCGCGCCCTCGGCCGTCATGCGGAAGATCTTTTCGCCCGTAGCCTCGAACAGGCGGAACAGGAGCAGCGCGATCCCGCTGGTGCCGCTGCAGACCTCGGGCGTGAGCGCGCGATGAACCATGATCGACGCCGATTCGGTGTACCCGCCGATCCAGTTGCAGCGCCCGCCGGCCCATATGGCGTCGCGGCAGGGGCGCGCCCCGATGCGGCCGGCCGTCTCCAGGAACTTGGCGCTCATGGCAGCTCGTACTCGCCGCGCGATCCGGGGTTGAGGTACGGCCGTTCGAGAACCAGGCCGCCCTCGCGGAATTCCCTGTCGAGCGCTTCGAGGAGCTCAGCCTCGCCGGTGAGTCCTTGCTCGCGAGCCTTCCACAGCGCCTGCGCCACGATTTGGCTGCGCGTCTTGCCGAAGCTGTCGCCGGGGTTCTCGGCGATCGCCAGGCCGCGCGCCAGCGGTTTGGTGAACAGCTGCGAGTCGGGACCCAGATGTTCGGCGATCTCCGCGTGGACGCCGGCGAGGATCGTGGCCACGATGCGGTAGTAGCGCCGGTTGATACAAAGGAAGGCGGCGTCGCGGCGGAAATATGCCTTGCGCCATTGCGGGAGCTTCATCTGGTACGGGATCTGAAAATGTCCCAGCGCCCGCGTGATGAGGCTCACCAACCGCGGAGCGCCTTCCGCCGTGACGTTCCAATAGAAGCGAAGCAGGCGCGGACCTTCGCCGTCCTCCCCGATGGCCTCGCCGAAGAGGTGATAGTAGCCGGGCTGAACCGAGGTGGAGTCCTTCGGCAGGCAGATCGCAATCCGCTGATCTTTCTCGGGCGGTCCGTAGGGCGAGTCGAGATTGAGGTAATGGCCGGGTTCGAAGCGCCGGGCTTCCCCGCCTTGCGCGCCAGGATGCGCCCGTACTCGAGCACCTGTGCGACGCGCCATCCGAACTCGCGGCAGGGCTGGCCGGCGTGGGCGGCGCGGAGGACGGGCGTGAGGTCCATGGGAGGGGGCGGTTCCGGAGTGGGTTCGGAGAATTCGGAGAATGGCTTGACATAGCACTGCCAGTAAATGAACTCGGCGAGCTCGTCTTGAGTGGCCACGCCGGCGCTTGCCAGGATGCCCGCGAGATCCTGGCCGGTCAGCATCCCAGCGGACCGCGCACGGCGTCCCCGCGCGACGCCAGGATGTTGCGCGCGAGTTGCGCCATGCGCACGGCGCGGATGGTGATCCGCTCGGTGTCCCGCAGGCTCTGGTAGGCGCTCTGGATCAGCCACGCCGCGGCGTAGCCGGCAGCGCGGTCGAGCACCGCTTCATCCGTGGCCGTCCGAGTCCCGGCAGGCTGAATGCCTGCCCCGCCATCATCGCCACCGTCGAGAGTCCCGGCAGGCTGAATGCCGGCCCCACCATCATCGCCACCTGTTGGTTCGTGTTGGTGGCGCAGGCGGTTGCGCCTGCGTGCAGCCCCCTGATAGCTCTGCCAGAACGCGCGGATCGCGGGTTGGATCTGGTCGAGCGGAGGCCGCGCCTGCCGCACGAGATCGGCCAGGGGGACGCCCGGGGAGGCGGGCATCGACCGCAGCCACGCGTTGAGATACTCCTGGAAGACCGCGGCTACGTCCCAGAGCGGATCGCCAAAGTCGGCCGGTCGCGGTGCAGGATGCCCGCCGTGTGGGCGGCGTCCAGAGCGTCGGCAACCTGCGCGGCGTAGCGCACGGTTTCGCGCCATCCCAGACGCTTCTTGACCAGCAGGCGGTTGAGCGGCGAGCCGGGGACGAACTCCATGGCGATGAAGTCGACGCCGGCGTCGGCGCCGATGTCGTAAATGTGGATGATGTTGGGGTGGTTGAGCGCGGAGGCGGACTTGGCTTCCTGGATGAAGCGCTGCTCTTGCAGGGGGTTGGCGACGGATTCGGGGCGCAGAATCTTGAGCGCGATGGGGCGGTCGAGGTGCGTGTCCTGGGCCTTGAACACAATACCCATGCCGCCCTCGGCGAGCTTTTCGAGGATGACAAAATGGGCGATGCGCTGGTTGAGAAACGATTTTCCGCGGTCGGACGAGCCAAACGGGGAGCCGGCATCCCTCGTTGGATCTGGCACTTGCGCTCCTTCGTTATTCATATTCACATTGAAGGCGCCGGGGCCACAAGGACCAGTACCCTTGGACGCGCGCGGGCCGGCGCAACCCCTCGCCCGGCGGCCAGCCTATAACGTTAAACCAGCCACTTTTCCCTCACTATGTGTTACAGTCCAAACCATGGAGCGAAGATCCTTCGTCACCTCGGCTGCCGCCATGGCCGCAGCTTCCTATTCGCGCGTGATGGGCGCCAACGACCGTGTTGCCCTCGGCCTGATCGGCTCCGGCCGGCAAGGCAACGCCCATTGGAAACTGGCGCTCGCCCATCCCGATGCCGCCCCTATCGCCGTCGCCGATGTCTATGAGAAAAGCCTCGAAAACGGGCTCGTCAACGCGGGAGGCAAAGCCACAGGCTACAAGGACTCTCGCCGCCTCCTCGAGTACCGCGTCACCGGCAAGCTGTATTTCCACCTGCCTGACGCCCGCATCTCGATCGAACCCGCCGGCGTCACCGGCCTCTCGGGTGCAAAGCCCGAATCCCAGAAGGGCGTGAAGCCCCTCCCGCCCGATGACTGGCACGATCTCACCGTCTCCTGCCACGCCGGCCGCAAGGCCGTTCACGCCGACGGAGTGCGCCAGTGGGACAGGCCTCCCGGCCTGTCCACTAACTCAGCCGTAATCCCAGCCCTCCAACTCACCGGCGCCCCCGACGCTCACCTGGAAATCCGCGTCCTCGCACTTCTTTCCAAGGAACCCCATTGAACTCTCCCTCTCGCCGTTCCGTAATAACCGCAGCCGGCGCCGCCCTGCTGACCCAGACCCGCCTCACCGCCCAGACCGCTCCCCCCGCTGCGCGCCTCTACAACGTCCGCGACTTCGGCGCCAAAGGCGATGGCCAGACCCTCGACACCTCCGCCGTCCAGGCCGCCATCGATGCCTGTAACAAGGACCACGGCGGCGCCGTCCTGATCCCCGCGGGCGATTTCGTCGTCGGCACCGTCGAGCTCAAGAGCAACGTCACCCTGCACGTTTCGCCGGCCGGCCGCCTCCTCGGAAGCGGCAAGCCCGAGCACTACACCGCCGGCAAGGGCGTTCCGCCCGGCAACGGCAACGTCGTCCTGCTCTACGCCGTCGACGCCGACAACGTCACTGTCGAGGGCCGCGGAACCATCGACGGGCACGGCGACCTGTTCTACACCGGCCGCGGCGACAACACCGGCCCCGGCGGCAACCGCGCCGAAGGCTACGTCGCCCGTCCCCACTTGGCGATCTTCTATAAGTGCCGCAATCTCCTGGTCCGCGACGTCTTCTTCACGCGCAGCGCCTATCACTGCGTGCGCATCCTCGAATGCCGCCACGTGCACCTCGACGGCGTCCGCATCCACAACCGCGTCAACCTCAACAACGACGGCTTCCACATCAACAGCTCCCAGTACGTAAACATCGCCAACTGCAACATCACCTGCCAGGACGACGCCTGCGCGCTCTTCGGCAGCAACCGCTTCGTCACCGTCACCAACTGCACCTTCAGCACGCGCTGGTCGATCTTCCGCTTCGGCAACGGCGAAGCCGGGGACATCGCCATCTCCAACTGCGTCATCTACGACACCTACGGCTGCGCCATCAAGATCCGCATCGGCGCCGGCGCGCGCATCGAGAACGTGGCCTTCTCCAACCTCGTCATGCACAACGTAACCGGCCCCATCTCCATCGGGCTCGATTCCGCGTCCCGCCGCCCCACGCAACAGACCGCCCCGCGCCCCAGGGGCGTCGTGCGCAACCTGATGTTCAACGGCATCCGCGCGAGTGTGGTCTCCGAGGGCCGCCAGTACGCCGACATGCCCTTCAAGAACAACTTCCGCCCCGGCGAGACCCGCACCTGCATCACCCTCAACGGCGTCGGCGACGAGTACCTCGAAGGCATCACCCTCCAGGACATCCACGTCACCTACGGAGGAGGCGGCACCGCCGAAGAGGCGGCCCAACGCGACGTCCCCCAAATGGCCGGTGAGTATTTCGAACTCGGCACCCTGCCCGCCTACGGCATGTACGCCCGCAACGTGCGCGGCCTGTCGATGCAAAACGTGCGCTTCGAAGTGCAAACCCCCGACCTCCGCCCCGCCATGGTCTTCGACCACGTCGAGGATGC
>JBGPKH010000323.1:0-9812 GCA_041485845.1 Bryobacteraceae bacterium
CTCCGTTCCCAGCGCCCTCTTCAACTCAGGCATGGTAGCGATCTTGCTCCGCCGCAGCGCCTTCGCCAGATCATCAGCATGGAAGGATTCAGTTCTCATAATGTTAGAAGTCTACCTTCAGAATCGCTCTTCAAGTAGAACTCTAACAAAATAACGAGCCTATGTCCAATCTACGACCTGACGGTCCAGACCCCTGCCAATATTGATATTCAGCGATCACGGCTTGTCTGGGCCGAAGAGCCCTAGAGAATGACCAAACTGCAAGACCTGCGCCTTACCATCTGATCTTGTTTTTGGGCCGTCGCTTATCTAACGAATTGTATCTTATTCCAACCAGGAAGTGGGATAATCAGGCACTAAGAAACGTTCAGGAAGGCGATCCGATGGAAGCGCGCCCAGCATCTCGCGGCAACGGCCCATCAGGCCGCTCACGCTTCGGGCACGCCTTCCGTGGACCCCAAATACGGCTTGTAGCCATGGCGCTGCATGATGTCGTGCGCGGCGTCGACCGCTTTGGGGAGCACATAGAAGAACGCGCCCGCCCGCACCGAACGGAAGACCACACCCCCGCGGTACTCGTCGGCCTCTACCCCGTAGTCCAGCCCCGATTCGGTGAAGATGGATTCCAGGCGCAGGGCGTCCTTCAGCTTTTTTGCGATGTAGACGAGAACCGGATCTTTGCCTTCGAAGTACGACGCCTCCTGCCTCATGGTCTGCTCCCGAGACTGCCGCCGAGGGCGCCGCCCAGCACCCGGCCGAGGTTCGAGGCCGTGAATATCCACCGGAAGGGCGCGGCACCGGCTACGACTACCGAAAGGTCGATCAGAGCCGCCATCAGGCCGATGAGTAGACCGTGGAGCACCTGCCTCCCGGTTAGTGACCGCGCCACCCACCAGCCCGCCAGCAGGCACATACACGAGCCGGCGATTGGACCAATCCACTGGCCGAGCCGTTCGGCGTAGGCCTGCGCGGCCGCCGGCTCCCTGGGGCCGAAAACTGCGACTGCGGCGACCGGCAGAATAATTGGAATCGCCTCGGCGATTATCGCCGCGACGAGAACCCGAACCAGGCGAAAAGGCACTCTCGGCACTCCAGGCTTCCCACAGTAGATCACACTTCGGACGGAGTGCGGACCCAAGGAGAAGTTCCGCAACAGTACTGTCCTAGTACGCGAGGGGCTTCCCCCTCAGACGAAATCGGTCCATGATTGCGTTACGGCTCTGCTCGGTCGTCCAACCGGTTTGACATCCTCCTGAACCGTCCGGGGCCGTTCTCCTTGGAAATTGGCGAGCCAATCTCCTCCAGCCGGGGCGACTCCGCGTCCGCCCCGGCTTCTTTTTGGCCCCAGCCTTTGCCCAAGGCTTTCAGTTTCTTTCGGCGCCACGAGCCGCCACGCCTGGTGTACATGAGTCAACAACTCGGCATCGCCTATGCGATCGAGCTCGATACCCACCCATCCGCGCACGCCCACATACGGAGGGTAGAAGAACTTCTCGGGCCACGTGCTCACCAGCATCGCCTGCGCACCGGGCGGCGCGGGGATCCACACCGCGAGGCGCCCGTCGTTGTGGTGGTTGTTGGCGAACATGACAAACACCTTTTTGCGCACGAAGCCGTTTTGCGCACGAAGCCGTTTTGCGCACGAAGAAGGTGGGCTCGCCGTGTGAGATTTTTTCCGTCGTCTCGGGAAAGGCGGCACAGATTCGGCGCACCCGGCTCAGGTGCTGTTCGGCTGATTCCATCGGCGCGGGCCCTCCGTATTGCCTTAATATCGTATGCGAAATGCGGTGTGACGCGGGGCGCCGCGAGCGTCGGGAAGTGTCGGGAAGTGAGCGAGCGTCCGCGCAGGGCTCATCTATGCGATAATCCACAGCAACTCACTATGGCCGGCCGAAGCCTGGCTCACTATGACATCATCGAAAAGCTGGGCGAGGGCGGCATGGGAGTTGTCTACAAAGCCCGCGATAACCGCCTCAACCGCCTGGCCGCTCTCAAAGTTCTCCCGCCCGGCAAGATGGCCGATGAAAGCCGACGCTCCCGATTCATTCTGGAAGCCCAGGCCGCCTCTGCACTGAACCATCCCAACATCGTCACCATTTACGGAATCGACCGCGATGCGGGCGCCGACTTCATCGCGATGGAGTTCATCGCCGGCCGCACCCTCGATGCGGTGATCGGCCGCCACGGTCTGAAACTCAACGAGACGCTGAAATACGCCATCCAGATTGCCGATGCGCTCGCCGCCGCCCCCGGCGCAGGCATCGTGCATCGCGACCTCAAGCCCGGCAACATCATGGTCACGGACACCGGCGCCGTGAAGGTCCTGGATTTCGGCCTCGCGAAGCTCACCGAGACTGCCCAGCCGCACGACGCGGCCACCCGCACGCTCAAGCCCGCCGCGCTCACCGAAGGAGGCGCCGTGCTCGGAACCGTCGCCTACATGTCGCCCGAGCAGGCCGAGGGCAAGCCGGTGGATGCCCGGAGCGACATCTTTTCATTCGGTAGCGTGCTCTATGAAATGGTCGCCGGCCGGTGTCCCTTCCAGGGCGATTCGAAGATGTCCATCATCACCGCCGTTCTGCGGGACGAACCCAAACCCCTGAGCGAGTCCGGTGAATCGGCGCCGCGCGATCTCCAGAAGATCGTCGCGCGCTGTCTGCGGAAGGATGCCGCCCGCCGCTTCCAGCACATGGACGACGTGAAGGTGGCCCTCGAGGAGTTGAAGGAGGAGTCGGATTCCGGCCGGCTGGTGGACGCCGGGCGGCCCGCTCCGCCCGCGCCCCGCCGCTCGCGGCTGATCTACGGAGCGCTGGCGGTGGGCGGGCTGGCGCTCCTCATTGTGGCGGCATCCCTATGGAACTCCCGGCAGCCCACCGAAACCCCGTCGCTTTCGGTACGCCAATTGACTCAGGATACGGGATTTACCACCACTGCAACCATCTCATCCGATGGAAAACTCGTGGCATTTGTCTCAGACCGTGCGGGAGAAGGGGTTTCGGATCTTTGGGTGCAGCAAGTCAGCGCCGGCGCCCAGCCGATCCGACTAACTCACAAGGAGGGAAGTCTGTGGCCCTCGTTCTCCCCCGATAGCAGCCAGATCGTGTTCTGGTCCCCCAGGGATGTTGGCGGTATCTACGTGATTCCCGCGCTGGGCGGTGAGCAGCGATTGCTCCTTCGAGGAAACGTCATGCGTCCGCGATTCTCCCCCGACGGCCGCGTGGTCGTGACGGGCCACACCCTTAACCTGGGCCCCGGGAGTTTGACAGTGGTTCCTGTAGCCGGCGGGGCGCCCCGCCCCCTGGCCGAGCAATTCTACCGAGCCTTCACTCCAGTCTGGTCCCCGGACGGCAGGAAGATTCTGTTCGCTGGCCAACGAGAAGCGAGCGCCGCGCCCGATTGGTGGGTAATCCCGGCCGAAGGCGGCACGGCGGTACAAACCGGCGCCGCGGCGGTTCTTCCGAAAGCGCAGGGCCAGTTTCCACCGGAACCCGCAGATTGGATCGACAACCAGGTTCTCTATTCCGATGGAAGCCTCTGGCGGATTCCTATCTCGATCGCCACCGGGAAAATCACCGGCCAGCCGCACCGGCTTACCAGCGGATCAGGCACGGAATCGGCGCCTCGCGCGACTGCCGGCGGTAACGGCGGCTCCTGGCGGATCGTTTTCACGGGATCCCGCCAAACGTCACAACTGTGGAGCCTCGCGATCGACGACAAGACCGGAAAACCGATCCGTGAACCCGCCAAGCTGTTTACCGATGCAGCGGTTCGGAACACTCCTTCGCTATCCAGCGACGGCTCGCGGCTGGTATATGTTCGTCGCGGCCCGGAGGGATTCTCGGTCCGGCTCCGCGAAATGAGGACGGGGGTTGAGACCACGGTGCTCGAATCCCGCGTTAGCGTGCGCGCCAGAATCTCTCCCGATGGGCAGGCCACGGCCATCAATCCGTCCCAAGCCGAAGGCGAGACGGCGATCGACTTATACTCGCCCGGGGCCAGTCAGCCGCGCCGGCTTTGCACCACGTGCGGTCTGATTTATGACTGGGCTCCGGACGGCAAGCAGATCCTGTTCCGCTCCGGCCAGCCGATGCGCTTCTCGACGATCGATGTGGCTGCCGGCCGGCAGACGGTGATTCTCTCTCATACCCAACACGCCATTGCCGGGGCGGAATACTCTTCCGACGGCCGCTGGCTGGTGTTTCATTTCGCTCCAACCGATTCCCAACGCGGTTTATTCGTTGCCCCCGCGAGAGATGGAACGGCCGCACCCGAGAGCGAATGGATTTCGATCGGTAATCGCCCGGGAACCTACAGCCGGCCTTGGTGGTCCCACGATGGCAACCGGCTTTATTTCCTGTTCGGCGTCGAAGGCCGGACGGGCCTCTGGACGCAACGCCTTGACCCGGCTGCCAAGCGGCCCGTGGGCGAACCGTTCGTAATCTACCACCCGCAAGACGAACGCTTCCAGATGGGCGCCAGCGCGGAGTTCGGTCCCGGCGTGGGCCCTAACCTGGTGATCTTTCCGATTACCGAGCGCACCGGGAATATCTGGATCGCCGAGTAGGACCCGGTTCACTTGCGGCGGCGCGAAGTGATCACCGCCGTGTTCATGCCGATGGTGTGCAATCCGCCGAAAAAGCGGGCGTGCTCGATCTTCATGCAGCGGTCCATCACCACTTCGAGGCCGGCCGCGCGCGCGCGATCGGCCGCTTCTTCGTGGATCACGCCGAGTTGCATCCAGACGACCTTGGCGCCGATGGCGATGGCCTCTTCCACGATCGCCGGCACGGCAGCCGGTTCGCGGAAGATGTCGACCACCTCGACCGGCCCCGGAATCGCGGCCAGCGACGGATAGCTGGTGCGGCCGAGCACCGCGGTTTCCCGTGGATTCACCGGCGCCACGTCGTAGCCTTCCGACAGCAGGTAGATGGCCGCGAAGTGGCTCGGGCGGAAGGATTCGAAGACAGCCCGACCATGGCGATGTGACGGTAGCGCTCCAGGATGCGCAGCCGGTCGAAGGCCGAAAGGGCGAAGCGGCCGTGATTGACGGGCGAGTTTCCACCCACGCCATCGAGCGAAGCGAAGGACACGGAGCACTGGTTCATGCGCTGGCCCTCAGGGCCTGGTCGAGATCCCATAGAATGTCGTCGATCTCCTCCAACCCCACCGAGAGGCGAATCAGGTCGTCGCTGATGCCCCCGGCGAGTTTCTCTTCGGTGGACAGTTGCTGGTGCGTGGTGGACGCCGGGTGGATCACGAGGCTCTTGGCGTCGCCCACGTTGGCCAGGTGCGAGAAGACCTGGAGCGCTTCGATGAAGCGGCGGCCGGCGTCGAGCCCGCCCTGGATGCCGAACGTCAGGATGCCTCCGGCGCCGCGCGGCAGGTAGCGTTTCGCCAGTTCGCGATAGGGGCTGGCGGGCAGGCCGGGATAGTTGACCCACGCCACGCGTTCATGACTGCACAAGTACTGCGCCACGGCGAGGGCGTTCTGCGAGTGGCACTCCATGCGCAGTTTGAGCGTCTCCAGACCTTGCAGGAACAGGAAGGAGTTGAAGGGGCTGAGCGCGGGGCCGAGATCGCGCAGGCCTTCCACGCGCGCTTTCATGATGTAGGCGAAATCGCCGAAGGTCTCGTAGAAGCGGATGCCGTGGTAGCCCTTGCTCGGCTCGAGCAGTTGGGGAAAGCGCCCCTGGTCCCAGGGGAACCGGCCGCTGTCCACGATGATGCCGCCGATGGAGGTGCCGTGGCCGCCGATGAACTTGGTGGCCGAGTGCACCACGATATCGGCGCCGTGCTCGATGGGGCGGCAGAGAAATGGCGAGGCGAAGGTGTTGTCGATGACCAGCGGGAGATTATTCTCGTGCGCGATGGCGGCCACCGCGGTGATGTCCAGCACGTTCATGCGGGGGTTGCCGATGGTCTCCCCGTAGAGCACGCGGGTGCGCGGCGTGATGGCGGCGCGGAAATTCTCGGGATTGTCGGGGTCGACGAACGTGGTCTGGATGCCAAAGCGCCGGAAGCTGACATCGAACTGCGTGTAGGTGCCGCCATAGAGCGTCTTGGCGGCCACGATCTCGTCGCCGGCTTCGAGCAGGCTGGAAAGCGCGATGAACTGGGCGGCCTGTCCGCTGCCTACGGCCAGCCCGCCCACGCCGCGCTCGAGCGACGCCATGCGTTCCTCGAAGGCCGCGGTAGTGGGATTCATGATGCGCGTGTAGATGTTGCCGAAGCGCTGGAGGTTGAAGAGGGCGGCCGCGTGCGCGGTGTCGTCGAAGACGTAGGAGGTGGTCTGGTAGATGGGGACGGCGCGGGCTCCCGTTTCGGCATCGGGGCGCTGTCCGGCGTGGAGCGCGCGCGTGGCGAAGCCGAAGGCGCGGTCGGGAGTGGACGGCATCTTTTCAAGGTAACGCAGGGGGCCGGGCTTGGGGTTGGTATGCTTGCAGAAAGGATGAGGCGGCGGGTTCAAGTCCGCTTGCGCGGCATCGTGCGGGGGGTGGGATTCCGCCCGTTCGTTTACAACCTGGCGAGGAGGCTCGGCCTGCGCGGCTCCGCGGACTGGGATTTGAGGTGTTCCTGTAATCGAAGGCGCCGCCCAACGATGGCGGGATTGCGTTAGGCCAGGCGGCGATTGCGGCGGAGCGGCTGCGGCGAGGGTGAGCGGCGCTAGCGGAGCTCGTTCCGCCTGGCAGGCCGGGCGCCAGACCGGCCAGCGGGTCTCTTCGCAAGCCGGTTCCAGGCAAAGAGCAGCGCATCTTTGACCACGCCGGAAAGCGCGCCCAGTCTCAAATCAAGTGCAGATTCTGGTCCATTTCGCAATTTGCGATTGCACCGGTCGATGGCCCCACAGAGACCTCTCCGGCGAGTATCGTCGAAGGTAGAC
Source organism: Bryobacteraceae bacterium (assembly GCA_041485845.1). Classification (GTDB taxonomy): domain Bacteria; phylum Acidobacteriota; class Terriglobia; order Bryobacterales; family Bryobacteraceae; genus OMOG01. The sequence continues at coordinate 6,881 of JBGPKH010000323.1, forward strand.
CGGTTTTCGTGGCGTTGTGGTACGATACCCAGGCCTGTGTGCCATTTGCGAAATTCCACTGAATGTTCTGATCCCTTTAGAAGGCACGGTTCGGCTTTTGGGGCGAAGACCAGCAACGAAAACGAGGCTCTGGCCGGAGCGTTTTTGATGGGCAAGAAGAGTTCGACGGCGTTGGAATATACTCGTAGTCAGGGAGATGTCGTGCGCTTCGATCCGGCGACTGATGAGTTCGGAGTCCTGGGTGCCGATGGATTCATCAGGACGTATTTTAGGCCGGCGCCGGGCGTGACGCACAAACGGTTAACGAATCTCGAATATTTCAGGATTACGTGTTTGAGGTTTTGATATGCGCCTTTGTCCAGTGTGCGGCTATGACAAATTACCTTTTGCTCCAGCCGACTACCACATCTGCCCGTGTTGTGGCGCCGAATTCTGCGCGGATGACGTTGATTTTACCAGTGAGGAACTGAGATCCAGATGGATCAAGAACGGAATGCCCTGGTTTAGTGCGACAACACGCCAGCCCCGGAATTGGAATCCCATTGACCAATTGATCCGAGCTGGATTTGGCGTGCCGGCGGTTTGAAGTTGATATCGCAAGACCGCTTGCTGACGCGCGCGGCTCCGATTGCCCGACCGTGAGGGAGTGGTTTCGCCAGTTTCGGTGGCTTACTTCTTTCCGGGCGCCGCTTCGGGTGGCCGCGCGGCCGCACTGCGTTTTCTCGCGTGCCTCTTTTCTGCGACGGCCGACAGGCGAATGTGCCTCGCGGCGGCACGGAAGCCGCGAATCTGAAATCGCTGGACCCGAGCTTTCGCGTCGGCATCTGGTGCAGTTCCGTTTGAATCCCCGAGCCGTGGGGTAACGACTCAAAGCGCACGAGAGCGTTCTATCAACGGAGGAGCGGTTGCGCGGCTTGCCGGGGTCCTCTCGGTGGGGTGGGCCCAGGTGCCCGTGCTGGCCGACAACGATTGGGAAAACGGCATCACCATCCAGGGCTATCAGCCTAACTAAGCCCGGCGAGGACATGGGTCCATGGTTCAATGCGGTCAATCCGGGCTACTTCGAAGCCATGGGATGCACCTGGTGGCGGGGCGTGCCTTCACGGCGAAGGACGATGCCAATGCGGCCCGGCCAGCGGGTACGATCCACCCATCGTGCTGCCGACGCTGGTATGATGGCTGCCACACAGGCAGAGTTATGAACCAGGTTTTTCTGTATGTCTCACTTGTGGGCGCGCTCTTCCTCAACGGGCAGACCCAGGAGGAACGGGTGTTCGTCAATTACCAGGAAGTCATGGTCCCCATGCGCGACGGCGTCCGTTTGCAGACCGTGATCCTGTCGCCCAAGAATCCCAAGGGACCGCTGCCGTTCCTCATCGACCGGTCGCCTTACGGCGTGCCCTCGAAAGAGACGGTGGATAAGGGAATGCCTGCGGCCGGCCGCGCGCGATTCGAGAACTACTACGTCGTCACGCAGAACATCCGCGGGCGATTCAAGTCCGAGGGCAAGTTCGTCATGGGGCGGCCGCCGCACGATCCCGCCGACCCGAAAGGCGTGGACGAAACCACCGACGCCTGGGATACGGTCGACTGGCTGATCAAGAACGTTCCTGACAATAACGGCCGCGCCGGGATCGCAGGGACCTCTTACGACGGATGGACCGCGGTGATGGCGGCGCTCGATCCGCATCCCGCGCTGAAGGCGGTGATCGAGCAGGCGTCGCCGGCGGACCAGTTCCTGGGCGACGACTTCCACCACAACGGCGCATTCCGCTTGAGCTACGGCTTCGAGTACTCCGCCATGCTCGAGACCAGCTCTACGGAAAACTACCGCTTCCAGTTCGATCGCGGCGACACCTACGACTGGTATCTGGGGTTGGGGCCGCTCTCCAACGCCGAGGAGCGCTATTTCCACGGCAGGATTCCGACGTGGAAGGATTTCACCCATCACCCCAGCTACGACCAGTTCTGGCAGCGGCTGGCCTTTGCTCCGTATCTGAACGCCGTGAAGGTTCCGATCGTGCACGTGGCCGGTTGGTGGGACCAGGAGGATTTCTACGGCCCGCAGAAGATCTACGAGAAGCTGGAGCCCCACGACACCGGGCGCCGCAACTACTTTGTAGCCGGACCGTGGAACCATGGCCAGTGGAACGGGGACGGCCGCCGGCTTGGCGCCATCGACTTCGGCTCGGACACTTCCCTGTATTACCGCGAGCGCATCTTCCAGCCGTGGTTCGACTATTGGCTGCGCGGCCAGGCCGATCCCCACCTGGCCGAGGCCACCACGTTCGAGACCGGCGCCAATGAGTGGAAGCAGTACGATGCCTGGCCGCCCAAACGAAGGGTGGTCACCCGCAAGCTGTATTTCCGGGAAGGCCGGCGGTTGTCCTTCGATGCGCCGCGCGCCGGCAGCGGCTTCGACGAGTACGTCAGCGACCCGGCGAATCCGGTTCCGTACCGGCCGCGGCCCGTGCCGCCGACCTATCCGGGCCCGGAGTGGAAAGTGTGGCTGGTGCAGGACCAGCGCTTTGTGGATCGTCGTCCCGATGTGCTTTCGTGGCAGACGGAGCCGCTCGCAGAGGACCTGCGTGTGGCCGGCGGCATCGCCGCGGAACTCTTCGCATCTACCTCCGGCACCGACACCGACTGGGTGGTGAAGCTGATCGACGTGTATCCCGAAGACGCGCCCGAGGACACGCCAACGAAGACCAGGATGGCCGGCTTTCAGTTGATCGTCGCCGATGAGATCCTGCGCGCGCGGTTCCGCAACAGTTTCGAACGCCCGGAGCCGGTGCCCGCGGGTAAGGCGCTGAAGTACGGAATCGACCTGCACACCATCGCGCACGCGTTCCGCAAGGGCCACCGGATCATGGTGCAGGTGCACAGCACCTGGTTCCCGGTGTACGACCGCAATCCGCAGAAGTTCGTGCCC
>JBGPKH010000324.1:0-9807 GCA_041485845.1 Bryobacteraceae bacterium
ACGTTCACCGCGAGGGATGGATCGACGCGGCGGGGATGCGACGCTGGCGTGCGGCGTACGCGGCTGCCGCCATCGACCCGAACGACCCGCCGCCATCGGCTCTGGTGGCGCAGGGCGCAAGCCCAGATTGGGTGATTGCCAGCGACGCTGCGCCCAGGACAAGGTGGCACGTCGTCAAGGCGAGGCCTTGCGACATCACCAGCCGCAACAGATCGGATTGATCCCCATGGTCTATCGATGCACGCCGCGCCCCGGCAGCGTAGACTCCACGATCTCGCCGTTGTTCACCACAGGAACGCCGTTCACCACGACGTAGACGATACCGTCGGAATATTGTGCGGGGTTATCGAATGTGGCGCGGTCGGTGACGCGCGCCGGGTCGAACACCGCGATGTCGGCATCCGCGCCCACCGCCAACCGGCCCTTGGATTTCAATCCGAGCCGATCCGCCGGCATCATGGTCATCTTGCGCAGCGCGTCCATGAGGCTCATGGTGTGAAGCTCGCGGACGTAGCGCCCGAGGACACGGGCGAAAGTCCCGGCAGCTCGCGGATGGCCTTTGCCCTCCTGTAGAATACCGTCGCTGGCGATCATCACCAGTGGGCTCGACATGGCCGTTTGCACGATTTCCTCGGGGATGCTGTGAATCGCGACCATCCCGCCTTGCTTGCGGTACCGGGCGAAACTCTCCGCCGTCAGCCGCTCGCCGGTGAGTGCCCATTGCAGGTCTCCGTAGGTGATGCCGCCCGTGCGCTTCTGCCATCCTTCGGCAAAGATGGCCGACGAGAGGTCGGTCATCCCGGCAGTGTATGGATACGCTTCGGTGGTCACGTCGAGGCCGCGCGCCTTGGCCCCGGCGATCATTTCCAGGCACAAGTCCGTCTCGCGCAGGCCAGTACTGGTGATGTGAACAATATGCAGGGATGCCCCGCTGCCGGCCGCGTCCGCCAGCACCTCCTGCAGCGAATCGAGGGCGCCGGGTTCGACGGGGCCGCTGTTGCGCACGTGGACGTAGATTGTCGTCTTGCGTTGCGCGGCGAGGCGGAAAACGTCGAAGATCTCAGCCCGGGTTGCCTCAGTCACGTAGGCAATGCCCATGCCGATGCCAAGGGCACCCTCCTCCAAACCGCGGCGCAGCAACTCGAGGACCTGGCGCTGCTGATCGGGATTGGCGGGCCCGGTGGCCGCGTCGCGCGGCAGGAAAGTGCCGCTGTCGTGCAACACGGCCATGCGAGCCGGGATATGTCCGACGGTGGCGCCGAAGTTGATCAGGGAGCGCCCCTCGCGTTCGGCGTACCAGGCACGCACGGGCGAAACTCCCACCTCCATTTCGAGCGCAGTGGTGACGCCGTCGCGCGCCTTGAAGCGGTAGTTCTCGGGCGTCTGCCCATGCGAATGCAGGTCAATGAACCCGGGCGCAACCACCAGGCCCTTAACGTCCAGCAGTTCCTTGCCTCGCAGCGGACTGGAAGAGACGGATGCAATCTTGCCGGCACGCACGCCTATGTGCCGCACGGCATCGATCCCCGATGACGGATCCATGACGCGGCCGTTGGCAAGAACCAGATCAAACGGTTGCGCAGAAGCCACAGCCGCAAGGACCAACGAGAACAGAATCCGCATGCCTGATTATCTTAGCGCACCAGGCCGGGCAGCGCTGCGAAATGGGGGCGGGTGCTTACAGGTCGTCGGGAAAGTCCGGTTACAATGACCGTCAGGGAACGGGATTTCGCGGCCGGCCGAGGAAATCCCGACAATGTGTGAGCACCCACGGGGGGCTGCTACTTCAACAAGGCCACAATGTCGCGGCGCCCACGACGCACGGCCCACGCGAGCGGCGTGGCCCAGGGTGGATCATCGGGCAGATTCGGCTTTGCCCCGCTGGCCAGCAGCAGCTCGACCATGGCGATCTTTCCGAATTTCGCCGCCCACGCCAGCGGCGTCGAACAGATGTCCTCGTCGCGCGCATCGAGATCGGCTCCATGCTCGATGAGGATCGCGGCCTTCTCCACGTCGCCCTTCCTGGCGAGCTCGTGCAAAGGGGTGATACCCAGCCAGTCCGGCCGGCTCGGATTCAGGCCATGCCGGAACAAAAGCTCGGTGAGCTCCGGCGTCTTGGCACCGGTCAACCAGGCGCGCTTCGGCAAATCAGGGTGGTAGCGCAACATCAAACGCACGAATGCCTCGTGGCCGCCGCCCGCCGCGCTCTCCAGCGCTTCGGGGTCGCCGGCCAGAGCGGGATCGACGGCAAAGACCGCCGCCGCCGTACGGACATCGCCGTAGTGGGCGAGCAGCCCCACCGGTCGCGCGGCGCCGTAGGAACAGAGCAGATCGATCATCGGCTGATCGGAGTTCATGAGCGCGATGCTCAGCGTATCGGCGGAACTCTCGACCTCCACATCAGGATACGCGCCTTTCTCCAGCAGGAGCTTCGCAATTTCGTAGTGCCCGTGGTACACCGCCGAATAGAGCGCGTGGCCCCGCGGCGCGATGCCCTCCTCGGGCAGATTCGGGTCGGCTCCCCGCTCCAGCAGCAGCTTCACGATTTCGATGTGGCCCTTGGCCGCGGCGTTCTTCAGCGGTGACCCGCAGCCCAGGTAATACGAGTTGTAATCGGAATTACGATTGGCCAGCGGCGGGTCCTGGTCGAGCAGCTCGCGCACGCGATTGAGATCGCCCAGATGCGCTGCCGTCCAGATGTCGACGTTGGCGCCGCGCGCAATCAAGTGTGCGAGCACTTCCGCCGGCGTAGTGGCGACGTCGTTGGGGACATCGCGCCAACCGCGATAGTGGTAATCGCCGTTAGTGAGGTGAATCGGCCGCGCGCCATCCTGGCGGCGCGCATCGATAGCGGCGCCGCGCGCCAGCAGATCGTCGATGAGGCCGATCTGGCGCGTCATGACGGCCCAGTGGATCGGCTGGCAGGAGCGCTCGTCGCCGGCACGCAGGAGCTCGGGCGAAGCGTCGAGCAGCGCGCGCACTTTTCCCGGCAGCCGGTCGCGGATGGCCGCGGCGATGGCGTTTCCTTCCGGGGAAGCGCCCTGGGTAGACGCGTAAAGAGTCTCCAGCACCTGGCGCATCTCTTGGTACCCGCGGTCGCTGGCGATCTGGATGAGGCTATCGTTTACCGCGAGGCCGAACGGATCGGCGCCGTGCTCGATCAGGAACCGTGCGGCTTCAATCCGGTTCTCGCGAACCGCGAAGTAGAGCGGGGTCCGGTACCGGTAATGGCAGCGCGCGAGCGACGGGTCTTTGGCGATGAGGCGCCGGATGGTGTCCAGGTCGCCGGCGATGGCGGCGCGGAACATCTCCCACACGCCGGTACCCGTGCCGGTGGACCACTTTAGCGGGTCGTTCTTTTTCAGGTCGTCGGGTTGAGTCATAGCGTACGCAAGTACTCCGCGATCTCCTTGCGCCCTTCGTGTTCCGCCCAGCCCAGGGGTGTGGCTTGCCAGATGGTGTCCCGGATGTCGAGTTTCGCTCCTCGTTCCACCAACAGCCGCACGACGGCGTCATGGCCGGCACGAACGCCCTGATGCATAGGCGTCGAGTGGCCGTGGTTGGACTCGGGATTGTAGCGGTTCGGATCTTCGCCCGCGTCGAGGAGCAGGCGGACAATCTCTACGTGGCCGTGCTGCGCGGCTAACGCGAGGGCGCGATGGCGATCCTCGCCGGCCGCATTGGGGAGTAATTGACGCGCATCGGCGAGGCGCCCCAATCCGGCGGCCGCAGCAACCGTATCTACTCGAGCGCCGCGCCGGACAAGAGCTTCGGCGGCGTCGCGATACCCGAAAGCCAGAGCGGTCATCAGGGGTGACGTCCAGGCGCCGGAGCCGCGCCCCTCGACCGCCGCGCCATAGTCCAGCAGCGTATCGACCAGCGCGACTTGCACTCCGGCCTGCGCCGGGTGGCAACTGGAGACCAGCATACTCATGGTGGTGTGCCGCCTGCGACCATGCGATCGACGACCATATCGAAGCTCGAACGAAGCTTTTCGTCCAGGTCGTCTTCCAGGCGACGCCGGAAGAGGTATTCGAACAGGTGGGCGAGTCGACGGAACATAGACGCTCCTATGCTTCCGATTCCAGCATCCAGTTCATGGCCGAGGTCATGCGGTACCAGTTGCGCTTCTCGGCGGCAAGCTCGGCGCGGCCGGAGCGCGTGAGGGTGTAGTAGCGGGCGCGGCGGTTGTTTTCCGAGGGAGCCCATTCGCCCGCGATCCATCCGTGCCGCTCCAGGCGGCGGAGAGCGGGGAAAAGCGATCCCGGTTTGACTGCGAAGGCGCCGTGCGTGACCTGGTGAATGCGGCCGGCGACGCCGATGCCGTGCATGGGAGCGGGCTCCAGCGCCCGGAGAATGAGCAGGTCGAGGGTGCCCTGTAGGATATCCATAGCGGATTGTTAGAAATTATCACAAATGTGGGGCGATTCCTATAGGGGGTCTTTAGGAGGGTGCTTAAACGTTGTCGGGAAGTTCTAGCCGTCGGCGCGCTGAATCAGCACAACCATAACCGAGCCGCGACCGTCAGGAAGCGTTTGCCGCCGCTGAACCGCGAAATCCCGAAAACGGTAAGCTCCCTCTTTTGGGAGTGTGATGGCAACCCCCATTGCCGCTGGCGCCTGATAGTGTGGGCTATGCTGTGGAGGAGAGTCCACAATGGAAACCATACAGGTGGTGTTGGATGCAAAGCTCCTGAAAGCCACCGATCTTGCGGCGAAGCGACAGAAGGTGAATCGATCGGCGTTGATCCGCAATGCTCTGCATGAGCACCTCAAGCGCTTGCGGGAGCTGGAATTGGAAGCGCAGGACCGGCGGGGGTACCTGGCCCGTCCGCAGCGCGAGGAGGAATTCCGCACATGGGAGGACGCCGCGGTTTGGCCGGAACATTGAGTAGGGGTGATGTCCGCGTTTGCCGATTCGCGCCCCCGGACAAGCTGCGGCCGGTTCTGGTTCTGACGCGCGAGAGCGCGCGATTGGCCATCTGGCAAGCGTAACCGTGGCGCCGATCACCCCGACCATTCGGGGTGTGCCTTCGGAAGCGATTCTGGATATCGATGACGGAATGAAGGGCCGTTGCGCTGTCAATTTGCACAACGCCGTTACCGTGGCCCAGGCGCGACTGGGCCGCCGCGTCAGCAGCTTGAGCGCAACGCGCATGCAGGAGGTATGTGCGGCGCTACGCTTCTCGCTCGGATGCGGCTGAGGAAAAGCCTACTGACTTTCGCTGGCGCGGGGCAGCGGCTTGGGCATGGGCTTGCGAGGAATCATCTGCTCGCGCATGGCGGTGTGATAGACGAAGGACGCCATGATGGCCGCGCCCTGCATGAGGTCGCCGGGCTGCACGCGATCGTAGACGTCCATGTTGGAGTGGTGCGTACGCGTGCCGTATTCCATGGGGTCCTGGATGAAGCCGAAGCCGGGGAGGCCAACGAAATCGAAGGAGGTGTGATCGGTGCCGCCGGGACGCTGCGTGTCTTGCGCCGTCACTCCGCCGACCACGGTGGCCTGTAGATCGTGGAACGGCTTGAGCCACGCGGCGAAGATGGGGACGGCCTGGTCGTTGCCGGCGGCGCCGATGCCGCGGAAGCGTCCGCTGCCGCCGTCGTCGTTGAAATAGGCCGAGAGCCTGGCGTACTCGGGCTTGGTCTGCATGGTCTCACGGCCGGCGAAGTGCTCCTTGACGTAGGCCTGCGATCCGAGAAGGCCTTCTTCTTCGCCTCCCCAGAGGGCGATGCGCACGGTGCGGTCCATCTTCAGATCGAGGGCCTTGAGAATGCGCACGGCCTCGATGGCTACGGAACTGCCAGTGGCGTTGTCGGTGGCGCCGGTGCCGCCGTGCCAGGAATCGAGATGCGCCCCGAGCATCACGATCTCATCCTTTTTGCGGCCGCCTTCGATCTCGCCGATGACGTTGAACGAGTTGGCCGGCGGGTCGATGAAGCGCGCGCGGATATCGAACTCGAGCTTGACCGGCATGCTGTGCTGCAAGAGGCGGACGATGCGGTTGTAGTGTTCGGGCGTGACCGCGACCATGGGTGGAGGCACGGGGTCCTTGGGATCGCGCGATCCTCCGGCGGCGGCAAACACGGTGCCGCCATCGCCGTTGTAGCCGTATTGCAGGACCACCAGCGCGCCCTCGTCCTTCAAGAACTGGTTCATCCGGTTGCGGAATTGCGGAGTGATTGGCGCGGGAGCGGGGCCCGCGGTGGGCGTGCGCGGGAAAATGCCGAGCTTTGAGGGATCGGGCGTCTCGGTCCGCGCCAGCAATTCGGCGTCGGTGAGGCGGTGCGCCAGCGGGTCCGTCGACATGGCGATGGGCTTGAGGGGCATCGTCAGAACGATCTTGCCGCGGAGCTTGCCCTTGTACTTTGCGAAGTCGGCCTCGGTGGCGATGGGTGCGAGGATGGCTTCGCCCTGGACCGCGCCGTTGGTGCCGGGCGTCCAGGCCAGCGGAAAGCCGATGAGCGGCTGGTATTGCGGCTCGATCATGCTGGCGGAGTAATGCGAGTAAGTCCAGCCGCGGCCGAACGGTCCCCAGGGTTCCTGATGGACGTTGGTGAGCCCGTAATCCTTGAGGCGCTTGACCACCCAGTCGCCGGCCGCCTGATAGCCGGGAGAACCGGCGAGGCGCGGACCGTATACGTCGGTGAGGTAGAACTCGTGGTCCATGACCTTGGAGTTCTGGAAGGCTTCGGCTTTGATCTGGTGGATGACCTTGAGGTCGGGCTCGTCGGAACTGGTTACGTAGATGTCCGCGAAGAGGAGGGCCCCGGCCAGCCCGGCGGCGAGCAGCAGTCTGGAAAACGTCATGGAGAGATTAGAACACAGGAGAGGAGTCAGGAGACAGGAGTCAGAATCGGAAGAGCCGGCGGCAAAGACCGCCGGTGTTGCCGTTTGTGATATGGTGTTGCGCATGAAACACGCGCTGGCCCTTCTTTTGGCGACCGCCGGGCTGCTGCCGGGCGAGACCGTCAAGACTCCGGGGCTCGAAAAGCAGGTCGAGATCCTCCGCGACCGGTGGGGTGTTCCCCACATCTACGCTTCCACCGTCCACGATCTCTTCTTTGCGCAAGGTTACATCACGGCCAAGGACCGGCTGTTCCAGATCGATCTCTGGCGGCGGATCGGCACGGGGAAGCTGGCCGAGGTGCTGGGTCCGCCGGCCATCGAGCGCGACCGGTTGGCGCGGGCCGTGAGCTTTCGCGGAGATTGGAACGCGGAGTGGGCCGCGTATGGCCCCGATGCGAAGCTCATCGTCACGGCGTTCACCGACGGGATCAACGCCTATATCCAGGGGTTGGGCGGCAAGCTTCCGGTGGAGTTCGAAATCGCCGGCTACGCGCCGGGGCGATGGGCGCCCGAGGATTGCCTCAGCCGCGTGGCGGGGCTCACCATGACGGGCAATCTGTCGCGGGAGGTGACGCACGCGCTCGACATCCAACGCAACGGCTTGGAGGGCGCGCTGAAGTTCATGCGCCTCGATCCGCCGGTGCAGGTGGAAGTTCCGAAGGGTCTGGACCTGTCCGCGATTACTAACGACATTCTGGCGACGTACCGGCAGACCGTGGGACCGGTGCGGCTGACCACCGAGCAGGGCAGCAACAACTGGGTGGTGGACGGGACCATGACCACGACGGGCCGTCCGATTCTGGCGAACGATCCGCACCGGCCGGTGCAGTTGCCGTCGCTGCGCAAAACGGTACACCTGGTGGGTCCGGGATGGAACGCGATCGGTTCGGGCGAGCCGGGGCTGCCGGGGATCGCGCTGGGCCACAACGAGAACGTGGCCTTCGGATTCACCATCGTGGGCATCGATCAGCAGGATCTGTATGTGGACACGGTCAATCCCGACCGTGCGGACGAATACCGCTATCGCGGGGCATGGAAGAAGTTCGAGAGCGAGCAGCAGAAGGTGGCGGTGAAGGGGCGCGGCGAGCAGGCCGTAACGTTGCGGTACACGGTCCACGGGCCGGTGATCCACGAAGACGCGGCGCGCCATCGGGCGTTCGTGCTGCATTGGGTGGGCAGCGAGCCGGGCAGCGCCGGATACATGGCGGGTATTGCGCTGGCGCGGGCCAAGGACTGGAAGGAGTTTCGCGCCGCCATGTCGTATTACCGCGTGCCCAGCGAGAACCTGGTGTATGCCGATACCAAGGGCAATATCGGGTGGCAAGTGGGCGGGCTGACGCCGATTCGCGACGGCTGGACGGGGCTGCTGCCGGTGCCGGGGGAGGACGGGCGCTACGAATGGAAGGGCTACTGCAAGCCGGATGAGCTGCCGTTCGAGTTCAATCCGCCGCGCCATTACATCGCGACGTCGAACAACAACATCGTGCCGCCGGGATACACTATCCCGCTGGGATATGACGGGTGGGCGCTGCCGTTCCGCGTGGGGCGCGTTCGCGAGATGCTGTCCACGGGGAAGAAATTGAGTGTTGCAGATGTGGAGCGCATGCAGCAGGACGTCACGTCGCTTCCGGCGCGGCGGTTTCAGCAGGTGCTGAAGAAGTGGCATCCGGACCCCGGCAGCCGGGTGGCGCAGACGGTGGAAGAGATGCTGGCCTGGGACGCTACGCTACGGGTGGACTCGCGGGCCGCGCTGATTTACGAGGTGTGGATGTCGAAGCTGCCGGCGGCGGTGTTCGGAGAGGCCGCGGGACGGCCGGATCTAGAGTCACTGCTGCGGACCCTGGAGGCGGAACCGAATTCCGCGGCGCTCGAGAAATCGCTGAATGCCGCGATGCAGGATCTGGAGCGGCAGTTCGGCGCGGACCGCGCGGCGTGGCAGTGGGGCAAGCTGCACCAGATCGCGTTGGTGCATCCGCTGGGGAAGCGGGAGTTCCAACTGGGGCCGGTGGCGCGGCCCGGTGACGGCAATACGGTGAATGCCACCAGCGGTGCGAACTTCCGGCAGACCAATGGCGCGTCGTGGCGCGAGATTCTGGACGCCGGCGACTGGGACCGGTCGGTGATGACCAACGTGCCGGGGGAATCGGGCGATCCGGCGAGCAAGCATTACAGCGACCTGTTGCAGGATTGGGCCGCGGGGAAGTATCATCCGATGCCGTTTTCGCGGAAGGCGGTGGAGGCGGCGATGGAGGAGCGGATCGTGCTGATGCCGTAGGGGGGGCGGCAACCACCGCGAGCATTCAGCACGCCGATGCAACGGAGACCGTTGTCTGCACACTACCGCGCGACCGGCAGAGAGGTGTACTCCTGCGCGGACACGCGAATGTACTTGGAACCGGCCGCGAACGGCACGTTGCGGAGGCCGCTCCGAGGGACTGAGGACGATTTGCAGCGCGCCGATAAATCGGGGTCCGGGGTAGAGGTAGTTGGGACAGAGCACCCAGTCCTCGACGTATTGCGTCGCGGCTCGATCACTGTTGAGCACGGATGAGAGCATGGCCACGCCGTGCTCGGTGAAAGCATAAGGTAGGTAGCGCCGGCCGCCGCGGCCTTCCGGCTTTGACATTCCAGTTTGGAATCTCAAAGAGTCCGCCTCCGCCTTTGTGAGCTGAAACATGAAGTCCTCTGGAAAGCGGTCAGAGTTGCGCTTGACGGCCTTGTTGAGGTTGAAAGTCTCGACCTGGTAGAGTTCGGCCAGGTCGGAATCGAGCATGACCTTTTGGCCGCGGATGAGGTAGATTCTGCGCTCTACCAACTCCACGGGAACGGGCAGTTGGCCGGCGGCGGAGGGAGGTTTGAGCGTGTCACGAAATAATATTTCCAATTTCGGGACCGCTCCCTTCGGTCGCGGCTCGGCAAGAGATGCGTGACTGAGCCGCGACCCAAGGGAGCGGTGAG
>JBGPKH010000325.1:0-9785 GCA_041485845.1 Bryobacteraceae bacterium
GTGGAACACGATATTCGGCTTCCACTCCGCAACGACCTCAGCCAGCGAGGCCGGCTGTGCGAAGCATCGGATCTCCGGTTGGGGCGAGAGACCGTTCAGACGGCGCGCAGAGTCGCCTTCCCGCATGAAGACACAACACTGAGTCCCCAGCGACAATAGCCGGCGGAGCAGGTGGGCGCCCAGGAAGCCGTTGCCCCCCGTTACGGCTACGCGCGCTGACCGAAGCGCGATCTGCATTCCTGCTTCCTGTCGAAGAAATCCACGTACCAGCGAACGGTCTGGGCCAAGGCTTCCTCCAGCGTGTATTGCGGAGCCCAACCCAGCCGCTCGCGGGCCTTGCGGGCGCAAAGCCACTGGTTCTTGATTTCTCCCTTGTTCTGGCCCAGGATCACGGGCTGCAGATCCTCGCGCCCCATCGCCGATAGGATCCGCCGGGTCACGTCGAGAACCGAGATCTGCAGCTCATTGCTGAAGTTGTACGCTTCGCCGAAGACCCCGTCCGCCAGCATCTTTTCAGCCAGCAGGAGATATGCGTTCACGGCGTCGCGCACATAAAAATAATCGCGGATCGGCGTGCCGTCGCTGCGAATGACGGGCGCCTCGTTGTAGTAGACCGCGCGAATGGTTCCGGGAATGATGCGGGCGAAATTCAGGTCGCCGCCGCCGTAAAGGTTGCCGCAGCGCGTAATGCAGACCGGCAGGCGGAAGCACTCAGCGTAGGTCTTAGCCAGTAGGTCGGCGCAGCTCTTCGACACGTCATAGGGATGGGAGCCGCGCAGGGGAGTCTCTTCGTCATAGGGGAGGCGATCGGCGGATCCGTAGGCCTTGTCGCTTGAGGCCACCAATAGGGCCTTGAGGAGCGGATGATGGCGACAGGCCTCCAGAAGCAGGTAGGTGCCGCGAATGTTCGCCTCGAACGTCGAGAGCGGCGAGCGATTGGCAACCAGAACCTGGGTCTGCGCGGCCAGATGGAAGACAATCCCCACCTCGTATTCCGCCAGCGTCCGCTCGAGGACGGCATAGTCCTCGATCTCGCCACGGACTATATTGATCTGCGAATCGAGGCCTAGTTCGAAGAGCCGGGAAGACGGTACATTATCCCGCACCAGGGCGGTCACGGCGGCCCCGCGCTGGATCAACTCCGCCGTCAGCCAGGAGCCTAGCACGCCCGTGGCGCCGGTTACCAGGACGCTGCGCGCGCGCCATACTTCTATTGCGCTGTTTGGATTGCCTTCAGCCAGGGCCGTTCTCCTCTTTCATATAGCGCGCGGAGATACAGGACGTCGCGCAAGGTGTCCATGCATTGCCAGAATCCTGCATGCTGGCGCACCATCAGTTCGCCGTCAGCGGCGAGCTTCTCGAGCGGGGTCTGTTCCAGAGAGCAACTGTCGTCCTCGGTCACGTAATCGAACATTCGACGATGGAATACGAAGAAGCCGCCGTTGATGAAGCCGCCCCGCACCGGTTTTTCGGCAAAGGAAGTGACGCGGGAACCATCGGTCTCGAGTTCCCCAAAGCGTGAAGGAGGTCTCACGCCGGTGACGGTGCCGATTTTGCCGTGCTGGATATGGTGATCGTAGAGGGCGCGCAAGTCTACGTCGCTCACGGCATCGCCATAGGTCAGCATGAAGTGTTCGGTGTCCACGTACTTCTGAATCCGCTTGACCCGGGTGCCCGTCAGGGCCGTGAGGCCGGTGTCTGCCAGAATGACACGCCAGTTCGCCACCGAGTTTTGGTTGAGAATCCGAATCTGTGGATTGGCCCCCAGGGTGACCTCCGTGTCGCTGGAGCGCAGGTGATAATTGACGAAGTAGTCCTTGATGACGTCGCCGCGAAAGCCCAGGCACAGGATGAAGCGCTCAAAGCCGTAGGCGGCATAGGATGTCATAATGTGCCAGAGAATCGGATGGTCGCCGATCTCTACCATGGGTTTGGGGCGAAATTCGGTTTCCTCTTTGAGACGCATTCCCATGCCCCCGCAGAGGATGACCACCGGGATATCGCTCATCGCCTTACCTCTCGCCGCCCGCTGCGCCAGCATCGATGGACTATTCTACGATACATTGGGGCGCCGGCAGGCGACTCGATTCGGCCGCTCGATTGTCGGTTCGGCGGATCTTCTTGATCCTTCTCCAGCCCGGTGATAATATAGCTGACGAACGCAAGAGGCCCGGTGAGCCACCCAAATGCAAAGAACGCGGGATCTCTTTATCTGTCACGCGTGGCGCTATCACGATGATTGGAACCGCCTTTCAGGCATGCTGGATGCTTACGATCCCTACGCCTGGCGCAATTTCAGTCTCCCGTGGTTCGATCCCGCGTTGAATCCTGCTACCGATTCCGGGGGAGCGATCCTGCGCTGGGGCCTGGAATCGCAGATCATCCCTGTTCACGCCGTCATCCTTCTTTCCAGCGTGTGCGCCCAGCAAGCGTCGCGGAAATGGATCGACTTCGAGATTGAAATGGCCCGGAAGCACTCCAAGCCGATTCTTGCGCTTCCCGTCTGGGGAGAGACTCTGGTTCCACAACACGTCGCAAGCCAAGCGGACTTGTGCCCGGGTTGGGATGTCGAGCGGTTGTTGGCTTTGGTCGATGGCTTGGTTACCGGAACCCGGCGGGCGCAAGACGTCACCCAGCCGGCTGCCGGTCCAGCCAGCGTGCAACGTTGATTACCACAATGCTTCATACTGGATAAGGTGATGCCGTGAATACGTCCACTTCTCTATTTATCGAGGGCGCCGCCGCTCCGGTTACCGCTGCCAGAGTCCTGTTCAGCGCTCATCAGTGTTTCCACCGGGACAAAAGTCCGGAAGTGCGCGCCTGCCTGCGGGCGCTGGGGCGCCATCTGGCGGCGATCCCCGGCCTGGCGGTCTACCTGGACGGGCCGGATTTTCTAAACGATCTGCTGGCGGAAGTGCCCGAGCTGGTTTCGCACATCGTTTGCCTGGTCGCGCACAAGCCGCTTGATGCTCCCATCAGCCTTCCGTGCGGGCGGGTTGTCCCTCCGGAAGAGTTGCCCAAAGACGTTCAAACAGTGTTTCTGTGTGAAACGCGTATGTATCCCCGCATGGCGATGCGCAGGCGCATCGTGGGTCACGTGAACATCGTCGAGCCCGACGTGCTGGTCGAGATTGCGCCTGAGACACTTCCAGCGTGGGCCTGGGCGCCGGCCTCGCGCGATACGATCTATCCGATTGACGTGCCGGAAATCGAATTCGAAGCGGGTTTGGATCTGTTGCTCATCGATTGCTCGGCTCGAAACCTCGGCTTGATGCCCAACGGCGTCGGTTACGTTCACAATGCCCTGAAGCGCACCGGAGTGCGGTATCAGACGCGCGATCTGGACATTCTCATCTACCACCGGTTCCATATTCGCCGCCTATTCGACGAGAACGGTGTTGTCACTCTTCCAAGCGGCCGGGAACTGCCGACGGATCCCTGGCAAGCTGAGCACTACGATTTGTGGAGCGACGGGGAGGTGCTGGCGTACTTCCAGCCGGAGATCGACGAAATCATCGCCAAAGTCGTGGGGGCGAGGCCGAAAATTCTGGCCCTGTCGATCCATGGCTGCAACGCGCACTTCTCGACGCTCGTCGTCCAGGGCGTAAAAGAGAAGCTGCCGGAAACGATCGTTCTGGTGGGCGGTTTCGCATGCTATAACGCCGATATCGGCCTTCGCGGCTTCCCCCCGGCTGACTATATGTGCATCGGCGAAGCCGATCTGACGGTCGGCCCCCTGGTGGAGGCGCTGGCTAGAGGAGAACGCCCGCGCAATACGCCGGGGGTGTTGTCGAAATACGACTCACCGGACTACCAGTACATCCCCGGTCCTATGCCTCATAATCTGGACCTGATCGAGCACCCCAGGTATGAGTGGTACCCTCTGGACCTGTATCGGAATTACAACGGGTACCAGCTTACGCCGGTCATCGCCAGCCGCGGGTGCCGCTGGGCGCGCTGTACATTCTGCGCCGAGCGGTTCTACTGGCGCATCCGTTCGCCCCAAGCGTTCGTCGACGAACTGGAGTGGCTCGTCAGCCAGGGCTGTTACCTGTTCATGTTCAACGAGAGCGATCTCAACGGCATGCCGGAGCTGGTCGTCGAGATGTGCGAAGAGATCATTCGCCGCAAGCTCCCGGTGAAGCTGACCGGCCAGTTGCGAATTCACCGCAAGGGCGACCGGGCGTTCTACCGGAAGCTCCGCGAGGCAGGTTTCGTCGCGTTGCGCTTTGGGGTGGATGCGTTCTCCGAGAGCACGCTACGGCTCCAGAAGAAGGGATACACGCTGGCAACCGTCCGCCAGAACCTCAAAGATTGCTGGGAGTCGGGGATTTACACCGAGGTCAACTGGGTCATCGGAGTTCCTGGAGAGACCGAAGCCGACGTGGAAGAAGGCATCAACTTTATCCTCGAGAACAAAGCCTATATCGGGAGACTCTGCAACATCAATCCCCTGATTCTGGTCAACGGAGGTGTTTACTGGCTGGAGCCGGAAGCACACCATATCCATTTCCGGATGCCAAAAGAGGAGCTCTACTGGAAATGTCCCCGCGCGATTCCAGCCAATTTGTGGTATAGCACGCACCCGTACATCGATGAGAAAGTACGCCAGCAGCGTTTCAACCGGATCGTGCTGGCGCTGCACAATGCGAAATTCGACGTCAGCGCTTGGGCGGCCCGCGTGATCGAGGATGTTCAAAAAAACCGGGATGTGGTGCGAGTCGGCGTCGGCGAGAGCGTTCTGGCACAGCAATACGAGGGTGAACGGGCGGCGCCAGCGAGTCCCGAGGCGGCTCGCGAGATGCAAGCCTTGGTATCCTTTCCGGCAATGTTCTGATCCGTGGAAAGGACGACATCCATGGCCGGTGAGCAGCCAAAACATGAGCAGCCAAATCGGAACTCTCCCGGCCAAGCCATCGGCGACACACGCGTGCCGGCGGGAGTCGGGGCCCAGCAACCGCAAGAACAGCACGGCGAAGCGGGCGATGCCGGGTCCGGTGAATCCTTCGTTCCTGACGCCAAACAAGGCGCGTACGTCTTCAAAGCGGGGAGTGCGCTGCCGGAGGACCGGACCGGAGCCCTGGACGCGAGCCAAATCTTCCTCGTCCGCTACCGCGACGAGTTACACGCGATTACCGCGGATGATCTGCGCGCTGCCTTCCCCGAGTTGGCGGCGCAGCATGCTTCGCAGACCGGCACAATTGACCTGCGCAAGATTCTGCGCGTTCGGGCAGCGTCCACGCGGTCGGTGATTCCCGAATTGATCGGGGCCGTCGGATCGAACAATATTGTTTACTATGACGGGCGCTTTTATGTCGTTCCTCACAGTGTGGGCGCGATAAACAACTGGGGCGAACAGGACATAGCTGGGCTGCCTGGCATTGTCGCTGTCCGCACGGGGCGGGAAGCCTTCGCGGTCGCCCGAGGGAAGGCGGGGGCCGTCGAGATCCAAGTGGAAGCAGAAAGGACCAATTCCAACGCCGGGCGACGCGACAGCGCCTCCCAACCACGCCTCGTCAAGACCCTGGACAGCTACAACATCGTCGAGTATGAAGGGTGGTATTACGGCCTGCCTCTCGCCCTCGGAAACATCCGGTTGGAGACCGTGGACGTGATCGAAATGCCTGGCGTGATCCGCGACGTGTCCGCCGACGTCGTGGAAAGGGAAATTCAGGAGCTGAAGCGCTGACCAGCCCGGTGCTCGAAAATGTGGACCCTCGCGAGTGGAGGCGGCATCGCTTTGGGCTGTCAGTAGAACGATGGGAGAGTTTCCGCGATCAAAGTTTCTGGATTACGGGAGCGGGGACGGGATTTGGCCGCGCGCTGGCCGTCGCTTTAGCCTGTGCTGGAGCTGGTGTTTTCCTCACCGGCCGGCGGGAATCGAAGCTCCTGGAGTCGGTCGAAGAGGCCGAAGCGATGGGAGCCTCCCGCGAAAACTCTGTCGTTCTGCCAGTCAATATCACATCCGAAGAACAGATCGCAGCGGCGGCCCGGCTGATCGCTCGATCCCGGCCCTCGCTGCGCGGCGTCGTCCACAGCGCGGCCACGCCGCCGCGGCATCAGTTCGACTGGCCGCTCCAGGAGGAATCCATCGAATTCTGGCATCAGGTGATGGAAACCAACGTGCTCGGTCCCTGGCTAGTGACCAGAGCCGCACTTCCGCTGATGATTCGCGGCGGCGCCGTGCGGGTGATCTTTCTTTCTTCCGGGGCTGGCTGGGCAAGCACCGCGGGCTTTGGGCAGTATAACGTCAGCAAGGCGGCGCTGAACAGCCTCGGAGCTTCTCTGGCAGAGGAATGCTCGCTGCGATATCCTGAAGCAGACGTCCAGATGAATGTGGTAGATCCTGGCCAGGCGCGCACGGAAATGAATCAAGGCAGCACCCACAGCCCGTACACCCTGGCCAGTATGGCCCTGCTCCTGTTATCGCATCCTAAGGGAGGCCCTAACGGAAGGTTCTTCCACCGGGATGGACGGCATCTGGAGTTCGGCTACGTGACCCATTATCCGAGGACTTTGCAGTCTTGTGGTCATGAGTGATCGAGCGATGGACTCAATTTCAGAAAACGCGTACAGTAAGTCGGCGCAGTGGCGGTGGGCTGCCGGGCTGGTGCTGGGGATTGTCTTATTGTGTGTCTATTACCCCGTATTCCATTTTGATTATCTGTATCATGACGATTGGATTCTCTTCAACACCCGCGCCTCTCCGCCCGGCGCTGGGATGGACGACTGGAGCCGGATCGGTGGCCGGCCCTTAGAAGAATACCTGCTGTGGGCGCTCTTCCGGCCGTTCGAGACTGTGGAGGAGACCTGGGCCGCTCGCCTGGTGATTGTTAGCGGGATAGCTGCCTTCGCTCTCTTGCAGTTGATCTATTTTCAGGCTCTTGGCATCAGGCGGACTACTGCCGTATGCCTGGCTCTGGGGACGAGTGTCCTCCCGGGCATGCTGGTGTTCGCTTATTGGATTACGGCCGGCTCGCTCATTTTTTCACTCCTCGCATCCGCTGCCGCCGCGCTTCTCACCGAGGCTGCCCTCCGTCCGGAGAAAATGCTCGCCCGGCGGGCGGCGCTCCTGGCGGGCGCCTGCGCGTTCCAGATAGCAGCTCTCCTTATTTACCAAACCGAAGCGATGTATTTTTGGACGCTGACAGCAGTGATGGTGGCAACGAAGCTGTCGGGCGACCCCAGGGCTGCTGTCCGTTCCTTGACAGGCTATATGCTGGTGGGGGTGGCTCCGATGGCGGGCTACTTCATCTGGTTCAAGTATCTCAGCGGCTATGCGCCGGTCCTGCTAGCCAAAGACCCGCTTCGCGGAACGATGTTTTCGGGCTTGGGCGCCAACGCGGAATGGTTTTTTAACGCTGCCTTGCCGCGGGCCGGCGCGCTGTGGTTCTTTCAGCTCCCGCGCACATTCGGCATGGCCGTTCTGTTGGTCTTCGTTCTTTCCTTAATCCTGTTCTCCGCGCGCCTGTGGTGGAGGGCCCGGCGGCGGGGAGATCGAACGGGGAGCTTTCTTTGCGCGGCTTATCCCTTGGTGATTGTCGCCCTGGGCTGCTGCGCCTTTGCCCCGATGCTCGTGACGAGTTATCGCTTCGAATCATTTCGTTCGTTGGTTCCGTTATCTGCATTGATCTTTCTATCTGGAGCTATCCATCTCGGCATCCTCTTGCAGGCCGACCGGTGGCCGGCGCCCATCCAGTTATGTGTAGCGGCCGCCTTTGTACTGGGGGTGTCTTACTTAGGAGCCGATTCGCTCATCACTCGAATGGTCCTGCCCGCGGCGGCGGAATACTCTTTCGTTCGAAACTCGCTTCTGGAGGCCGCTCAGACCGGCCGGGCGGCTGAAAGGGTGCACGTGATCGTGCCAAGCACGAAGCTAGACTCGCGGACGGACGAAATGGACGGGCTTACCCTTCAGTTTCCTCAGGATATCCCTCCGATGATCCTGGCAATCCGCCGCGACCTGGGATTGGGGCCCGCACCGGTCTCTTTTAGCCTCGAGGGCGAGCCGTTTCCGAGAGAGGGAGCATTGATCCTGGACTTTGTCGAGCTGTCCAAGAGCGGACTATGGAGGTCCGCGGCCCCATTCCCCACCTGGATGACCGTATCTCCGGCGAGTTCGGACCCCAGGCGCCCGTACGCGTTCGTCCGGGAAGTGAATGTCGTCGTGAAGGGGCACGGAGCGCGGGGCAGCGTCGTGCGATTCACAACAGACGGTTCAAAGCCGGCTCCTCGATCTGCGGCGATCGGGCGCTCTATCAAATTGACGAAGAGCACGATGGTGAAAGCCCAAGCGTTCGTCAACGAGGCAGCCCTAGGACCCAGCTTGCAAGCGGAGTTTGAGCGGTGGGACGCGGATGGAGCAGCCGTGACGGGCATTAAGCGAGGCGGGGATTCGTCGGAGCCCATTCGGGCGGCTGTGCAGCCGGGCAGCCGAGTAGCCTTGTGGGTTAACGATGCGAATGACGGGATCGATTATGACCACGCCGATTGGGCCGACGCCGCCTTCGAGTGTTCGTCGGGGCGTGTTTATCTGAGCCAATTGCAACCCGAATCGGCGAGGCAGGATTGGGGCTCGTTGGTCAGGGATAGGAACCTGCTTCACGAGCCCATTCAGATCCACGGCCACGTTTTTCATCACGGCCTGGCGGTGTGTGCCAACGCAGAGCTGGTGTATTCGGTTCCCCAAGGCTGCACCGGATTGGTAGCATGGGTGGGCGTGGATGATGCGGCCAAAAGGAGGGGAAGCGTAAGATTCATCGTGCGACCGATGGCCCCGGCCGGAGGCGCTGCTGCGAACCCGCAGCCCAGACTCTTGCGGGCCTATGGCAGTTACAACCTGGTTTCGTTCTGGAGTCTGATCTACGGAATTCCTCAGTCGTTGGGCCCGCCGGATCCAATCGATTGGGAGAGTGGCCGGGTCCTCCGGCGTCCCGGTGTGGTCACTGGAAGCACCGTCGACGAGGTACTGGCGCGTCTGCCCAAGTAAGGGCTCTGGCGCAGGCACGATGTTTGCCGAGAAGAGATGCTGAGTTCGATACGGCCGAAGCTATTGTGTCCGACGTGCTGGCGACAGGAGGCGGAACTGGTCCTGCATGTCTTTCAGACGAGTGAAACAGCCGGCGTCGTGCGCCACGGGACCTTGGTTTGCGACCGCTGTGGAGCATGGTATCCGATCGAAGATTACGTTCTGGACCTAGTACCGCCGGGCCTGCAGGAAGAATCGGACCGGGCTGCCTTCTGTTCTCGATTCAAGGCGGAGCTGGAACAGATGGGGCTATCACCGGATATGGATGGCAAGGACAGTGCGAGCGAGGAGTTTGAGGCCCAATGGAAGCAACGCCAGCATTTCGATGCGTTCGAAGAGAGCGCAAGCTTCGGGCTGCAGCCGTTCTGGCGGGTGCTGGCCGAGATGACGTTTTCCCGCTGGAGCGAGTGGATCCGGCCGGGCTCGCACCTTCTCGACGTAGGCTGCGCCAACGGGCGTTGTAGCTTTTACTGGGTAAGAAGGGGAGTCACCGTTACGGGCTTCGATGTTTCCAAGAAACTCATCCGTGAAGCGATTCAGACCGCCCGGGCAGAGGGACTCGCGGACCGCACGATGTTCTTTGTGGGCGACGGCAAACATCCTCCTCTTAAGAACGAATCCTTCGACAACGCCTTGACTTATGGAGTCCTGCACCATCTGCCCGAACCTGGGGCAGTATGCCAGCAGATCCAGAGGGTGCTGGTCCGGGGAGGCACGCACTTCGGTTCGGAGAACAACCGGACCGTGTTTCGAGGCA
>JBGPKH010000326.1:0-9759 GCA_041485845.1 Bryobacteraceae bacterium
CCGATCACCGAGTTCTGATTGGTCTGGTAGACAAACAGCGGGAAGCCGTTCTGGTAGAGGGCAACTCCCTGCACCTGCCAGCCGCCGACTACGTAGTCCAGAACGCGGCTCGTCTGCAGCAAGGCTTTTCCTTTTCCGAACGGAAGCTGGTAAGTCCAGGCCGCGGTGAAGCGCAGCGGCACGTCGGAGGAGGCCAGGGACCATTCCGCGGCCTGGTTGTAGTAGTTCTGCACGGCGCTGGGCGGAGTGCTGCCGGCGAAGCCGTTAAAGGAGTTACTGCCGGCTGTGTTCCAGGCATTGTCGCGGTTTTTGGCCCACGTGAAAGTAGTCAGGAAAGTCAGCCCTTGAGTCAGTCGCTTCTGCGCCTTCACCGCCAAGGAGTCGTACTGCGCGTGCGCCGCGTTCGTGTTCAAAGTAATGGCGCCGTACTCCGGGAAGGGCATCAGTAACTGGGCCTGCGACACCGTGGAGTTGCCGACGATCCCGGCGGCCCCTTGTTTCCCGAAGAACGGATTCGACACCGACTGAGTCAGTGCCGAACCCATCGAGAGGTACGGAGTAGGAACTTGGTTGATCAGCAGCGCGCCGGTCGCCGTGGAAGCCGATCCCAGGTGGTGCGATCGGGAGCCGATGTACCCGATCTCCGCGGCGATGCCGAAGGGAAACTGGTGCTGGATATCGGCGGAGAATTGGTTCACGATGCCGGAACTGCGATGCGGGTCCACGTAGGAGAAGGTCGATCCGATCGCCGTGAGGCCGCCGAGGGAGCTGGCGGCCGGCCGGATGATGCCGCTCGGGAACGGGTTGCTCAGCGAGTTGGCCGGCGTCTGGTTGCCGTTGTTGCTGGCGACATAGGTGTTCGACTGGGCGAAGCCCGGCGCGGTCGTGGCATCCACACCGAAGAACCCGGGCGCGTAGAAGATGCCCCAGCCGGTGCGGAGCGCGGTCTTGGGGGTCAACTGGTAGGCGATGCCGATGCGCGGGCCGAACCCATACTTCCAGGGACTGCCGCTGCGGGCTGGGTTTCCATTGTCTCCCGCGTATTGCAGCAGGCCGTGGGGTGTGATGCCAGTGACTTGCGAGGCAATCGGGTTGAGTGCGGCCTGATCGAATCCGGTGAGCACGTGGTTGTCGCGCTCCCCGATTCCCGAGGAGTATTCATAGCGCACTCCGACGTTTACGGTGAGCCGGCTGGTGATGCGAATGTCGTCCTGGAAGTGCGCCGCGTAGTACCGGGAGTTGAAATACAGGGGAGTGGTCTGATCCAGCGACCCGCTCGAGGGGAAGCCCATCACGAAGTCGGCCCAGTCGGCTCCCGTTCCGTTGGTCCTGGTGGGATACTGCTGGGAGAAGACCGCGTTGAAGCTGTAACTCCCCGCGGACGCACCGTAGGCGACCCCGCCGGCATTCAGCGACCGGTAGTCGAAGCCCATCTGCATATTGTGCTTGCCGGCCGACTTGGCCACGCTGCCCGACGCGTTCTTGGACCAGTAGTTGACATTCTGTGTGCCGTTATAGGCGATGGAACTGCCCGCATTGGAGATCGCGATTCGGGGGAAATTGTTGTGCTGAATGGCGTTGGTGTAACTCGCCGGAAGACCGAGCGCCGCCGCGTCGAAGCCCGTGCTCACGCCGTTGTAGATGTTGGGGAAGCGGTTGAAGCCGTAGCGCACCGTGGCCACAGTGGTGGGATTGACGGTCACGATGCCGTTGACGGCGGTGGCGTCCACGTGGCGGTACAACAGGTACGAGCCGCTCGATCCGGCAATCGTGCCGAGCGCATTGCCGCCCGGCTCGCGGCTCTTATAGTAGAGGAACGACCCGGTGAGGCGAAGCCATTGTGTGAGGTCTTCCTCCAACTTGAAGGTGTACTGGTCGGCGCGGTTATAGAGTGAGTCGCTGCCGGTAAAGTTATTGGTGTCGACGGTCTTCGGAGAGTTGTTCTGCGGCAGGGGGATGTATAAGGGGTTCAGCATCGCCTTGGCCACAGGGTTGATGAGATTGCCGGGGACCCGATTGCCGGGCAGCGCGGTGCGCACCGCAGTCACGCCCGACGGGCAGTTGTCGGCCGCGGTGCAGGTGCGCGTGGAGAACGGGTCGAAGATGGTGAACCCGGCAAGCGAGAAATCGCCGGCACGCTCGGCCGCGGTCGGCAGGGCGTACTGCACGGAGTACGGCTGGTGCTCCCGGTAGCCTTCCTGGCCGACGTGGAAGAACGTCTTGTTGTGACCGTTGTAAAGCTTGGGAATCAGCACCGGCCCGCCGATGGCGCCGCCGAAATCCTTCCAATCGTCTCCGGCCCGCGGCAGTCCGGCGAGATTGTTGAAGAAGGAATTGGCCGCCCATTCGGTCCGGCGAAGCTGGCCATACAGGTCGCCGTGGAACTGGTTGGACCCGGACTTGAGAGTGGTGTTGAATACGCCGCCGCCGGTGCGGCCCATGGTGGCGTCATAGGTGCCGGTCTGGGTCTTCATCTCCTGCACGGCTTCGATCGTAGGGATGATCATCGGCAGGTTCTGCGACGTAGTGATGGAGATGCCGTCGATGGTGTAATTGTTGCCGCGGATGGGCCCCCCGGCGATCGAAATGGCCGACGAGCCGATCTGGTCCTGGAAGCGGTTCCAGCGCGGATCGCCCACCGGCACCACGTTGTTCGACAGCTTGGACATCAGGTAGGTGTTGCGGCCGAGGTTCGGCAGATCCTGCAACTGCTGCGTGTCGATCACCTGGCCGTTGGAGGCGTTGGAGGTTTCAAGGAGCGGCACCTCTCCGGTGACCATCACGCTCTGACTGACCTCGCCGACCTCCAGTTTCAAATCGAGGGTGACGAACTCCTGGGTGTTGACGACGACGTTGGCGCGCTCCAGCGTCTTGAATCCCGGCGTTTCGGCGTGGACACGGTAAGTGGCCGGATCGAGCGCTGAGAACACGTACTCGCCTTCGCCATTGCTCAAGGTGGTACGGGTGACGCCGGTGGCCTGGTTCATGAGGGTGACTTTCGCCGTGGCGATCACAGCTCCGCCGGGGTCCTGCACCAGACCGCGAATTCCACCCTGAAATGTTTGAGCTGACATGGTCGCGGCGGCGAAAGCTGCCGCAACCGTTAGGGACCCGAAGCGCGTAAGACCAATGCGTCTCACTATCCCCTCCCCCCCCGGGTGTACAGTGTGCGGGTACACCCGTTTCTTTTGAGGCCGCCCCGATACCGGCGGCGATTTTCACCCCTGTCTGTCCGGCCGTGAGCCGGCTAAAGCATACAGATGTGGCCCAATACAGGCCCGAGCAGTCCGGCGACCACAAGTTGTCGTTCTTGCCGGCGCGGTGGAGCCCAGTTAGCCGAGAATCGCTCCCGGTTGCATGGTGAGACTCTACCACAAAATGCTGTCGGTTTTGGCCACGGTGGGGCTTCCCGCTTTGGCTGGTTCGGCCGCTCGCGAACGCGTGCTTCGGGACGGAGAGCGATTCCCGACGACCCGCATTTCTCACCCAGTGGTATCGTGTGAACAGTACCCAGGGGTTGGCCGGGAATTCATTCCTCCAGGCCAAACTGGGAGAACCTCTACACGGAGTTCAAACTCGAGGCCATCCATCCGGACGGCCTTTCAGCAGCCATCGTGGGATTGGCCAATGCGGAGGGTGGTGAGTTGATCATAGGTGTATCAAACGCAGCGCCGACCTCGATCGAAAAGTGCGAATGGGCGTTCAGGGAACACGCCCAGGACGGGCGGCAGCCCCATCAACGCGGCCATTGCAAGAACATAGGGCAGCGCGATCACGTGGCGATGACGCCACCCGAACAGTCACCGAAGAATTGCGCCCAGCCGTAGTGAGTATACGGTCGGCCGCGCGAAGACCTTCTTCGCAGCAGAACCTACGCCATCACCTTGAGGAAGGCCGCCTTGAACTTGTCCATCTCCTCCTGGGTCCCGACGGTAACCCGGACGTGGGTAGGCCAACTCGGCCAAACGCGGCCGATGAACACCTTCTCCCGCTGCATGGCGCCGATGATCTCGCCACCCGGCCGCCTGACGTCGATCATGAAGCAGTTCGAAATCGACGGCACGAAGGAGAACTTGTGCTTCTCGAGGAAGCCGAACACGTCTTCGCGAACGTTGCCGATCAGCTTGCGGCGCTCGGGAACCACGTACTTCGCCTGCAGGCTGGCGCTGGCCGCGGCCATGCCGGTGATCGGCATCATGGTGGAGCTGAAGCTTTGGATCTTGTCGAGCAGATCGGGACGCGCGATGGCAGCGCCGGCGCGGAGTCCCGCCATGCCGTAGATCTTGGAGAACGTGCGCAGAATGACGACATCCTTGCCGGCGGCCACGAGATGGCTGTTGAACGGCTCGCCGGAGATATGCGTGTAGGCTTCGTCGATCATGACGATCGTGCCCGTGGGCTTGTTGGCGACCAGCCATTCGATCTCCGACTGCGGGGTGACGGTGCCAGTGGGATTGTTGGGATTGCAGAGGTAGATCAGCCCGGCATTCGGACTGGCGGCTGCCATGCCCTTCACATCGTGGGCGTATTTCTTGTCCTTGAGGAGCGGAACGCGAATCACCTTGGCGCCGATGAACTTCGCGGCGCGCTCGGGGGCCTCGTAGGCGGGGTCGGCGGTGACGAACGGGCGGTCGGGAGAGGTGAAGGCCAGGACCGCCTGGTGCAGCGGGCCGCTCGATCCGGGATAGATTCGAACATAACTCAGCTTCACGCCTTCCTGCTCGGAGAGAATCTGCTGGACCTTGTCTCCTTCGCTGTAGCGATAGCGGCCTCCGAAATCGACCATCTTGTGGGCCGCCTCGCGGGCCTCTTTGCACGGCCCGAGCGGGTTTTCGTTGGCATTGATCAGCACGGCGTCTTCCGGGGCGTTGACCTTGGAAAGCTGGGCCAGGGCCGGCTCGTTATAGAACGGAAGAGAGGCGGCTCCAGCGCCCATCATGGCGGCAAACCGGCCAAAATTCCGGCGCGTGAAACCGCGTTTCAGTACATCGCTTCTTTGTTCTTCGGTCAAAACTGTGTTCATATTCTCCCTCGTGCTGCGTTTGCCGGCGGACCCGGCGCGGCCGGCTCAATCGGCCTGAGTCGGTTCAGATTGCGGTGGTCTCAGCGTCACGGGCACCCGTAATGGAGTGGACTATAGCAGTTTCTTCTGGTCGATTCGAATAAGGACAGCTTATTAGTTGATAAATTATTATTATCGACATTCGGAGTGGAAACACCGGCGGCTGTGTTCATCTGAGAGACGGACTGGACGGGAGGCTGATCCGGACTCTGAATCTGCGGGATGTGCTGGAGTAACGGATGCCCGCATAAGCCCCGGCAGAGGCGTTCCCACCCGTCGTCTCTCGAAGTGCGAGATGCGACCCTCGATTTCCGCGGGCCGGCGGGCTTCTTCACGGAGGGTTGGCGGCGGCCGCGGCAATTCGCCGAGCGTTCCCGGGGCCAACTCGACGGATTCTCCGTTGTTCAGGAGCACGCCGTCCTGCACGTGGATAGCCCCGTAATCCGGGCAAGGGCTGGGGCTACGGGCGACCCTTTGGACGGATTGCGCCTCGGTCCCTTCCGGCAAACATCGATCGTGACCCCGGCAGCGAGTAGCGGAATGCGATCTCCAGGTAGTTCATGTCGCCGTGCCCACCCGGCCAGGTGGAACGGTCCAATTGTGAGTACTGCGCCGCAAGACTGGCGGCGCCCCACGGCTGCTCCTCGAACAGGTGATGGATCAACCCCGTGGTCCACTGGCGCACAGTGCGGTTGCCCGCGGAAGGCCCTCCATACGCGATCCCTCCGTACGCGAACAGCTCGAGCGTGGGCCGGGCGCGGACCTCGACTCCCAGCATCGTGGAATGCGCATTTACACCTACGGGTATCGTATTGAGCAGCTCCCGCCCCACACCGTGTGAGACCACCTGCTGCAAGACGATATCGATCTTGCGCGGAGCGTGGATCGCCGCAGCGAAGCTCGCCGCCCTCCGATGAGCGCTGCCGAGTCCGCTCCCTTCCAGATGCAGCCACTGGCTGTCGTGCGCCAGCTTTCCGAGGAAATTTCTACCCGCCTCGTAGGAAACGGCGATGCGCCAATTCCCCTCCTCGCGGGTGATTCGCAATTGCCGATTGCGGACGCCGGCAAGCCCTACATGGTACGCGGGTTCAATGGCCAATGGATTCATCAGCCGGCTTTCGCTATTAATGCCCACGCGGTTGGGGCGCAACAGACTCCACGCCTGCCCGCCCAGAATTCGCCACTTGCCGATACGGTACTCTCCCCAGTACTGTCGAAAGCGGTAGGGCTCCTTGCCTGGGGCGTTGAGAAAATCGGTTTCCACGTAAACGGACAGGTTGCCTGCCTGGGCGCACATCTGAATGCGCGAGTGCCCCGGAGAGAAGAGCGTCTCCGACGGGGTGCGCTGTAAAGGAATGCGCTCAAAACGCGTGTTGACAGTGTCTCCGGTCGTTCCGGTCCGAAGCATCGCGATGCCTTCGAAGAAACCCGAGGGCCGCAATGCCACTGGTCCCACATGGAAAAGGAGAGGCGGCTTCGATTCGGGCTGCGACTCACAAGCGCCGGCCGACGTGAAAGGGAACAGGAGGAGAACCGGAGAAAGGAGAATCCGAGGCATGCGGTCTAAATTGTAATCTGTTTAGAACGAAATCGTAACACAAAGTTTCACCGGCCGGCGGAATTCCCACGATGGCGGCGGACAGAACCAAGACGCTGGCCACCAACCGCGCCGCAAGGCCCCGCGGGCCACGGTTTGGTTGATCTGGCTCAAGAAGACAAAATGGGTTTTCGACACTCGGACGAGCCTCCAGCCCGCGTCACTGCTTCGCTGAACAGTATCCGCCTTAGCCGTATTCGAAGCCCGCGATGGCGAACACGAGTGACTGATCGGCTTGAATCACGGGATTTCGGAACATGCGAGTCAGTTGCCGCACGGGCCGGAAGCCGTACTGACTCGCAAGGCTGGCGGCCTCGCGATTGCCTTGCAGGATGTCCCAATAGACGGGCTCATGCGGGTGCCGCGCCAGGAACCAGCGTAGCAGCCGATCCGCGCTGTCCGCCGGCCCTGCAACGCACGGGCCAAAGTAAACCGCCTTCGAGCCGGCCCTGCCCATGGCGTACCCGAGCCCCGGAATGGACGCACACTCCGATCCCGCCAGACTCGCCAGCAATCGGCTGCGATCCGTTCCGAAGGCCGCGCGGTCGAGATCCGCGGCGAGCTCCCACGGCTCCACATCGCCACCTTCGACCGCCCCCGCGACGCCCGGCCGTTCCCACCGCTCCACTAGCCCTGCCGATTCGAATCCGCACTGCCGGTAGAGCGCGATCCCCATATCGGTGGCATCGAGGCCAGCCCCGGCGACTCCGCGGCTGGCGGCGAACTCCATCACCGCCGCCATGAGCCGGCGCGCGAATCCGCGGCCGCGATACTCCGGCAGCGTCAGGACCATTCCGATCCAGGCGAGGTCCTTGCCGTAAGTCACCGCCGTGGCCGTTGCGGCCAGAATGCCGTCGTGGTGCAGCCCGAAGCAGCCCTTGGGCTCCAGATCGAGCAGCCGCTCCCAGTCCTCGGCGGTCTGGTTCCAGCCGGCGGCTTCCTTCAGCCGCATGGCGCCGGGAACGTCGGACGATTCGAGCAAACGAATGCCGGAAACAGACATGCCGGGGTTATTCTACTAAACGGAGACACCAGTGATCCGTACGGAAGAAGAACTCGAAGACCGGTTGTCAGAACCGAGCCCCGAGGACCAGGCCGCGCTGCGCGACACCGCGGGCGATCTCCTGATTCTGGGCGTGAGCGGCAAGATGGGCCCCAGCCTCGCGAGACGCGCCGTACGAGCCGCCCGCGCGGCCGGCGTGGAGAAGCGCATCCTGGGCGTGGCGCGCTTCTCCGATGCCGCCTCCGAAAAAGCCCTGCAACAGCAGGGCATCGAAACCTGCCGCGCCGACCTGCTCGATGACGCACAACTCGCGCGACTCCCCGATGCCCCCAACGTCATCTTTATGGCGGGCCGCAAATTCGGCTCCACCGGCGCCGCGAGTCTCACCTGGGCCATCAACACCTGCGCCCCCGCGCGCGTGGCGGAGCGCTACCGGGGCTCGCGCATCGTGGTCTTCTCCAGCGGCAATGTTTACCCGTTGCTGCCCGTGGTCTCGGGCGGCGCGCGGGAGACCACGCCGCCCGCGCCGGTGGGCGAGTACGCCCAATCGGTGCTGGGGCGCGAGCGCATTTTCGAGCACTTTTCCGCGCGCCACCGGACCGCGGTCTGCGTGCTGCGCCTGAACTACGCGATCGACCTGCGCTACGGCGTCCTGCTGGATATCGGAACGCAGGTCTACGAAGGCCGCGCCGTGGATGTGCGGATGGGCGCGGTGAACGTCATCTGGCAGGGCGATGCCAATTCGGTCGCACTGCGCAGCCTGGCGCGCTGCCAATCGCCGCCCTTGGTGCTCAACCTCACCGGCCCGGACACGCTCTCGGTGAGAGCCGTGGCCGCCCGCTTCGGAGAGTTGTTCGGAAAGCCGCCGATGCTCGAGGGCGCGGAAGCCAATACCGCGCTGCTGAACCATGCCGGGCTGTGCCATTCCCTCTTCGGATATCCATCGGTGACACCTGAGCAAATGATTCAATGGACCGCGCACTGGATTGCCAACGGCGGCCGCCGCCTCGACAAACCCACTCACTTCCAGACACGGGATGGGCGTTTCTGATGCCTCTCACGGTGGGCCTGGTGGGACTGTGCCATCTGCATCCCCGCAGCTACATGCGGTCCTTCGAGAGCGTCGCCGATTTCTCCGTGGTCGCGGCGGCGGAGTCCAACACGGAAGTGCGCGAAGCATTCGGCCGCGACTTTCCTGTGCGGTGCTACGCCGATTGGCGCGACATGCTGGACCGCGAGCGGCCGGACCTCGCCGCCATCTTCCTGCCGCACGCCGCATGCCCTGCGGCCGCATGCGCCTGCGCGCAGCGCGGCATTCACGTGCTGGTGGAGAAGCCCATGGCCGCGAGCGCGGAGGGCGTGCGCGCGATGATCGCGGCGGCGCGCCAGGCGGGCGTGGTCCTCTCCACGCCCTACGTGTGGCGCTATCACGTGGTGGCCGCGCAAATGCGCGCGTTCATCCGCGACGGCACTCTCGGCCGCGTGGTGGGCTGCGAAGGCCGCTGCGCCGCCGGCCGCCTGCATCGCTACATCGAAGGCCATGCCGCGTGGATGCTCCAGAAGTCGCTGAGCGGCGGCGGCCCAATGTACAATCTGGGGGTCCACTGGATCGATCTGTACCGCTGGCTGCTCGCGGACGAAGTTGTGGAAGCGATAGGCCGCAACGTCAAGGTCAACCGGCAATACGACATCGAAGACAACTCCTTCGCCCTCCTGACCTTTTCCCGCGGAACGGTGCTGGCCCTCGATATCAGTTACACGGTACCGGACTCCTACCCCGCGGGCCGCGACCTTTACCTGGGCCTTCGCGGCACCCGCGGCGCCATTTCGTGGAGCCCGTCCTACGAGGGCGTGAGCGAAGAGCTGTTCGTGTGCAGCGAAGCACCGGGCTTCTCGCCGCCCACGCGCCGCTTGCGCTTTGAGCTGGAAACGCATCCCGGGTACAGCGGGATCATGACGGTGCGGTTTCTCGAAGATCTCGCGCGCGCCATCCGGGAGCGCAGCGCTCCGCCGATCGGCGGCGAAGACGGGCTGCGCGCGCTCGAAGTGGTGGAAGCCATCTACCGGTCCGCGGAGACGGGCCAGGCGGTGCGATTA
>JBGPKH010000327.1:0-9733 GCA_041485845.1 Bryobacteraceae bacterium
GAGCGGCTATGGTTGAGTGGCATATTCTTTCATCTAGCCATGTAGAGGTCTGTGATTGGAGCGAAACCCTTGTTTAACAGGCCTCCGGAAGCCCGGCGTCGGTGCTGTACCCCATCAGATTCGCGAAAGTCGGGCTAGAGCGTCGGCCCTGAGGAACAGCGCGAACAGGGTGAAATCGCCTTTCCGGTCGGCAATTTCGTGCATCGCCTTTCGCAGAGCGCCAGTATCGATCACAGAACCTCCAGGAGTCTCTGTACGCAGGCTATATACCATGTCCGAGCGGTGGTACGCCATGCACTCCCGTGGTCTGCCAGCCCGAATTGTTCGCGGAGAGATCGCGCGCCGCGGCGTAGACCACTTTGTTGCCGCCAAAGGACGTCGAGAAGCTGAGGTTCAGCACCAGCGTGAGGGTGTTGCCATTGCCCGTCGCCGATGAACCGGCCAGCGTGACGGTGCACTGACTGTTGGCGACCGTACCTGTGCCGTCCATGACCTTACCCGAAATCTGCGTACCGTCGCCATTGTCGGGAACGATGTAGAGGGCGTTCGCAGGGAGTACATAGGCGAGGTAGCAGGCTTTGAGGCCGTCGAGAGAGGTGTTGATCAGGACGTTGACCACATTGAGCGTCTGGTATCCGCCGGGGGCGTTAAAGGTCGCAGTGAGGATCTGGCTGCTGCCGCTGCTCGCGGCGGGCGATAGGCTGGTCGGGACAGGCTGCGCGCTGGAGAGCGGATCGAAAACACTGACGAAGAGAGTGAACGCGAGAGGAGTAAGTTTCTGTGCAGTCACGTTGAGCGCCGCCTTTACAGGTCTCAACCTTTATCACCAATTGCAGGCGTTCGCAACGGGTCCTGGTCTGTTCCCTGAAGAATCGAAAGTAAAACCGAAGAAGCGGGTGATCTCACCTGGCGATCTCAAAAAAAGAGGCGCAAGCCGGGCTGCGCATTTTTGGCGCTCGAAAGAACATGGCCCTCCTCGATCCCGCGAAGGCTCACTGCTTCGCTGATTCTGGAGTTTCACCGGCGCGAGTCGGGCCGTGGCAGCCCGAACGGCGCTGCCATCATTGCTTGCGGACGCAAGCCAGGTCAGTGTTCGCCTGGCTACAGCACCTCCTCCATGAGAGACAAATCGAAAGTTCAAGGCAAGAAAACTTGCTCTGCCCGCCAACCAGGCGGTTAGCTGCTGTCGAGTTCCCTCAGGATCTCCTCTATCGGCCGACCTGCCGCCAAGCCCCGCTGAAGGGCCTTTTGCAGGCGCTGCCTTTGCAGCTTCAGCAACTCCCGCGCCGTGAACGTAGCGCAGAAACCGGAGGCGGTCAGCACCACGATGGCCGCTCCCGCCAAACTGATTCCCGGACCATAGGAGCGCGTCTGCTGTCTATGGGAGAGCGAGTTAGGCCCAGCGAACCTATCCATCGCCTTTGGCTGTGGCTGGACCGGCGGTTTCAAAGCGGACCATCCTCACCAGGCCCTCGCCCTCGCCCGTAGACGTGAAAAGGGAAGCGACTCCGAACATCACGCCGCGGTGTTCCAGCCAGTCCTGATGACCACGGTAGCCGGGGATTCGTTCGACACCGTTCACCAGCAGCCTGGCCGGGCCCGAATCGGGCGCACCGATCAGGGTATAGGTCGGCCAGGGTTCAAGCGGCTCCACGATTTCGTAGGTCAGGCCTCGGACCTCGCGACCGACCTTGGTATTGAGTAGGACCGTCTGGCCACCGGAAGCGTTCGCGTACACGCTCAGATCGAAGCGGTGGCCGGGGGATTCGAGTTCGATTTCCGTCCCGATACTACCGCGGACGGCGAGCCCCTGTAGCGTCAACTTCCATCCCCAACGGCGCGCGGCGAGGTTTTGGGCGGCCGTGAGGCGGTGGTAGTAGTAGCCGTCTTTCCGAGTGCGAAAGCGCGTCAGATCGAAGCCGGTGCGGCTGGAATTGTATTCGACGGTGTCCTTAAGGTCGTTATGGAGGGTCCACCCACCAAACGATTCGCCGCCGAGGTACGTCAGTGTGACGGCTTCGGGAGTTTGGCTTCGCCGGGCAAGCACAAGGCCCGCGCCCAGCGCACCAGCGCCGGCGCATGTGGCCATGGCGATCGCCCGGCGGCGCGTCAGCACGCGTGGCCGGGCCGGGACCAGAAGGCTCTCGCTCAGCGCATGACAAAACTGCCTCGCTGATGCCGGCCGGGATCTTGCTCGAAAGCGCAGGGCGCTAAGGATCAGGTCGCTCGCTTCGACCGGTATCTCAGGCCGGAGCGAGGCTGGAGGTCGAACGCCGCCCTTCTTTTGCATCTGATACAACTGGACCGGTGTCGCCGGGTAAAACGGCCGGTGTCCGGTTACCGACTCATAGGCCAACACCCCCAGGGAATAGATGTCGCTTGCGGCGGTCGCGCGACCCATGAGCTGTTCCGGAGCCATATAGGCTGTCGTGCCGGCGAGCACCGAAGTCTCGGTCGCCTGCGCTTCGTGCGGGTGCTCGAGCTTGGCGATTCCGAAATCGATCAGCTTGGCGATTTCCGTGCCGCCCGCCAGCAGCATCACGTTCTCGGGCTTCAGATCGCGATGCAGGACACCCTGGGAATGGGCCGCTTCCACGCCTTCCCCGAGCCCCCTGAGAATACCGCCGAACCGCGCCAGATCCATCGGGCCGTGTCCCAAGACAGTGCGCAGACTCTGACCATCGATGTATTCCATCACCAGATAGGCGCCCGCAGGGGAGACGCCAGTATCCATCACGGAAACCACGTTTGGATGATGGATGCGCGCGAGCGCCTCGGACTCCTGCCGGAACTTGCGCCGCAGCCATTCATTGTCCGCTTGCACAGCCCGCAGCATCTTGACCACGACCCGCCGCGGAGGCATAAGTGCATCGGAGGCCAGATAGACCACGCTCACACCGCCGCGGCCCATCACGCGTTCGAGCCGGTAGCGGTCTTTGAGCACCAGTCCAAGCCGCACATCGTCCCGATCGGCCGCGCAGGTGTTCCCAGTATCGTTGGGCTCGGATGGAAGGAAACCCGTCGGGAGGTCATCGTCGGACCGAAGCAGCCGGGCCACTTCCGAACGGATGCCGGTGTCCTCGGCCGCTGCGATCGCCGATTCGCGCCCGGAAGGCGGTAAAGGGCGCGACAGGGCGAACAGGCGCTTAACTTCCGTCCATTGCTGCGGCGTCAATGTGAACCGTTCAGCTCGGCATGCAGCCATGCTCGCGCGACCGACCAATCGCGCTTGATAGTCTTCGGCGAAATCCCGAGAGCAGCGGCCGTTTGCTCAACCGTCAGGCCGGTAAAGAAGCGCAGCTCCACGATACGGGCCTGGCGCGGATCCAGCACGGCCAATTTGTCCAATGCGTGCGAGATCGCCAGCCGTTCGACCTGCGCTCCGCAAACGGCTTGCAGTTCCAGGTACGAACGTTCCACGGTCGCGCCCGTTCTCCCCCTGCGCACATGATCGAGCAGGATAAGCCGCATGAGATGCGCGGCGGCACTAAAGAAATGGACCCGGTCCCGCCAGCCAACCTTCTCTTGACGGATCAGCCGCAGATAAGTCTCGTGCACCAGCGCGGTGGGCTGCAGCACCCCAGCGTTCGCTCCGTTCCGCAGGTATACCGCCGCGATGGATCGGAGCCTGCGGTAAACCAGCGGGACCACTCGGTCCCAGCCTTGTGGCCCCTCCGACGGCAGCCGCGAAAGCCGATCTGTGATGTCGCCCGGTAACATCGAAGTCTATTTTAGTACAAATGACCCCATTTCGCTCCCTCGTTCGCTTACTAATTTGCACCGGCATCCAATTGGGAGGGTCAGTATGCATCAACTGAATCGGGGCGTCTTTCGGTTGTCGTCTTTCGTTATTCTGGTTTCCGCGGTGATTCCACGGCTTTCCGCGGCTCCAACCATCACGAGCGTGGCGAACGGCGCGAGCAATACGCCGTCGATATTGCCCAGCGGATCGATCGCGCCAGGCAGCATCTTCGTAGTCTATGGAGGCGGTATGGGCCCGGCGAACATTTCCATCGCCTCGAACCCGTTTCAGTCCACCAGCTTAAACGGGACTTCTGCGACGATCACGGTGAACGGTACCACGGTAAACGCGCTAATGTACTACACATCGGACAAGCAGATCGCGGCGCTGCTGCCTTCGAATACGCCTACCGGGACGGGAACCATCACCGTCACCTATAACGGCCAGGCCAGTCCCACCGCGCGGTTCGGCGTCGTGTCCAACAACCTGGGCATCTTCACCGTCGATTCGAGCGGTCACGGAGCGGGTATCATTACCTACGCGGACTACAGCCTGGTTTCACCAGCGAAGGCCGCTAACTGCGGCGGTCCATACACGACCTGCGGCGCGGCCAACCCGGGCGACACGCTCATCCTGTGGGGCACGGGCTTGGGCAGGATCGCCGGAGACGACGCCTCTGGCGCGGGACTGGGCCAGAACATGCCGAACCTTCCGCTCAAGCTGTGGGTGGGCGGAGTCCAGGCCAAGGTGCTGTACCAGGGCCGATCCGGCTGTTGCATCGGTGAGGACCAGATTGTTTTTGCTGTGCCTGACGACGCGCCCACCGGATGCGCCGTGCCGCTGGCCGTGGAGATCACCCCCAACATCACCCAGATCAGCAACAACGTTCGGATGTCTATCGCCAAGGGAAGCCGCGATTGTACTCTCGTCGACACCTCGCTGACCAAGTTGTTCCAACAGGCTACCGCGAAAAACTTCAAGATCGGCCTCGTGGACCTGAACCATGTTATTGACAATCCTGGATTTCGCGACACGTCGCATGTCGGCTTCGGCATCGTAGCTCTTGACCTGGCGTCGCCGCTATTCGCCGCCGCCCTCGATAACCAGCCGCTTGGCACCTGCATCGCGAGACCGGCGCTGGGGGGAGACGACAGCCATTTTGTGTTGGGGTCAACTCTGGATGCCGGTTCCACCTTTACAATAAAAGGACCTGCCGGAACCATGACCGTGACCACGGCCCCCTTTGACCGCATAACGCTTAGCACGACAGTAGCTTTCGTGATCCCCGGCGACTACACCATCTCGGGGGCTGGCGGGAAGGACGTTGGCCCGTTCACGGCAAACCTGAACGTCCCCATCTCGCCCACTTTGACCAGACCTACCAGCGCTAACGGCCTGACGGTGTCTCGCGGTAGTGGCATGACGGTCACCTGGAACGGAAACGGTTCGGCGGGGCACGTCGAGTTGGTGCTAGCAAGCCCCGCCGACGCCAACACCACTTCCACCGTGACTTGTACGGCGCCCGCGAGTGCCGGGACGTTCACGATTCCGTCTCACATGCTGTTCACCCTGGCCAATACGAACAACGCCAATTTCAGATTCCAGCTTGGGAGCGTGCAAGCCGCCACCTCGGTGCCGTTCTCAGTGCCGGGTATCGATGTAGGATTGGCCCAGACCTTCATCGGTGGTGTTGATTTCTCCGGTTTCAGCATTGCCAATTAGGAGCGGCGGCACGCCCACACGCGTCGCGCTGAGCCGGGCTCGGGAACTAGAAAGCGACGCTTGGATGTGTAAGATGGCACAGTCTTCGTGGAACGCCTTCGGTTCGACCCTTTTGCTGTTACTCTTGGGGTTGGCCGCTCCGGGAAACGCTGTCGGCCAGCCGGTTCCCAGAATCCTGACGAACGGAATTCTCAGCAGCGCAGGAGCACCCCTTCCTCCGGCTCCGGTCGCGCCGGGCTCGATCGTCTCAATCTACGGCTCTAGTTTCAATTCGTCATCCGGGGCGCACGCCGGAGGTCTTTCAGCGACGCATACCCCCCTCCCCACCAGCATCGACGGCACGCAGGTTCCGATCAACAGCAGACTCGCTCCACTGTTCTACGTGGATTCCAGCCAAATCAACGCGCAGGTGCCTTGGGAGGTCAGCGGCGCATCTTATCTGAGCGTGCAGGTAATCGTGAATGGCCTTGCCTCGAATCTCTCCACGGTGGCGCTCACGGCGAATGCTCCGGGAATCCTGGTGGTTACGCACGCCCTGGATGGCAGTCTCGTTACTTCCTCGCAGCCTGCGACGCCTGGTGAAGACCTCACGGTTTATGGCGTGGGGCTCGGACCGGTCACCAACCCTCCTGCGACTGGCGCCGCGGCCTCGGCTAAGCCGCTTTCGACCACACTACTGACCCCCGCGCTGACGATCGGCGGCATCGCGGCCAACGTAATCTTCTCGGGTCTGACACCAGGTCTGAGTGGCTTGTACCGGGTAAACGCGCAGGTTCCTGCGGGGACTCCGAATGGAGACGACATCAGTGTTGTGCTGAGCGTCGGCGGCGCCATTTCCAATACGGTTATAACATCCGTGCAGTCAGGCGTGCCTTCTGGCGTTGACGTGTCCGTGTCTCCGGTGTCGGCTTCTCTGCTGACCGGTGCGACGCAGCAGTTCACCGCCGCCGTCTCGGGCGCCGGCGATTCGTCAGTGAAGTGGAGCGTCAACGGAGTCCTTGGCGGGAATTCCACGGTTGGTACTATCACCGCAACCGGGCTCTATACCGCTCCCGCCACTGCGCCAAGCTCCAATATCGCTTTCGTGGCCGCGACCAGTGCGGAGGATTCGACAGTTGCGGGTACGGCCACCGCGATTGTCAGGACTCCCCCGGCTTCGGTTCCGCCGCTGGGCCGGTTTCGCTCAAGTGCACCGGGGCTTTACGGGCAATTTGAGCGCCGTGGATGGGCCGCTGAGTACTCGTGAGGACAACTGCTCCAGGATTTTACCCAGTTCGATTCGGTCGTGGGAAGCTCCGTTGCGACGGAGATTGGGCTCCAACTGGATCGGATGCGGCAAATGGGTGTGACTACCGTTACGATCGAGTGGCGAGCGGCCGACCCGGGTGCAGGCCCAGGACCCTTCGTTCCACCTTCGTGCCTCGTGAACTCCGTGCTGGGCCCTCAGTGGCCCCGGCCAACGGCTACGGAGATCGCGAATATGAAACCTCTTTTCGACTTGTTTCTGAGCAAGGGAATGCGTGTCTGGTTACGCCTGGTCAACACCCATATGGAAGAACAGCCGCCGACGAATTCACAAACCTGGCTTGGAGCCATTCTGGGTGCGATCGGAAGCCACCCAGCCTTGGATTTGGTAAGTTTTGAAGGAGCGCCTCATATCGTCGCCAACGGCCAATGCGGAATTCCCGCTGAACCCCAGCTCTGGGAAGGACCGACCTCCATCGCGGCAAATTACGTGGCTTGGGCAGTCGGCTTTGCCAACGCCCTCGGCGTCCCAGCTCGCAAACTGTCGGCGGAGGCAATTGTTGGGAACTTCCTTACGGACAGTCTTCAACCAAACGCCGGCGCCACGGACGGCCATTTCTGGAATCCGGTTACCACGCTGAAGGCAATCTTCGATCAAGCCAGAATTCCAGATAGCCAGAGGACCTACGCGCTGTCCTTCTACGAACACCGAAAATGTTCAACCACTGGGAGCCTGCCTTGCACCGATCTCGATCCCCATGACTGGGCGGAACAAACCATCCAGAATCTGTACGCCATCATTGGAACCGGGAACGGAGCCAGAGTTGTGGCGACGGAAATGGGCATCGTCGCACCCAGTCCAGCGCTGAAAACCGAGTGGGGGCTGGAGAGTCTTGTCTCGCTAATGGAAAAGTATCGGATCGAAGGCGGCTCTTTCTGGCGCTGGGTGAGTTTCTCAAATTCGGAGGACACTGATCCGACACTGGCCGAACCGGTAAAGCGCCGCGGCGTGAACTTTGTCTACAATCCTGTCCAGAAGGAAGTGCTCGATTGGGGAGGTTTTCACCTCACAGCCATTCCGAACGGTTCATTCGAAGACGACCTGGACTCGAACGGAGTCCCAACCCACTGGGCGGTGACAGGCAAGGGTTCGGCAACCGCCTATTACCTTCCCCAGGAGAGCGGCCAGCCTCAAGTTCCTGCGCGGGGAGCTATGGCTTGCGCCTGGTGGCCAGCGACAGCGCTGCGGCGATCGGCGCCACGAGCGATCGGATTGCAGTCACGCCCGGCACGAGCTACACGACCGCGGCCAATCTCCGATTTGCGTGGAGCGGAGATCCGAATCCCTCGGGGAGTACATCCACGCGGCCCCAGATTTGTCGAGTTGTCCCAAGGTCTGTCGTTTCGTCAAAGCGTCGCCTATCTCCAGCAACAAATTCCTCCGCCTGACCACTGCGCCGTGCTGGAACGAGCGACCGCCTTCTACCAACTGCAACTCCACCGCTATCCGGAAGCCACGAGGTATTTGGAGCAACGGGGACTGCGCGATCCCGCTCTCATCGAAGAACTGGGCATTGGCTATGCCCCCGGCGGAGACTTACGGAGCCACCTCGCAGCCCAAGGCTATTCCTTCGAATCGCTGCTGGACACCGGTCTGATCAGCCCTCAGGGCCGCGACACTTTCTGCCGGCGCATGATCTTCCCCTGCCGCCAGCAGGAGCAGTCAGGTCTTTTGAGGTGGTCCGGCGAATCGATTTTTCGGTGTTTCGGATCACCCGAATGTCGTGAATATTCTGGAAGGCCGAAACCGGCCCGGCTGCGTCGGCGCCGGCCAGACGGACCCCATGTAGCTTAGCCCTGCCGTGTTTCGCACCGCCCAATGTCACGAAAGTTTTCGGCCCTGGCCCGTTTGCCGCCAGCGTGACCGGCGGCGAATCTGAACTGCAAATGGGCAGAACTGAGAAATCTCGCTGTGGTTCCCGCCGTCGTTCCACTCCCTTTCGGGGACCTCAAATTCTCCTGCTCTCTCAATCCTCCTCATTCTAAGTAGCTTACTCAAAAAGCCACACCTTCGCCCGAATTTCCTAACGAGGTCGTTCACGTGGGTTGGGACAAAATTTTCTGAATGATATCAATCAGATCCGGATCTCAACCGCTGAATAGCTGATTTTGGTCTGCTAGATCTGAATTAGGAGGAGATTATGCCCAAACGCTCATTGACCGCCCCGCCGGGCTCCACCACCATCGCCAGCGGCATGGCCTCCCAGGAGGCTTGTGACGCATCCGACCAAGAAAGCCCTCCCCATGCGTCACAAAACTTCGCCCCACCTCCGCAACCCACAGAAATCGGAGAACTTAGAACGTGACAAAAAAATACACACAGACCCGGTCGCTTGCGTCCCCCCAGCCGCGCTTTCGGCCCGCAGCCCGCCGAGCTATCCCGCTACCCCAAGCCCCCGCAAATGCGGGGAATTGGTTTCGTTCCGTCAAATTCGTTCTTGTCCTCGCAACCGATAGAGCCGACTTGCCAAAACTGCGACCCCAACGAGCCCACGCCCCCCGCAAACAGGGGGAATTGGGTTCGTTCCGTCAAATACGGCCCACACCGCCCATGCCGCTGATCGGCCGATCCCGGAATTGGGTTCGTTCCGTCAACCGCGACCACTCAGCCCGGCCCCCCGCCCGTGGCCCCGGCCCCCAACTCCCAACCCCCAACCCCCGACTCCCAACCCCCGACTCCCAACCCCCGGCCCCCAACCCCACTCGCCGTTGTGATCGGCCCGGACATGACTTATGATGACTGAAACGAAGAAAATGCCTGAATCCGGCAGATCTGCATTGAGGTACGGAATGCGCGCGACAGTTGCGGGCCTCTGCATCTTCCTCGGAGTTGCGGCCGCGCAGACGCCACCGCCACAGAATCCGCCGGCGACTCCACCGCCCGGCACGCAAGCTCCCAACAATCCACCTCCGCCGCCGGCCAATCCCAACGCCCCCGAGACCACCACTCGCGAGGAGCCCGCC
>JBGPKH010000328.1:0-9723 GCA_041485845.1 Bryobacteraceae bacterium
GACGTGTTATCTATGAAGCCGCTTGATCCGGACCTCGAGTCCCTGCTCTGCGCGTGGATCGAGAAGGCCGAAGCCGATCTCGACGCAGCCGGGCAATTGGCGCCGAATGCAGCAGACAGCATTCGCCGCCGTGAGATCGTCGGGTTCCACTGCCAGCAGGCCGCCGAGAAGTACATCAAGACCCTTTTGACGTACTATCAGGTCGAGTTCCCCAAGACTCACCACATCGGCCGGCTGCGGAAACTGGTGGACACCATCAATCACGAGGCTGCGGAATCCATGACTGGCGCAGAGTGGCTGACCCCATTCGGCGCCGAAATTCGCTATCCCGGCGACGCCGCGGAAATGCTCCCCAGCGACGAGGTCAAAGCCATCGAGACTGCCCGCTCGGTGAAGGCAGTGGTTCTCCGGGTCCTGGACGCGGAATACGAACCCCCGCTCTTATAGCTTCTTCTGCGCCAGGCGGGTGGCGAATTTCGCGATGTTGATGATCGCGCGTTCGTGAGTCCCCTCGCCGATCTTCTCTTTTTCGTCCCAGGCTTCCACGCGGAACTGGATCCGGCGGTCCATTACTCCGGTCACTTCCGCCTGAAAAGTGACCGCCATGCCCATGGGCGCGGCCGCCAGGTGCGCGATGTTGACGTGCGTGCCCACCGTGTCGTAGCCGGAGTCGAGAAGCGGCAGCACGGTATCGCGGCAGGTCCTCTCCATGTAGCCGATCATGATCGGCTTCTGATTATGGAACAACGGTCGGATTCCTGCTTAAAATGTATAAATACTCATTTTGCGAGTGTCTACGCCGGCGGCCACAGTAGCGCGCGCCAGGGGCTCGATGAATTGCGGCTGTCCTCCCGAAGCGGCTCCCGCGCCGCCGGGCAATTGGACGCTGTGGGACGCTGTGGTGAACGCGTGCAACCCCGCCCCATCTGGCATATCATGAAAACGAATGAGCGTCGACGAAACATTATTGAACGAGATCGTGCGTCGCGTCCTCTCGGTTGCCCGTCCGGACAAAATCATCCTGTTCGGCTCCGCGGCAACCGGCCAGATGACGAAGGATAGCGACATCGATTTGCTGGTGGTCGAACCGGCGACGCCCAACACCCACGAGCGAAGTGTGGAGATCCGTAGTGCGCTTGGAAATATCGGCTATCCCGTGGACGTTATCGTGATACGAACCGATCGATTCGAGCGAACGAAACGCTTCATTGGCGGCATTGCTTATCCGGCCAACAAGTACGGGCGTGTCCTATATGAAGCCGCTTGATCCGGACATCGAGTCCCT
Source organism: Bryobacteraceae bacterium (assembly GCA_041485845.1). Classification (GTDB taxonomy): domain Bacteria; phylum Acidobacteriota; class Terriglobia; order Bryobacterales; family Bryobacteraceae; genus OMOG01. The sequence goes on from JBGPKH010000328.1 coordinate 1,286, forward strand.
CCTCTGCGCGTGGATCGAGAAGGCCGAAGCCGATCTCGACGCAGCCGAACAATTGGCGCCGAATGCAGCCAATGGCGTTCGCCGACGTGAGATCGTCGGTTTCCTCTGCCAGCAGGCCGCCGAGAAGTACATCAAGACTCTGCTGACGTATTACCAAGTCGAGTTTCCCAAGACTCACGACATAGAGCGACTGCTGGATCTGATGGCCGGCGTGAATTCCGAGGCGGCGGAAGCGATGACTGACGCAAAGTGGTTGACCCCATTCGGCGCCAAAACACGCTATCCCGGCGACGCCGCGGAAATGCTCCCCAGCGACGAGGTCAAAGCCATCGAGACTGCCCGCTCGGTGAAGGCAGTGGTTCTCCGGGTCCTCGAAGAGGAGTAGCCCACACTTCTCTTAAATTTATAGTTGACAACCGCCGCCACCCGATTCATACTGCTCTTAATTCCTTAGTTGAAGGAGCGTACTGGTTGCCTCGCAAACGATCCCCCAACCTCACCGAAGCCGAGCTTCGACTGATGGACGTGATCTGGGATAAGGGCAGCGCTACCGTCGCGGATGTCGCCGAAGCCCTGCCGAAGGCCCTCGGACTCGCCTATAACACCGTTCTCACCACCCTGCGCATCCTCGAGGAAAAGGGCTACCTGCGCCACACCAAAGCGGAAGATGCCCGCGCGTTCGTCTACACCGCGGTTGTGGGCCGCGACGAAGCCGGCCGCAACGCCGTGCGCTACCTGGTCAGCCGCTTCTTCCGGAATTCACCCGAATTGCTGGTCCTCAATCTCCTGGAGGACGAGGAGTTGGGCGCCAAAGAACTCCAAAGGATCCGAACCCTGATCGCGGAGGAACGATAATGAGCGGAATCTTGGAATCGTTGAACCAAGTCTCGGCCGCGGCCATCGCAGCCATACCGAGAACATCCAGGAGATCCATTCGCTCGGTTTCGGGCCGTATACCACGAAGCAGACGATTCAGTTCGCGCAACTCGGTGCGAGCCCTGCATTGTTCCGCGCGCTCAAGGACGGCGGCTTCGGCAACGCCGCGCCCAACGAGATCCTGGAGGCCGCGCAGGTCGGGCTTGGCCCCCGCGATCTCCGTGAAGCCAAACAATACGGTTCCAGCCTGACCCTCAAACAGATCGTCCGGCTGAAAATGGCGGGAGTCCTCTGATCATGGACAAGCGCTCGGCATCGGCGGCAATAGTAATCGGCGGCGCGTTGCTCGTGGTGCTGGTCGCCACCGGCCAGGAACCGCGTCAGGAATGGCAGTTGGGGCGCAGCGATTCACCGGACATGGTGGAGTTCAAGGTGGAACGCGGGAAGCCCGGCAGCCATTCGTCTCACAGCCGCGACGTCCCCCTCTCCCGCTTTCGCGGCCTCTCGTCCGACGCCATCGACCGCGGCGGCAAGGTCAAATTTGAATACGTCACGGACGCCGGCACGTTGATCTGCTCCGGCGATTTCTCGTGGCGCAGGGGCTCGGGAACCTATACCATCGAACGCAATCCAAAGTTCATAACCGAGCTCGAGCAGCTCGGCTACCGCGCCCCGGACGAAGAACAGCTCTTCACCATGATGCTCACCGACGTGAGCCTGGAGTTCGCCCGCGGCGCCCGCGACGCCGGCCTGCACCCCACCACCAGCCAGCTCATCGACCTCCGCACTCGACTACAATACGCCGGAGACCAACTTGAGCGGCATGCTCGGCGGCATGCCGGTGGCGCTCTCGGCCGGGCTGTGCCTCACCCAAGTGCGCCTGAAGGCCGGGCTCGACCCCGCGCTGCCCCAGCGCCACATCGTGCAGGCCGGCGTGCGCGACACCGATCCTCTGGAGCAGGACCTGCTCGACCGCTCCGAGATCCAGCAGCTTTCCGTGGCCGACATCCGCCAGCGATCGGAGAAGCTTCACCAGCAGATGAAGCGGCTCTCGGAGATCACCGACGCCATCTACATTCACGTGGATATGGATGTGCTCGATCCGCGCGAAGTCCCGGGCCACCGTTTGAGTGTGCCGGGAGGGCCGGCCAGCGCCGAGTTGGCCGCGGCCCTGACTGAGACGTTCCGCTACCAGAAAGTGGCCGCGTTGGGAGTGGCGTCCACGCCGTTCGGAGGCCGCGATCCGTCGGGCATTTCGCGCGCGGCGGCGTACAAACTGATACTGGCCGCGGTCGAGGGCGTCGAGCTGCGGTAGGGGCCTGCCGCTAGCTGGCCGCTATTGCTTCTTCTGCGCCAGGCGCGTGGCGAACTTCGCGATGTTGATGACCGCGCGCTCGTGAGTGCCTTCGCCGATCTTCTCTTTTTCGTCCCAGGCTTCCACGCGGAACTGGATCCGGCGGTCCTGCACTCCAATGACTTCCGCCTGGAACGTGACCGCCATGCCCATGGGCGCGGCCGCCAGGTGCGCGATGTTGACGTGCGTGCCCACGGTGTCGTAGCCGGCGTCAAGAAGCGGCAGGACCGCATCGCGGCAGGTCCTCTCCATGTAGCCGATCAGGTGAGGGGTGGAGAGCACCCGTGCGCCATCCATCCCCAGGAAGTCAATCGCTACCTCCGTGGTGACGAGGATCTTCTGTTCAGCGCGGGTCCCAATCGGAATGTCGTTCATGGTGTACAGACGGGCATACCGTAATCAGGCAGCGGCGAGGCCGGCCAGAACGCCCCGCATGTAGCTGAACGAACGTTGCATGCCGGGCAGCGGATCTTTGCCGTTGATTTCGTACTCGAGGTTCACGCAGCCCTGGTAGTTCATCTTCTTCAACTGTTTGAAGATCGCCGGGAACGGCATCGCGCCGTCGCCGACGTCGCATTGGCTCTCCTTCACGGAGAGGTCTTTCAGGTCCTTCACGTGCATGTCCAGCAGCCGGCTGCCGGCGTCGGCGATGGTCTTCACCACGTCCACGCCGGTGCGCGCGGAGTGGCCGATATCCATACACAGGCCGCATCGCGGATCGAGATTGCGCACCACCTCCAGCACCGATTGCGGCGTGGGGTATTGCTTGTCCTCCGGACCGTGGTTGTGGATCGCGATCTTGATGTTGTATTCCTTGACCAGAGTTTCGATCTGCTTGATGTTGTCGTGCGTGGGCGCGCAGACCATGATGCCCATGCCGGCATTCTTGGCGTACTCGAAATGCGGGCGCAGGCCCTCGATGGTGTTCTCCTTCAGATCGATATTGCCGCCGCTCATGATTTTGAGGCCCGCGGCTTCGAACTCTTTGGCGCCGGCACGCACCTCTTCGGGCGCGATCTTTTGCGACAGGTGAACATCCTTGATGCTGATCCAGGGCGCTTGCAGCGCCTTGAGCATTTCGATCGCCTTCGCGCGGTCGAAGCTGCGGAGGGAATAGGTAGCGATTCCCAGCTTGATGCCCCACGGCGCGGGCTCAATGCGCGCGGAAGCCGGCGTGGCCCCGATCGCGCTGTAACCGACAATTCCAGCGGCCGCACCGAAGAAACCGCGCCGCGTCGTTTCCATCTTCATAAGGTCCGAACCCCCCTTGTAATCCTCAATTCTAACCTCTGACGGTAACGCATGGGGAAACCACGTACGAGAAAACTCATGGTGCAGGCTTGGCAATCGTTTTGCCGGCCGGCTCAACATGGCAACCAAGAACATAGCGGTCTTCGGCATTTACGCCAGCCGCTTGACGGCCGAGGAAGCCGTGGATCGTCTTCGCAGCGCGGGTTTTCGCAGTACGGACGTTTCGGTACTGAAAAAAATACCAAGGCCCCGGAATTGCGATGGGGATTCCCGAGTACCAAGCGCGGCGTTTCGAAGGGCGCATCCGCGACGCCAGCATCCTGCTCTCCAAGCACTGCGACAACAGCGACTGGGTGAGGCGCGCCAAAGATGTTCTGCGACAGACGGGCAGGCAGAATATCGGGACGGCGGGCGAGAAGGCCGAGAAGCCCATGCAGCGGCTGCGCAGCGTCGCGAGCGGCGTATCGGTTTCTGGCCCGTAACCTCTTGATTCCACGTTGAGCAACCGATACTCAGTATCGGTCTTGGCATTACCGCGGCACGCTGTAATTGTGCGCGACCACGGTGCCAATCGCCGCTGAAGCGCCGAAGTTGATCAAGGAAAGAGCGCGATAGAGCTTCCCGCTGGGATGGCGGCGCGTGATCAGGTACTCGATGCCGATCAAGCCTCCCTGAAACCCCAGCTTGAGGAGCGCGCCATCTTTCCCGAACTTGCCGGTGGGTCCCGCAAGCGTGGAGTTGAGCTCGTGCTTACCCCAGGACGAGTGCATGTCGAGGGCGTTGGCGACGGCCAGCGCCGTGACGCTGGTCTTCCAAAGATTGCGGTAGGGAGTGGGTTGCTCGAAAAGCCGAACCTCTTGCGCTTGGAGGAAACCGGCCCAGATTCCGATTAACACTAGGAGTTTTCGCATAGGCACCTCATTTATGGAGCAGCCTTACCCTAATTTCCATCCGTACCTGTACTAGTACGCGGGCGAATACCGCTCGGTTGAAGACGCGGCGAAGAACCGGCGAAAATACCCGGCCCGCACCGGCCGCGTCTTCATGCCCTTTGGTGGGCCGCCGCGGCCCATCGGGACCTCGGTTGAAGACGCGGCGAAGAACCGGCGAAAATACCCGACCCGCACCGGCCCCTTCTTCATGCCCTTTGGTGGGCCGCCGCGGCCCATCGGGACCTCCCTACGGTCGCGGCTCGGTCGCGACTGCGCGGGTTTGCAGATAGTTACCGAGCCGGCAGACCCGAAAGGCATAAACGCAAACGAAAACCGAGCAGCCTTCACCGGGTTGAGGGATAGTCGATCTTCCCCGAGAACGGCCAACCTATCGCCGCGGCTGGTTTTGGCCGATCTGCTATCTTGAAGAATAGCCCCAAGGGTATGCCATTTCACATTCAGCCGATTCGAGAATTCCTGGTTCGCCCCGCCCTGCCCGCGTCGATCTCCCGTCTGTCCGAGCTGGCGTACAACCTCCTGTGGAACTGGGAACCCATCGTCCGCTCCCTGTTCCGCCGCCTCGATCCGGCGCTATGGAGGGAGTGCGGGTACAATCCCGTGCTGATGCTGGGACGAGTGCCCCAGGCCGCCTTGCAGCGGGCGGGGAACGATCCCCGCTACCTGTCGCTTTACCGCATGGCGTGCGAAGCCTACGATGCGCGCGTGCGCAAGGCTCCGCCTCCCGCGGATGGAAAGTTGATCGCCTATTTCTCCGCCGAGTACGGTCTCACCGAGTGCCTGCCGGTGTACTCCGGTGGTTTGGGAATCCTCTCGGGCGATCACTTGAAGTCGTCCAGCGACCAGGATTATCCCCTGATCGGACTGGGGTTGCTGTATCAGCAGGGATACTTCCGCCAGGTCCTCAACCCCGACGGATGGCAACAGGAGCGCTACCCGACCAACGATTTCTACACTCTGCCCCTGGCGCCCGTAAGAGACGCCCAAGGGCAGGATCTCAAGGTGACGGTCAAATTGCCCACGGGCAACGTCTACATCCAGGTCTGGAAGATCGAAGTGGGGCGCATCACGCTGTATCTGTTGGATACGAACATTCCCGAGAACGTGCTGCCGCAGGACCGCGATATCACCGATTCGCTTTACGGGGGCGATATCGACACGCGTATCCGCCAGGAGATCGTGCTGGGCATCGGGGGCATACGGGCGCTCAAGGCCATGGGGCTTCAACCCACGGTGTTCCACATGAACGAGGGCCACTCCGCGTTTCTCGCGTTGGAGCAGATCCACGTGTTCATGCGCGATCAACAACTGACATTCGACGAGGCCATGGAAGCCGCCCGCACCAGCAATGTGTTCACCACTCACACGCCGGTCCCCGCGGGCATCGATCTTTTCGACCCGGGCCTGATGTACCACTACTTCTCGGAATACTGCTCGGAGGTGGGAATCGACTTCCAGCAGTTGATGGCACTGGGCCGGCGCAACATCTACAATCGTGACGAGCGGTTCTCGATGGCCGTGCTGGCGCTCAATACGTCGTCGTTCCGCAACGCTGTGAGCCGGCTGCACCGCCAGGTTTCCCAGGAGATGTTCCACGACCTCTGGCCGCAGTTGCCGCTGTGGGAAGTGCCGGTCACCTCGATCACCAACGGCGTACACCTGCCGAGCTGGCTGAACGGCGACCTGGCATCTCTTTTCGACCAGTACCTGCAACCCGACTGGCGGGAGCGCTTCAACGAGCCGGGAATCTGGGAGCAGGTCAAAGAAATTCCGGATGAGGAACTGCTTGAGGTCCACCGCCGCCGCAAACGGCGCCTGATTACTTTCGTGCGCGCGCGCCAGAATGCGGCGGCGTTGCGCCGGCAGGCATCGGCGGCGGAGGTGCGCCGCTCCGGCGAGGTGCTCGATCCCAATGCCTTCACCATCGGGTTTGCGCGCCGCTTCGCGACCTACAAGCGGGCCACCCTGCTGTTTCGCGACGTCGAGCGCCTCAAGCGAATTCTCCTGAATAAGGACATGCCGGTGCAACTCGTCATCGCCGGCAAAGCGCACCCCAAGGACCAGCCGGCGAAGAGCTACATTCGCGAGGTGGTTCAGTTTTCACGCGACCCCGACCTTTGGAAACACGTAGTTTTCCTGGAAGACTACGACATGAAGGTGGGCCGCGAGATGGTCCAGGGGGTCGACCTGTGGCTCAGCAACCCGCGGCGCGGCGAAGAGGCCTGCGGCACCAGCGGGATGAAGGCGGCCATCAACGGCGTGCTCAACCTGAGCATCCTCGACGGCTGGTTCGACGAAGCCTATGAACGCTCCGGCGGTTGGGCGATCGGCGACCGCGATCCCTATTCCGAGGACCAGGATGCGCTGCATGCCAGCGCCATTTACTACCTGCTCGAAAACGAGATCGTCCCCATGTACTACGAGCGCAAGGAGCAGACGCCCCGCGAGTGGATGCGCCGCATGAAGCAGTCGCTCATGTACATCAGCCCCACGTTCGACTGCCGCCGCATGGTCCGGGAATACATGACCGAGCTATACGAGCCGGCCCACTCCCAGCACCTCCGCGCGCTGAAGGACGATTACAGCCAGGTGCGCGACAAGGCGCGTTGGAACCTGCGGATTCGCGAGGTGTGGGATCGCGTGCGGTTTGTGGAAGACGGCCCCGAACCTTCCGGAGCGGTGCTCAGCGGCAAGCCGGTCGTCGTGCGCGCTGCCATCGACCTGGCGGGCCTGACGCCCGACGACGTCCGGGTCGAGGTGGTCATGGGGCGAATCGACAGCAACGGCCACCTGGAAGATACCGAGGTGTCGGTCCTTCCCGCCGTGGAGCAGCAGGGCTCGGTCGCCGTGTTCAGTAAAGATATCGTTCCCGACCGGACTGGCCGGCTGGGCTATGCCTTGCGGGTGAGCCCCAACCATTTCGAAGACCCGCTCACGCGGCCTTGCGCCAGCCTGCTGAAATGGAGTTCCATTGGATAATTGCGAATAAAAGCTCAAAAGGAGGATGCAAATGACACTCGATCCGTGGTACATAGGTATTTGAAGCATTAGGCGGGTCCCGAACCTGTTGGCGCTTGGCGCCAGGGCGATCCGCAGATCCCCTCCGGTAATCCCACGTTCACGGTCGTTTCCTCGCCTTGCGTGCGACGGGCGTGGGGGGCAATCGGTGTCTGGAGCACCAGGGCCGCAGTGATTACATAAGAGAGCAATCTTTCCCCATGGACAGCGATCGCAAGTACAGACAACACGGGTACATGGATTCGGACCGCGACTCCAAAGGCTACCGCGGCGACGATCGGCCCAAGCCCCAGGGCCCGCGCCCCCCCATTGATGTGACCGGCCCCCGGTTGCCACGCCTGGTTCAGCACGTGGCGGCCGCCCGGTGTTACAACTGCTCCACGGCGCTTCCCCCGGGAGTCGATTTCAACGGCAACTGCCCGAAGTGCAGTGCGGCGCTGCATTGCTGCAAGCAATGTTCGCACTTCGAGCCCTCCATGCGATTCCAGTGTCTCAAACCCATTCCGGTCCGCATCCCGGCCAAGGACAAGACCAACGACTGCAACCTGTTTACGCCGCGGGTGACCGTGGCGCGGGAAGGCACCGCGAGTTCACCGCCGCCCATGGACCAGAGGAGTGCCCAACCCGCCGGCCCGCTGACGCCGCGCAATGCCGACGACGCCCGCAACGCCTTCGACCGGCTCTTCAAAAAGCCGTAGCCGGCTCGCCACCCGATTGCCTGAGGCCGGGGTGACCTCCGTAGCCGGGTCGCCACCCGACTGCCTGAGGCCGGGGTGACCTCCGTGCCCGGGTCGTCACCCGACTGCCTGAGACCGGGGTGACCTCCGTGCCCGGGTTGTCACCCGACTGCCTGAGGCCGGGGTGACCTCCGTGCCCGGGTCGTCACCCGACTGCCTGAGGCCGGGGTGACCTCCGTAGCCGGCTCGCCACCCGATTGCCTGAGGCCGGGGTGACCTCCGTAGCCGGGTCGCCACCCGACTGCCTGAGGC
>JBGPKH010000329.1:0-9717 GCA_041485845.1 Bryobacteraceae bacterium
CCGCACTTTCCCCGATGCCCGTCAGTTACGACGTCCGGGATACTACGCTGCTTACGACGGCAACAGCAGTCCAGAGGCGGGAAATGGCGGCCGGGCTTTAGCGAAGAACGCCCCAATACCAACCTTGGTTGGCGAGGGTTTACTAACATTTTTGGCATTGATTGCTTTGGGGGTGCGATCTAGAATCAGAACGCCAGGCGGACTAGGATTCTGCCGGCCAGGAGACCAATTGATGGAATTCCAAGTGGGCGAGACGTACTCCGGATATCACTTTCTCGATATTCTGAAGCGATCGAAGAACGGCATCGAATTCCGGGTAAAAAATACGCTGGTAGGGCGGCTGGAGGCCCTGCGCGCGCTTCCGGAAAGCGCGCAAAACGATCAGGAACAGACGGAGCGCTTCTTGCGCGAAATGCGCGTGCATGCCGGCCTGCTCCACCCCAACATCGTCACACTCTTCAATGCGATCGAGCTCGAGAATCACTTGATCATCACCACGGAACTGGTGGAAGGACCCACGGTGGCCGACAAGTTGCTTCTTGGACCGCTCCCTTGGGCGGAGGCCGCCGCCTTGACTCGACAGGCCCTCTCCGCAGTGGCCTACGCGCACCAGCAGAGAATCGTGCATCGCGACATTAGCCCGGAGAACATCATTATTCTTCCGGATGGGGTTCTGAAGCTGGCCAATTTTGCATTGGCGAAGGGACCAGGCAGTCCCAGACTTACGCAGGTCGGCACGGCAATTGGCAACTTGAAGTACATCTCCCCGGAACAGATCAAAGGAATGGGCGACGTGGACGCTCGCAGCGATCTGTACGCGCTCGGCATGGTCTTATATGAGATGCTCTGCGGGCGGCCGGCCTTCGATTTGGAGAGCCACTTTGAACTGATGGCTGCCCAGGTCAACCAGCCGCCCGTTCCACCCAACGAGGTGAACACAGCCGTTCCCAAGGAACTCGGCGCGGTGGTTTTGAAGGCCCTCGCGAAAGATCCCGCCGAACGCTATCAGACTGCGGCAGAGTTCGATGAAGCGCTCGTCAAGGCAAGCGAGGCGCCCAGACCCGTTCAGGTCGGGCCGCAGCCGCAGGCCGCAGCCGCGCCCGCCCTCGACGGAGATCGGTCCACGGCCCCCCATCGGGCGGAGACTCCATCACCGTCCGGATCCGCGCACGAAGAGCCGGCCGCTCCGCCGATGCCAGCCACGACCGCTGCAGAAATACAACCTTCCATGGAGCTGGCCGGGCAACCCGGCATTGCGGCTACGCACGGGAATTCTGAAAGCGTGCCAGACGCCGCGCCCATTGTCGAGGCCGCTAAACCATCGGAGCCCACACCATGTGTCCCGCCGCAAACCGTTCCCCAAACGGTCCCGGCAGTGGCGCCGGTACCCGCATTCCTCGCCGCTGCCGCGGACCCTTCCCTGTCGAGGCAGCTTGCCCATCCCCCGAGATCCGCAATGGGCAGCTTCCCCGCCGCTGCCGCGGACCCTTCCCTGTCGAGGCAGCAGCTCATTATTGGCAGTGCCGCCGGTGCGTGCTTGGGCGTGTTGCTGGTGGTCCTCTGGCTTTTCGTCAAATGATGGGGCCGCGCCGGATGCGCGGCGCAACGCCGGATGCGCGGCGCAACGCCCGGATGCGCGGCGCAACGCCCGGAGGTTCTCCGCATGAGTCTTGAAGCGGGCACTCAGCTTGGAGACTACCGGGTCCTTTCCAGGATCGGCACCGGGGCCTACGGCGAGGTATATGAGGGCGAACACGTCATCACGCGCCGGCGAGACGCCATCAAGGTCCTGGTAGACGGGCGGCTTCACATCGCCGAAGAAGAACAGCGTTTCCTGCGGGAAATCCAGGTGCAAGCGAGTTTGCACCACCCAAATATCGCCGCCGTATACAACGCGTTCTCGACACCGCACGGTCTGGCGCTGGTGATGGAATTGATCCGTGGAGAGCCACTGAGCGCGATTCTGGCGCGGGGCCGTGTACCCCTCCATCGGGGGATCGGCTTTCTGCTCGAGATGCTGGCGGGACTGTCGTATGCCCACGCCGAGGGCGTCGTGCATCGGGATATCAAGCCCGAGAATATCATCGTCACTCCGGATGGATCGGTAAAGTTGACCGATTTCGGGCTGGCCCGGTCCCTCACCAGCCCGCGGCTCACGCAGTCGGGGGCGTTCGCCGGCTCCCCTTGCTACATGTCGCCCGAGCAGGCGCGGGGAACCAGTACGGCCGATTCGCGCAGCGACACCTATTCCGCCGGTGTGGTCCTTTATGAGGTTGTTACGGGCCAGTTGCCTTTCATGGGAGAAAGTGCGTTTGAGGTCCTGATGGCACACCAGAACTCCGCAGCGCAACCGCCCGTAGAGTTGGAAACTACCATCGGGACAGAGCTGAACCAGGTGATCCTGACAGCCCTCGAAAAGGAGCCGGACAAGCGGTATCAGACCGCCGGCGCCTTCCACGCCGCTCTCCAACACGTCGTGGCATCCGCCGCTCCGGCGCCACCAGCCCCCCCGGCCGTCCATTACCGGCCGAAACGGATTGCTCTGGCGGCTGGGGTCTGTTTCATTTTCGCGTTGGGGACCTTTTATTCAGTCGTTCTCCACCGGCGGTCTGGGCCGCCGGCAGTGCCGGGCCAGCGCGCCAAGGATTCCTCCGGGGTGATTCAACCCGCCCTCTTACCAAACACCGGCGAACCGGGTCCGGCGCCGTCTCCTGCTCCGGGTGACGCGACATCGGCTCCCGACTCGAATCCGGCGGCGTTACCGCAGCGTAAGTTGCCAGGCAGAGCACCAAGAGCCGTGCCATCCCCCCCGGCGCGCCTTCGCATCACCGGCTCATTACCAGACGATCCGAGTCCCCCGGCGCGCCCGGCGGTTGCGGCGACCAGGGCGGCGGAACTTCCTGTAACGTCGAGGCCGGCAACACCCGCGGCGCCGGAGCCCAGCCCCTCTACGGCAGTCCAGCCCGATCCTGCGAAAGCGTCCTCCACCAAGCGACGGAATGTGGTGGTGCGCGCCTTGCAGAGGGTCTTCCGTCCACGGCGGGAAGCAACGGTCTCCAAACCAGATCCGCGTGCCGGCGAAGCATCCGGTATTCGTCCGGCGTCGGGGACTGAGCCGGCCAAGCGGCCATAGCCGGCCGCGCGAGCGGTCCGCCGCGCCCGGAGCCGCGACCATTTGTTGCCCATCACACGAACGATGACGCTACTCCTTGAGCACGCTATCGTCGTACCAGGGGCTGTGCAGACTGCGGTCGCCCTCGTTTAATTGGAAACCGGCGTGTTCTTTCAAGTCCAGGTAGAATTTCACGCGGCGTAACTGGCTGTCGGTATAGATGCGGCCTTCGAGTTCTTTGCCAATCAGGCTCTCCAGGTCCTGGAAGAACTGTATTGGAAACACGAAAGTCGGGCGCGTCTGCAGTTCCGCATCCGCCGCGGTGAGGACGTCGGGCGAGCGGCAATAGCACTTCGTGACCGGGACCATACGGTCTTCCTCACCGAGCAATCGAGCCTCGGAGCGGCGGATCTTGCGGAGTCGTCCGGCACGAAGTTCCACGGCATCGTAATCTGGGGCAACGGCATTGTGCACGGTCATGTCGATTTGAGACAAGTATAGCTGAATTACGAGCTCCGGACGTGCCGGCTTATGGCCTGATTAACCGTTGGCAATATTGATTCCCTGCCAACGGTCGATAAGAATCGCAGTACGGCGAACGGCTTCCACGTCGAGCTGTGCCCTTGGAATTGGATGTAGATATGGTTGCAGCGTTGTTGAATGTGTTGTTCGGGTGCCGTCACAAGAGGCTAACCCGACCGATTACCCCGGCCCACAAGCCCGGTACGAAACCAGGGGATTCCTACGTCGCTTGTCTGGAATGCGGCAAGCAATTCCAGTACGACACGGAAACTATGCGCATGGGAGCACCGGTCGCCGTCGCGGCAACGGTTCGGCCTTCCCGCTACTATCCGGCGCAGTCCCAATATTGAAGGGCCGGTCACCCTTGGCCAACCCCGGCTTCAATACCGAACAATGGGCCGGAAAAGCCCTTGGTACTGTCGACAGTACCGGTGACATAGTCTTCTTGAAACATCGGAGGTGAACCAATGTACGCATCTGAATCCTGCCTGGAGCACAGCCCATCAAATATTCAGCCGGCTGCTGCCTATTACCGACTGTTCGGAACCGTGAGTAGACTCTACTGCCGCCTGTTTCACAAATCCATCTCCCGGCCGGTCAACGGCAAATACCAGTGCTGGAAGTGCCTGCAACAGTTTGAAATTCAGTGGTGAGCCGGCGCCCGCGTCATCGTAACTGCGATGCCAGCAAACCACCTGTACTATTTGGCTCCGTAGCCAGCGGGCAAGATTCTGTGAGGGTCGACGCGCACGACCAGGTACACGATCTGGTCCGAAACGATCTCGCTGAACCAGTGCGGGGTGTTGGGTGGAATGATGATGACGTCGCCCGGACCGACCTTACGGCTAACGCCGTTCTGCACCGTTCCGCCGCCGCTGCTGGGACCGTTCAGCACTTTGACCACCGTGCTATCGGGCGACGATTCCCGGGGATTCTCGATCGTGCCGCCGGTGACGAGTGTAGCGTTGCCTTCCATGACGTGGTAGATCTCGGTGATCTGGCTGTGCTCGATGGCGCCGCCGGGGTTGCGGCCAGCGGTCTTGGCCCGGTGTACGACCCCGATGCCGACGTTGTACTCATCGTTAATGCTGACGACGCGGATGGCCTGGTCGCTGACGGCAGCCGGCGCTGTCTTCCTGACAGTAGCTTGAATGTCATCGTTCGATACGTCGGTGGCCGCTCCGCGCGGCAAGTGTGGCGTCTGGGCATAAGCGAGGCTTCGAACCAGCAGAAGCGCAAGAGCGGCAAGCTGGATATTTCGCATGGACCCTCCCTTCAGGATCTCTATTCTACATGCACAAGAGTCGCAAGAGCCCGCTGGCTGACGCGCGCGCCTCAGCATGACGATTCCGGGCCGCGGCCGTGAGCAAGCGGGCCTTGCCATCAGGCTCTATTCGGTTCCGTAGTCCACTCTCAGTCTCAACTTCTCTCCGGGTTGCACCACGCGACTCACCGACCAAACCGTCAGCCCCACCCGGTTCTCGCTTTTCGCCGTCCATGTCAGGGAACAGCGGCCGGCCTGCTCCTTCGGGAAACGATTGACCATGACCGGCCCTCCGCGGCGGTTCACCACCCGCCATTCGCCATCCGGCTGGTCCACGCCGTTGTAGGACTCCGAGCCGGCGGGCATCTTTTCCGGCTCGATTAACGCCTTCTCGACCGTACCGCCATCCTGCTTCCGGTAACGGACCACCACCGCCTCGAGATCGCCGGGATCTACTTCCCATCGCGATTGCAGCACCGACGGCACGGGAGCATGGGTAGCGTTCTCCAGGATCGTCTCGGTGTGCAGCACCGCTCCCTCGAGGCGCAGACGCCGCTCGATCCGGAGCCCGTTCTCGCAGGTTCCGGTGAGCGATGCCTCGTTCGGCGAGGCTCCGGAATCCAGTTCCCACCTCGTGCTCCCGGGCATGCGCGTGACGTAGTCCGTGTACGGCGTGACCACGAGACCGCCCAGATCCGGATACTGCTTGGCCCCGGGTTCGGGCTCCATCAGCAGATTCCTGCCGCTGCGCTTGTCGATGATATGGGTGATGCGCCCGCCCAGTTCGGGCACTACGTGCACCAGCAGGCGGCTGTTCTCCAGCGTGACCACGCGGTACGGGCGCACGTACCTGGCGAAGTCCTGGTCATCGCGCGCCGCGGTTGTCGACTCGCTGAGGTTGGTGATGCCCCACTGGCGCAGGCCGGACAGGAACGTGTTCCAGCGGTCCTTGAGCCCAGCGAGGTCCGCCGGGCGATACCACCCGCCTTCCACGGTGAACTTTTTGGCGCGCGTGAGGGTCGCATAGTCGATGCCCAGCCGCGCCTTCCCGACGCGCGCGCGCACGGCATCGCTCCCCGCTGCAGCGTCGGCCTCACGGAAGAGTCCGCGCGCACTGGCCAGGAACTCGTCACTGAGATACGGTGCGCCGGGCCGGTCAAAAATCCACAGGTGCCGCCCCAGCCCGTCAGGCGCCGGACGCACCTGGCGGTGCAGGAGATCGAAGTAGGCGCGCAGGGCTTTGGCTGCTTTGCCGTAGTAGCCATCGAGAAATTCATCGATAAGTTTGTTGGCATCCGCTTTGACGTCCCACAACATCTTGGCCATCACGTAGGAGCGCAATTCGGCGTTTTCGGCGCCGCCGCCCTTGCTGACCGCGCCCTCCATGAACAGGCCCACCACGCCATGCTGCCGGTACATCGGAATATCCGCAATCAGCTCGTCAAAATCGGGGAAGGGGAGCAGGTAGTGGGCGAAATTGGTGTTGTAGTGCCAGACGTAAAGCTGGTCGGTGATCTTCGACCACGCCCGCAGGTTCTTCATGAAGTAAGCGTCGTATGGGCATTTCCCATACGGGTGCGCTTCGCAAGCGGCGATCGGGCAAAGGCGGATGCGCACATTGCGCCGGGGACGGGCCTTGGCCGGCGGATCTTCGGTGTACTGGTATGCCAGCGTATCGATCAATTTATCCGTGTGTTTCTTTTCGATCTCCGCGGCCAGCGCGTTGACGAAGCGCAGCAAGGGGCCGGAGTGCGCGCCGCCCTCCTCCTCTTCCACGCGGCGGCACCGATCGCATTCGCACCAGCCGTAGCGATCGTTCTGCGACACCGAAAGGATGGTGGCGTCGGGGTGCTTATCGATCCACTGTTCCACCGACTCGATGGCGATGCGCAACACGTCGGGATTCGTCAGGCAGAGTTGGCCGCCGCGGTCGCGGCGCTGGCCGTCGATCAGCGAGAAGTACTCGGGGTGCTCCTTGAAATACCGGCTCGGCGGGACCAGGCTGTCGAACGAGTGAACGAACGGGAAATACTGCACCTTACCGCCGACGCTCGAATCCAGTTGCTGAAACGAGCCGTTGGTCTTGTTGCGCGCCGCCCAGTCGCGGTCCAGGGCCTCGCTGAAAAATGGCTCGCGATACTCGAAAGCCGGTTTTTGCCGCTCATCCAACGGTGCAACCAGGAGCGTGCGGGCCTTGGGGATGCGGCTCACCTCCGGCGTGAGCCACCGGCAACCCAGCTTTTCCAGGAAGGTGTAGACGCCGTACATGCTGCCGCGCAGCCGGCCTCCGGCGATGACCACGTGCGGGCCAGCCGTTTTGAGTGCGAACCCTTCCGGCCCCAGATCCGCAAATGGAATCTTCAGGCTTAGTTTTTCCAGCGCCGGGCTGTTGCCGATCAGCACCATCCTGCGTTGTGGTTCCGCGGTGATCGGCAACCGCGCGCCAGACATTTCTTGCAGAAACTTCTGCAGTTCTTCGGCGCCATGCCGCTCCGATGGCGACGCATCCGGAGCGGTGACGATCGCGTAATCCGATCGCCCGTTTTCCACCAGCCTGAGGTTTGCGGCAAGACACGAAGCTGCCAATGCGCATAACAGACCGCCAGCCTTGTACATGATCTCCAATCATATCCCTCGTGACGGCGCCTGGGAAATCATGGCCGAGCCGCCGAGGCCGGCGCCGCGATCGCGTTTTCATTGGGCCGCATCGCGAAGACCCACACGGCGAGCCTTCCCGGAGTACCCTGGAGAGTGAGCGCAATCGAGCATGGCAGTTCTGGACTGGGAGCTTCAGGGTAAACGGGCCGTCGTCACAGGCGGCGCCAACGGGATCGGACTGGCGGTGTCCCGGCTGCTGGCTGCCGGCGGCGCCTCGGTGTGGATCTTCGATCTGGAGCGGGAGAATCCGGAGATTGCCGCGCGGCAGATCGGGGCGAAGGCCTGGGCCGCCGATGTGAGCAGCCGCGAATCGCTCGACGCCGCTTTTGCCGCGGCCGGAACACCCGACATCGTAATTGCCAACGCCGGGATTGCCGCCGAAGCCGATTTCTGCGAGCTAACGACGGAAGACTGGGAGAGAATCGTGGCGGTGAATCTGACCGGCGCATTTCACACCGTGCAGGCGGCCGCCCGTCTCATGAAGCCGCGGCGCAGCGGAGCCATTGTGCTGACGGCGTCGACCAATTCCTACGATGGGGAGGCTCGCTTAGCCGCGTACAATGCGAGCAAAGCGGGGCTGCTGGGCCTGGTTCATACGGCGGCGAACGAACTCGGCCCCTATCGGATCAGGGTGAATGCGGTCTGCCCGGGACTGATTCGGACGCGCCTGACGGAGCGGCACTTCGCGAACCCGGAGATCCTGCGCGATTACTTCCGGCAGATTCCTCTCGGGCGTGGCGGCGAACCCGGCGAGGTCGCAGGGGCATGTGTTTTTCTGGCTTCGAGTCTGGCCTCTTACATCACCGGCGCGACGTTGTTGGTGGATGGCGGCCAGATGTCGGCCAAATTCGGCACGTGGACGGACGCCAACGCCGAGTTCTCCGGGGGGCGCTGGCGTCTTCGATAGGACGGGGAGGCTGCGCGCGTTAGGCGCCGATGGGCGCCGCGCGTGCCGGCAAACCGCCCGTCAAACACAAAAGGGGACAGCCACTCCGTATCCGGCGCTTTTCCGGGAACGGGGCCTGTCCCCCTAATCTCTTCAATCGCGAGGCCTACCAGCGAGGCTCGCGGCGGCCACCACCACCGCCACCGCCACCGCCCGGCCGCCGGCCGCCGCCGCCACCACCTCCGGGACGTCCGCCGCCGCCGCCGAACCGGCCGCCGCCACCGCCGCCGCCAAAGCCGCGATCCGGCTTGGGCCGCGCTTCATTGACGTTGAGAGCTCGTCCGTCCAGGGTATAGCCATTCAGCGCCGAAATCGCCTGATCCGCTTCTGATTCATTTTCCATTTCGACGAAGGCGAAGCCGCGCGAGCGGCCGGTATCGCGATCCGTCATAATTCTGGCGCTGTTCACGGCGCCGTATCTTTCAAACAGGCTTCGGACAGCCTCTTCGGTTGCATTGAAATCGAGGTTGCCCACGAAAATGTTCTTCACGAAAATCCTCCAAACAATTTGAAAGCGGGCTCATCGGGGAGGAGACACAAGCGGGGCGACGGTGCCGTCGCTCAGAAACACTCTGCCGGACTCGCGGAAGCTATTCAAACGCGCTCCAACTATACCACGAGTCTGGACTCCCGGCAAACCCGGTACCGGGGAAAAAGAGTGGGGGAACGAACAAAAGGCCCGATCGGTTGGATCGGGCCTTTTATGATGAACCGGGCAACTTCCTACTCTCCCACACACTTGCGCGTGCAGTACCATCGGGGCTGGGAGGCTTAACTGCCGTGTTCGGGATGGGAACGGGTGGGGCCCTCTCGCTATGGTCACCCAGAAAGCGGAGAAGCCAGAAGCCGGTAGCCAGAATGCCCGCGCCCGGGTGTCGATTCTGACTCCTGTCTTCTGACTCCTGACTTCTTTGAATATTGACGGGCTTGCGGAAAAAGTAGCGCATCGTCGTGTGCGCAGTAGTATTTTATGGTCAAGCCGAACGGGCGATTAGTAACGGTAAGCTCAACGCATTACTGCGCTTACACATCCGTCCTATCAAACTGGTAGTCTTCCAGTGCCCTTCTAACCTTTCGGTTGGGAGATCTCATCTTGGGGAAGGTTTCGCGCTTATATGCCTTCAGCGCTTATCCTGACCGAACTTCGCTACCCAGCTATGCCACTGGCGTGACAACTGGATCACAAGAGGTTCGTTCATCCCGGTCCTCTCGTAC
>JBGPKH010000330.1:0-9707 GCA_041485845.1 Bryobacteraceae bacterium
ATCGGCGATGAGTCCGGGCAGGGAGTTCGGGTGCTGGTCTCCGACGCGGGGGAGGGAATCCCAAAGGAAAACCTGGACAAGATCTTCGAACCGTTTTTCACGACCAAGCCCACTGGTCAGGGGACCGGTTTAGGTCTCTACGTGGCTTACCAAATACTGAAAGACCATTCGGCTACGATCGCCTTGCACAGCGAGCCGGGTAAGGGCACGTCAATTGCGATCGGTTTCCCGCTGCGGAAGGAAACTTCTATGCCGGCTCCATCCATTCCGCTGCGCCCTGCCGCGAATTGAAGGCGTCTCAACGGTGCGCCGCATGAAGCCGGGGGGAGCGCGGTCCGCAACCAATGCATGTGTGCGCGTCGGTTTGCCCGCCAAATCCCGGCAGCGGCGGGTCAAGTGCGCTGCTACAACTTTGCTGCGCCGCTTGCAGAAACTTGCAGTACGCCGCCCAACCCCGCTCGAAGCTCGCAGGTACTGTTCCCGCACCTTTTTCCACGGAAGGCTGGAAAGATGGCAGGCCGTGCCGGCCGATTGCAAGTCGTCGGCGATGTAGTCCGGCTCCACAACACCGCCGGGGTGGAGTGTGGTTGCGTGCAGTTGCGCAGCGGCACACGGGGCTCGGCCGATGTGTGGTCTCCGTGGACCCCGGCCGGCTCCGCGATAGCCGGCAGCCTGGGGATCGCCGCCTCCACGCCGCTGGAGTACTGAGGGAAGAAGCGGCCCGCAGACATTGGCCGCCGGTATGTCAGAAGCTGCGGATGGCGCCCGCCTCGTCCTCGTGCACGTCGAAGACGGTGTAAAGCTTGGTGATCTGCAGCAGGTCCTTCACTCGCTTGTTGAGGTTCAACAACTTCAACTGTCCGCCGCTATTGGTGACGGTGGTGAATCCCGATACCAGCTCGCCGATCCCCGAGCTGTCGATGTAAGATACCTCGCCCAGGTTGAGCAGGATCTTCTTCTGGCTCTTGCCGACCATGTCTCGGAGAGTATCGCGCAGGGCGCTCGAACCCTCGCCCAGAGTGATTCGCCCTGCCACATCCACAACGCTCACATCGCCCACTTGCCTGGTATTCAACTTTATGCTCACTGATTGTTTCTCCTGTTTGAATGCCGCCGAATCTACTTAGACACCAAATATTTGACTAAAGTTACCTCGGTTCCACCCCGATCCAAGTGCCGCATCTGGAACTCATCCATAAACGACCGGATGAGGAAGATGCCGCGCCCCGAAGTGCGCATGATGTTCTCCGGCGCCAGCGGGTCGGGCAGGGACTCGAAATCGAACCCTTCGCCTTCGTCCGATATGCGAACCGTGAACCGCTGCGAATTGTGACCCACGGAAAATCGGACCCTCTTATGCGCGTTATACCGATTTCCATGAACTACCGCGTTGACCATGGATTCCCGCACTGCCATCCCGATCCTCATCAGATCGTCGGCGTCAAACCCCGCCCGCTGGGCCACGCCAACCGCGAGCTCTTCAGCGCTATCCACGCTCTCCAATGTCGAATCCAGAAACCGTTCTACGGTTTCCGGCGCCTGATGCTTGTTTTCCCGCATACGCAGAACGGCCACGGATCGTTAGCAAAGCGAATCGTCAGAATACGTTACCGACGTTGCCAAAGTCAAGAAGCTGTTCAGTGGCGGGTGCCTTCTCTGGAGTGTCCTGAGTTGCAGATTCGTGGGTTAAGCTCAGGGGCCCTGTGGGGCGGCCAATCCTGGCCGCAGCAGGCCCTCTGGCCGGCTGGAACGAGGTGGGCACGTTCTTCGGCGCACGCGCCGGGACACCACTTCCCGTGCATGTCTGGATCGAGTCTTGCAGCACTGGTGCCGGCATCGGGCAGTCCTTCCCGATCAAGAAATTTTCCCGCCGTTTGTTTGAAATCCGCGGCGCGCGCAAAACCGTACCAACGAGAAGTGGTGGGGGCGTTCGGCGAAACCATGAACAACATCACGGCCATGAGCCGGCAAACGGCAAGGGCGGCGGCAAGGCCGAGAACCATGCCGAGCCCGAGCCGCTTTACACCCCGCCCCATGTCGCAATGGTTCTGACGCCCGGCGTGGTGGGCCCGGCTGCGATTTTCTTCCCGTCACGCCGCGCCTCGCGGCTCGGTCCGGCGAAGGCGTCGCGATACGAGTGATACGAGTGATCGCCAATTGACACC
This sequence comes from Bryobacteraceae bacterium, assembly GCA_041485845.1. Lineage (GTDB taxonomy): Bacteria > Acidobacteriota > Terriglobia > Bryobacterales > Bryobacteraceae > OMOG01. The sequence goes on from JBGPKH010000330.1 coordinate 2,166, forward strand.
GGAGGCCTTCGACCTATAGAATTCTGGCGTGCGCGGCGCGTTGACCTCCGGTCTACGCGCATCACGCATTTGCCGCGGAATTCGACGCCAACCGGCCGATCCGGCTGCAGGGGGACCGTCACCAAGCTGGACTGGATCAACCCGCATTCATGGATTCACATCGACGTGAAAGGCCCGGATGGAAAAATCACCAGTTGGATGATCGAGGGCGGAAGCCCGAACGCCCTGCTCAGGATGGGTTTTACCAAGGACGCCCTGCCCCTGGGAAGCGAGATCTCAGTCGAGGGTTTTCAGGCCAAGGACGGGTCGAACCGAGGGGTCGGCAAGTCCGTGTCATTTGCCGGCGGCTGCAAGCTGTTTCTCGGCGGATCTGCGCCGGGCGCGAAGGGAGACGCGGATAGGTAGAGTTTCGGCGCGTCCGTTCGCCTGAATCGGGCTGGCGCCGATGCAGGAGGGTGCTCACACGTTGTCGGGATTTCCCCGGCCGGCCGCGAAATCCCGCTTCCTGGAGCACACTTATCGAAAGAAGGGCGCCCGCCGCGCCGCCGGGCGGACGATTCGCCAGCCGCAAGTCGCCCACGGTCGACGCCGCGGAGTTTGGCGCCTGTCCGCAGACACGCCCTGAGAATGGGCCGAGATTGGCCGGTTATGCCGACAACCTGGGAGCTATCTCGATCCGCTACTTCTGCACTTCGGCCTCGATGGCCTCCAGCTCCTTGCCGGCTTCCGACCATTTCCCCTGGGCGGCCAATTCGCGGTAGCGGCGCAAGTGCTGGCGAATGCGTTCGAGACGGGGATCGGCGTTAGGCGGCGAAGGGGGCGGCTGTCCGGCGGCTGGCGGGGGAGCAGTCGCGGTGGCCTGCTGGATGAGTTGCTGCGCGCCGGAGGAAAGCTGGGCCAGCGCCTGCTCGTAGGTGTCGGCGTAGACCAGACGATTGCCCACCGCCAGCACGATCCTCTTCAACTGCGGCATCTTCGATTCGGTGGCCTGGATGTAGATCGTTTCCACGTAGAGAAACGTGTTCCCCACGGGCAGCACCAGGGTCTGGCCGCGATGCACCTGCGATCCCTGCGTGTTCCAGAGGCTCAGGTCTTTGGAGATCACAGGATCCTGGTTGATCCGGGCGGCGACTTGCATGGGACCGAAGATCAGCTCCTGCTTCGAGAGCAGCAGCACTACGAGCTCACCGAGATTCTCGCCGTCGCACCGCGCCAGCATCAGGCTGATGAGGTTGTCCTTGGTGCGCGGCGTGAAGGGAATCAGGAGGAGAAACTCGGGCTTGTCCGAGCCGGGCAAGGTAGCGACGACGTAAGTGGGGTTCACGGGTTCGGCGCTGCCGCCTTGCGTAGTGGCGTGGCGCGCCAGGTCCCACAGGTCCTCCTTGTTGTAGAACGACTGCGGGTCGAGCATGTGATATGTGCGGTAGATCTCGGCCTGGATACGCAGTAGCGTCTCGGGGTAACGCGCGTGCGACCGCAGGTCGGGAGGCATCTCGGAGACCGCGCGGAACAGGTCGGGGAACAGCCGCTGGTAGGCCGAGATGATAGGATCGTCGGGCGCAAAGATGTATAGGCGCGTTTCGCCGTCATAGGCATCCACGGTGGCTTTCACGGCATTGCGGATGTAGTTCATGCGCCCGATGTTGGTTACCGTCATGGCGCGCGAATAGGGATGCGCTTCCGAGGTGGTGAAGCCGTCCACTATCCACACCATGCGTCCGGCATCGGTGATCACCAGGTACGGATCGGTGTCCCATTCGAGAAACCCCGCCAGTGTCTGCAAGCGCTCGCGCACCTGGCGGTGGATCATCATGCGGCTGTTGGGGGTGAAATAGTCGGTCAGTATGATGTTCGGTTCGGCCTCGTTGATGGCTGCAGCCAGACGCATGGGGAACGAGGCGACGGAAAAGCCGCCCTTGCCTTCGTAGTGCGAGCGGACGTTCTGCTCGCCGGCGGGATAATTGAACTCCTCCTGCGCGGTGTTGACGAAGACCGGCTCGTGGGTCACCTCGCCGTAATAGAGTTCGGGCCTGGCGAGCTTGAGGCTGGGCGTTTTCACTTCGGGCGGGGCGTTGTCGATGAGCAGGACGGGCAGCCCGTCGGGTGTAATCTTGCTGACCTCGGACAGGACCGCGCCGTAGCCGTGCGTATAAATAAATGCCGGGTTGATCCAACTGGCGCGCGCCGAGGGGAGTTGGCCGATGTCGAGCTCGCGCGGCGCGAGCAGCACCTGGCGATACTGGCCGTCGATGGTGTAGCGGTCCACGTCGATGTCGCGGAAGACATAGTAGGGCCGCAGGGCCTGGATCTGGGTGATGGTATCGTGGAAGGCGGGGATGTCCCAGAGCCGCACGTTGTCGAGCAGGGGCTTGTGCGCCGCGACCTCGATGGGGGCATCGGGCTGCGACTTGAACTCCACCTCGCGAACGCGCTGTTCGAGGCCGAAGGCGCTGCGCGTGGCGTGAATGTGAGTCTGGATGTAGGGGCGTTGCAGCGAGATTTCATTGGGGCCCACGTAGAGTGCGGCCACCGCGACCGGCACAGCGAACGCCACCACCAGGGTCAGGGCCATACCGGCGGCCCACAGCCAGCGGCCGATCCACACGAATGCCGCGGCGGCGATGGCGGCCACGATCAGCAGCCACTGCAGCGGAAGGCCGACGTTCTGATCGACGTAGTCCACACCCACGAGAAACGAGCCGTGCTGGTTGTACACCATCTCGAAGCGCGCCAGAAAGAAGCGCACCGCCATGGCGAGCAGCAACACCACGCCGGCGCCGCGCAGGAACCGCGACTCCAGCCCGCCTTCCAGGCGAAAAAAGGTGGGATCGAGCTGGCCGGTCTCCCGTATTTCCGGGAAGCGGTAGCGAAGCTGCCAGCCGCGCGCCGCAATCCAGTAGAGCAGGATGCAGAAGATCACAATCGCCAGAACGTATCCGCGCACCATGATGTAGAACGGAAGGTCGAAGAGATAGAAGGAGAGCGGCTTCTGAAAGACGGTGTCCTGCCAACCGGTGGCGGCGGCGGGCAGTCCGCGCGAGCCGGCGAAACGGACCACCGTCCAGGTATCGATCGAAGCAGCCGAGATCAGGTAGCCGAGCAGCAGGAGCGCGAGCGCGGAGATGCGCGCGTACAGGCGGTGCTGGCCGAGGGAGGTGCCCGCAAACTTGACGGCGCGCGCGTGCGCAATCCAGAGGGCGGCAAAGGCCAGCAGCGTAGCCGTCAGCACCGGCGCCAGGCTATAGTAGAGCATGCTCAGCCAGGTGTTGAACTGGCCGAGTTCCTTCCACCACTGCACCTCGATGGCGTAAGAAGCTATGGTGCGCAGGGAGAAGAGCAGGACTACCAGGAGGACGAGAAGCACGATGCGGGTTGCGCGTGAGCCTGGCGCTCGACGCCCGTGTTCGATCCGATAACGGGCCATGCCCCAAGCGTAACACCAGGGCGCGGAGGTGGAGGAGGTGTTGCGGTATACTACGGGCATTCAGGACGGGAATTGAGTGGCCAAGCACAACTCCGCAACACATGAAAACGTGCCGTGGTACGTCTGGTGCTCCGTCGCCGCGGTGACATTCGCCATGGTCGGCACGCATTGGGATATTTCGTGGCACCAGTCGATCGGCCGCGATACGTTTTGGACCCCGGCGCACATCGCGATTCACCTGTGCGGCGTGCTGGCGGGCATTTCGTGCGGGTGCCTGGTGCTGTCGACGACCTTCAATCCACGGTCGATGCTGCGCGAATGCTCGGTGTGGCTGTGGGGCTTTCGCGGACCGCTGGGCGCGTTTATCGCGGCGTGGGGCGGGATCGCCATGCTCACCTCGGCGCCGTTCGACGACTGGTGGCACAACGCCTACGGCCTGGACGTCAAGATCCTGAGCCCTCCCCACATGGTGCTGGCGTCGGGGATTTTCGCCGTCCACATGGGGGCGCTGATCCTGATTCTGGGCCAGATGAACCGCGCCTCCGGCTCGCTACGCAACCGGTTCCTGGCGTTGTTCCTCTACGTTGGGGGAATGATCCTGGTGTGCCTGACCGTGGTGCAAATGGAGCTTACGAACCGGGTCTTGATGCACACCGCGCATTTCTACCGGATCGTCGCGATCGTGGCGCCGCCGGTGCTGGCCGGGGTGGCGCGCGCCAGCAAATTCAGGTGGGCGGCAACGACGGTGGCCGGCGTCTACACCCTGTTTCTGCTGCTGATGGGATGGATCCTGCCGTTGTTTCCGGCGGAGCCCAAGCTCGGCCCGGTGTATCATCAGGTCACCCAGTTCACGCCGCCGGGTTTTCCATTGCTGTTCATTGTGCCGGCATTCGTACTGGACCTGGTGTGGCAGCGCACCGGCGGATGGGGAACGCTGCGGCAGGCGCTGCTTTCGGGCGCGGTCTTCGCGGCGGTGTTCGCCGCCGTGCAGTGGCCGTTCGCGAATTTCCTGATGTCGCCGGCGGCGCGCAACTGGTTCTTCGGCACCAAGTATTTCGGCTACTACGTTTCGGCGAATTCGCTGCAGGCGCGCTACCAGTTCGTGGCCGCGGAAAGGGGCGCGGCCTTCGGACAAGAGGCGGTGGCAGCGCTGTTGATGGCCATCTTCACCAGTTGGCTGGGGCTGGCCTGGGGCAACTGGATGCTGCGCATTCGCAGATAACATGAAGCGGCTGCTGGCCTGTCTCTTCGCAGTTGCCTTGCTGGCCCCCGCGCACGTGGGCAGCCCCGACGTGTTCTACCAGGGCGATGCCGGGCCGTACAAGCTGCTGATCGCCATCCGGCCTCCCGAGGTTGTACCGGGCGTGGCGGAAATCGAAATTCGCAGCGTGTCCGCGGATATCCGGCAGATTCACATCGTGCCCCTGCGGCTCGGGTTTCAGAACCCGCAGTTTACGCCGGTTCCCGACGTGGCGCAACGCTCGACCGAAGATCCGCAATTCTATACCGGTTCTTTGTGGTTGATGGCGTGCTGTTCCTGGCAGGTGCGGGTGGATGTGGACGGCGCTCGCGGTCCGGGACGGCTTGCGGTGCCGGTGCCGGCGCTGGCCACGCGGATGCTGGGCATGCGGAAGGCCACCGGCGCCATCCTGGTGTCGCTGGCGCTGCTGCTCTGCTTCGGGCTGGTGAGCATCGCCGGGGCGGCGGTTCGCGACGCCATGCTGGAGCCCGGCACGCAGCCCGACGCCACTCGCGTACGCCGCTCGCGCTGGGTGATGGCAGGGGCGGCCGTGTTCGTGGCCGGGGCGCTGTGGCTGGGCAACCACTGGTGGGGCGAGGAAGCGGGCTTCTATGCGCGCTTCGTGTACAAGCCAATGCGCTTGCAGACGGCGGTGGAAGGCGGCAACCGCCTGTCGCTGCGCCTCGCCGATCCCGGCTGGCTCAACCGCCGCACCGACGATCTTCTACCGGACCACAATCACCTGATGCACCTCTACGTGATTCGCGTGCCGCACATGGAGAAGGTCTGGCACCTGCATCCGGAGCGGCAGGGCGATGGGAGTTTCGTGCAGCAGTTGCCCTCGATGCCGGCGGGCCGGTACGCGCTGTATGCCGATATCGTTCACGCGAATGGTATGCCGGAAACGGCCACGGCCGAAATCGAGGCGCCCGAGATCGCCGGTCAGCCTCTCGAAGGGGACGATGCCGCCGGGGCGGGACCGCCGCTCGCGACGGCCGATTCCGCGCGGAGCGTGAGTCCGCTTTCGAATGGCTACCGTATGGTGTGGGAGCGCGGCGGCACGCCATTCCGTGCGAAACAGGCGAACCTGTTCCGCTTCCGCGTGGAGGATTCCGCGGGCAAACCCGCCGGCGGCATGGAACTGTACATGGGGATGCTGGGCCACGCCGCGTTCGTGAACGTGGACCGCAGCGTGTTCGCCCACGTGCATCCGTCGGGCTCGGTGCCGATGGCCGCGCTCCAACTCGCGCAGCCGGAGAATCCTCACGCCGGCCATACGATGACGACCTCGGGTTTGCCCGCCGAGGTGTCGTTCCCTTATGGCTTTCCGAAGCCCGGAGCGTACCGCGTCTTCGTCCAGGTGAAGCGGGCCGGCGAGATTCTCACCGGGGTGTTCGATACCAACGTGGAGAAGTGATGGCGGCGGCCGCAGACTACGGGGCGGCCCGCCGCGGCGGCCGGACGATCAGATTCTGCGGCTGCACGCTGGCGTCCACCACCACCCCAAAGAATCCCATCATCATCTCTTCCCAGGTCTGGTCGCCCCAACGGACGGAGGCGTTCGGGTTTGGATTGCTCGGATTGTTCGCCGAGTTGTCGTGGTGCGCCGTGCATTCGATGCGCGTGCCCTTCGGCAACAGGATCGGGGTGGCCTCCTCATAGCCGATCTGCCAGTTGAAATCGTACTTGGGCACATTCAGCAGCGTATCGGTCTCGCCGGTCGGATAGACCACCTTGTACAGGAAGTCTTTGCCGCGAACGTGCATGTGCGGCATGAGCCAGACCAGTTGCGCCGGTTCGTTGAGGGTGACCGCGGAGTGCGTTTCGTAGTTCGCATCGTTGGGTGGAATCACGAAATCCATGGTCGTCGCATTCGATACGATGTGCCGATACTTGGGAGGCTTGGACGCCAGCGTCATCCCGACCTTGGTTTTGTCGGTGGCCGGCTTGCCGTTGGTGGTGTAGTGCAACTGGAAGACGAGGTCGCTGCCCGCGGGGACCAACTTCGCGGTATCGGCGATCGGAGAGTCGAAGCGCTGCGCCTGGAGTCCCGGCGCAAACGCGGTCAACAGTTCGATCGTCGCCATTCCCGCTCCACCGGCGCCGGCCGCGGGGACTGGTCGCGGGGCGTCCGGGTTTGGCCGTGGTTCCGGTTGTTGCGGGATGCGGCGGACGGCGGCGCCGTTGGCGTCGCGCTCGTACTGCACGGGCACGTACGGGATGCCGGGTTTGGCGGCGCGCATGTAAGTGGATCCCGGCGGGCGAACGTACACGATCACGTGATGCATCACCGTGCGGTTGCCCGGACGAACTTCGGCCGCGGTCACCCAGGTGTCTTTGTCGAAGTTGGTGGGAATCACGACGTACTGGTATTCGATAATTCCCGACGCCGGCACGTCGAAGGCGTTGGGCATTTCGATGGTGACATCGGGCTTGATGTTCCAGCCCTGGGTGAATTCGACCGGCGCCGGCTTGTCTTTGGCATCGCCTTCCGGCGCGGCGTTGTCGGCCCAACTCGCCAGCGTCTTGATCTCGGCCTCGGTGAGCGCGCGCTGATTCTGGAAATGGCCGTATTTGGCGTCGGCGAACCAGGGCGGCATCTTCTTGGAAAGCACCGCCGCCTTGATGGCCTTGGCCCAGGGACGCGTTTCCGGGTAAGTCAGGAACGACATCGGAGCCACTTCTCCGGGCCGGTGGCAGGTCTGGCAATTCTTCTGCAACAGCGGCAGGACATCTTTATTGAACGTGACAGGTTTTTCGGTGGTGGCCGCGGCGGCAATGGCGACGCAACCCAGACTCAGCGCAAGCAGACGCATCGATCCCTCCTCGGACGAGTAGTGCTGTTGGGAATATCTTAGCACTGCGTGGGCAGCTTGCG
>JBGPKH010000331.1:0-9676 GCA_041485845.1 Bryobacteraceae bacterium
ATCCGCCACGACCATCCGCGGCGGGCCTCCGGCAGAGCGGCAAGCAGCACGGCCGCGGCCACCGCGGAACGGAAACACGCCACCTGCCAGCCGGTGAGGGTCGCCGCTTTGATCGCCGCCCCGCCAGTGGAGAAGAGCAGCGCGGCGGTAAAGAGGAGCAGGCGGTTGCGGAGGGGCGAGGATTCCATGTGACGGCGGGCAGGCCGGGGACCTGCCCCACATTATGCTACAAGCATTCCTTGATAAGCTGACGGCCATGAGGGGCGCGGGAAACTCAGGCCCATTTCCGATTGAATAGGCAAGCCCCTGCCGTCGGTTTTTACAAAGTTTTTACAAGTTCGCCATCACCTGAATAGAGGCCGCCCGTAGGATGAGCTTAGACGCTTCAACTAGGAGGGGCCGCATGGAATCGCTTCCGATGCATAACCATATACCGCCGTATCGCGACGAACATCTTTCCATCGACTACGATCAAGAGATTGCCGCGCTGGATTCCGAACGTATGACGTTGACCCGCAAGGAATACGATCTGCTGGCTTTGCTGGTGCAGCACGCCGGCGAGATCATTCCGCGCGAAGCCCTGCTCATGCGCGTGTGGAGCTACGGGTCCGAGATCCGTACACGCACGCTCGACGTGCACGTGCGGCGCCTCCGCAAGAAGCTCGGCGGATATGCGGATCAGTACATCGAGACCATTTTCGGTATCGGCTATCGCTTCCAGCCTTTCCACGCTCCGCGATTTTTTCAGTCCACCGTCGGAAAACCCGTGATTGCCCTGGGCGCGTAGGCTTTCAGGCGGCGGGTGACAGACGACGCAAACCGATCGGCTGTCCCACCTGTGTTAGCCTGAATTTTCATGGCCGCAGCACCAGCGCTCCGCACCACTCCACTGAATTCCGTCCACCGCTCGCTGGGAGCCAAGATGGTCGACTTCGGCGGGTGGGACATGCCCGTCCAATACTCCGGGATTATCGACGAGCACAACACCGTCCGTACCGCGGTGGGAATCTTCGATGTGAGCCACATGGGCGAGATCGAAATCCGCGGACCGGAGGCCGGGAAGCTCACCGATTTCGTCACCACCAACAACGTTCAGAAACTCAAGCTCGGGCAGGCGCACTATTCGGGCCTGCTCTACGATCACGGCGGGTTCGTGGACGATATCCTGGTGCACAAAGTTGCCGGCGATCGTTATTTCCTGTGCGTCAACGCTTCCAACCAGGACAAAGATTTCGAGCATATCCGCTCGCAGAACCGCTTCGACGCGCAGGTGGAGAATGCCGGCGATCGCTACGCCCAACTCGCCATCCAAGGGCCCAGGGCCCAGGCGACCTTGCAGAAATTGACGGCCGTGGACTTGTCTTCCATCCGCTATTACTGGTTCACGGATGGGGAAGTGGCCGGCACGCCCGCGCGCATCGCGCATACCGGATACACGGGAGAAGCGGGCTTCGAAATCTACGTTCCGCCCAGCGAGGCCGGGCGCACCTGGAAGGTGGTGCTTGAGGCCGGAGGCGAGTTCGGCATTAAGCCGTGCGGCCTGGGCGCGCGCAACACCCTGCGCCTGGAGGCCAAGATGGCGCTTTACGGCCACGAGATCGACGCCTCGATCTCGCCTCTCGAAGCCGATCTCGGCTGGATCGTGAAGCTCGACAAGGGTGAATTCGTGGGCCGCGACGCGCTCGTTCGCCAGAAGGAGAGGGGCATCCAGCGCAAACTCGTGGGCTTCGAAATGTGCGGCCGCGGCATCGGCCGCGACGGCTACGAAGTGTACCTCGACGGCGCGCCCGCGGGATGGGTCACCAGCGGTTCGCCCTCGCCGACCTTGAATAAGAACATCGGGCTTTGTTATCTCCCCACGGAGCAGGCGCAGCCGGGCAAGCGAATTCAGATCATCGTCCGCAGCCAGCCGGTGGACGCGGTGACGGTGGAAACTCCGTTTTACAAACGAGCCAAATGAACATGTATCCAGAAAACTTCCGTTACACGAAGGAACACGAGTGGGTCCTGGTGGAAGGAGAGATCGGCACGGTCGGGATCACCCATCACGCGCAGGAGGAACTGGGCGACATCGTCTATGTGGATCTGCCGAAGGTCGGGACGAACGTGGAGGCTGGCAAGTCGCTCGGCTCGGTGGAATCGGTGAAGGCCGTCTCGGACGTCTATTCGCCGGTGAGCGGAGAAGTGACCGAGGCCAACCACTCACTGGCCGACTCGCCCGAAAAGTTGAACGAAGATCCGCACGGCGCGGCGTGGCTTGTCAAAATCCGGTTGAGTAACCCGGCGGAGGTCTCGAGTCTCATGACCGCGGCGGAATATCAAAGTTACGTAGGAGCCGAAAAGTAGTTGCGCTATCTTCCGAAGTCTCAATCCGAGCGCCGCGAGATGCTGGATGCCTGCGGCGTGAGTTCCCCCGAAGAACTGTTTGCCCACCTGCCGCAGGCGGTCCGCCTCAATCGGCCCCTCAACCTGGCGCCGGGGATCTCCGAATACGAAATCGTGCAGTATTTCCGCGACCGTGCGGCGGAGAACGCCAACGGGTACGCCTCGTTCCTGGGCGCGGGCGTGTACCACCATTTCCGCCCGGTGCTGGTGGATACGGTGGTGGCGCGCGGCGAGTTCCTGACGTCCTACACGCCCTATCAGGCGGAGATCGCGCAAGGCACGCTGACCACGATCTTCGAATTCCAGACCATGATCTGCCAGCTCACCGGCATGGACGTGGCCAACGCCTCGATGTACGATGGCTCGACCGCGGTGCCCGAGGCCGCCATGATGGCCGTGCGCGCCACGGGCAAAGGCCGCGTGCTGATCGCGAAATCGGTGCATCCCGAGTATCGCGAAGTGCTGCGCACCTATGCCAAAAATCAGGGCATGCCGGTGGATGAGTTCGGTTACGTGCCCGAAGCCGGCGCCATCGATCTGGAGGATCTCGAACGCAAAATCGACGACCTCACCGGCGCGGTGATCGTGCAGTCGCCCAACTTCTTCGGCATCGTAGACCAGGTGAAGGCGGCGGCCGGGATCGCGCACCGGCGCGGCGCGCTGCTGGTGGTGTTGTTCACCGAGGCGGTTTCGCTGGGAATTCTCGAGCCGCCGGTGGACGCCGATATCGTGGCCGGCGAGTTGCAGTCGTTCGCCATCTCGCCGTGCTACGGCGGGCCGTTCGCCGGCATTATCGCGACTAAAGAAAAGTTCCTCCGGCAGATGCCCGGGAGACTGGTGGGGCAGACCACCGATTCGCGCGGCAACCGCGCCTTCTGCCTGACGCTGGCGACGCGCGAGCAGCACATCCGCCGCGAGAAGGCCACGTCCAACATCTGCACCAACCAGGCGCTCATCGCCCTCATGGCCACGGTCTTCATGACGGTGTACGGCAAAGAGGGCCTGCGTGAGCTGGCGGAACAGAACCTGGCCAAGGCGCACTACTTGGCGGGCAAATTGAAGCCGCGATTCTGCGGTAAGTTCTTCAACGAATTCGTGGTGAAGGCCGAAGGCAAAACTCCCGACGCGGTCAACAAAATCTTGCTCAAAAAGAAAATCATCGGCGGCCTGCCGCTAGGCCGCTTCTATCCGGAGCTGTCCGATTCGATGCTGTTGTGCGCGACTGAAATGTCCCGCCGTGCCGACATGGACGCGGTAGCGGAGGTGCTGGCATGATCCAAAAAGTGCGCCCCCACCTCTCCCCCAGTGAGAGCCTGCTGTTCGAACGCAGCTCGCCCGGCAAGCAGGCCTACCAGTTGCCCGAGCTCGACGTGCCTCCGGTAGACGCCGCCGAGGCTCTCGGCGCCGACAACGTGCGCGCCGAAATCGAAGGCTTCCCCGAGGTGAGCGAAGTGGAGGCCATTCGCCACTTCACGCGCCTTTCCACCTGGAACTACGCCATCGACTACGGCATGTACCCGCTGGGCTCGTGTACTATGAAGTACAACCCGCGGATCAACGAGTTGGTGGCGCGCATCGAAGGACTCGCCTGGGCGCATCCGTATCAGCCGGAAGCGCTGGCGCAAGGCTCGATGGAAGTGATGGCGCGAGTGGAAGCCGCGCTCGCCGAGATCACCGGCATGGACGCCGTAACGCTGCAGCCCGCAGCCGGCGCGCACGGCGAGCTCACCGGCATCCTCTTGATTCGCGCCCTGCTCGAAAAGCGCGGCAACCCGCGCAAGAAGATTCTCATTCCCGATTCGGCGCACGGCACCAATCCGGCCACGGCCGCCATCGCGGGCTACGCGGTGGAGAACATCAAATCGAGCGAAACCGGCGTGCTGGACGTGGGCGCGCTGGAACACCTGGTCACCGGCGACGTCGCGGCCCTGATGGTGACCAATCCCAACACCGTCGGCGTCTTCGAGGAGAACATCATGCAGGTGGCCGGGATCCTGCACGCCAAGGGCGCGATGCTCTACATGGACGGCGCCAATATGAACGCGCTGGTGGGGATCGCGCGTCCCGGCGATTTCGGCGTCGACGTCATGCACCTCAACCTGCACAAGACCTTCTCCACGCCCCACGGGGGCGGCGGTCCGGGCGCGGGGCCGGTGGCCGTCAAGAAGGCGCTGGAGCCGTTCCTGCCGGCGCCGCGGTTGAAGCGCTCGGGCAAGAAGTGGGCGTACAACTACAAACGCAAACACTCCATCGGGCGCGTAAAGGCTTTCTACGGAAACTTCGGCGTGCTGGTGCGCGCGCTGGCTTACATCCTGGCGCACGGCGGGCCGGGGCTGCGCAACGCCACCGTGGATGCTGTGCTCAACGCGGTCTACATCCGCAAGCATCTGGAGCCCTACTACGATCTGCCGTACCGCTCGCCGAACATGCACGAAGTGGTGTTCAGCGACGATCGCCAGGCGAAGCTCGGGGTGCGCACGGGTGAAATCGCCAAGCGGCTCATCGACTACGGGTTCCATCCCTATACCGTGAGTTTCCCGCTGATCGTCCACGGCGCGCTCATGATCGAGCCGACGGAGACCGAGGGCAAGCAGGAGATCGACCTGTTCATCGACGCCATGATCTCCATCGCTAAAGAGGTGGAGACCGATCCCCAGTTGGTCAAGAACGCGCCCTACGGGACGCGGACCAGCAAGGTGGACGAAGTGACAGCCGCGCGCAAGCCGGTGTTGAAGTGGACGCCGGCGTAGCCGGCGGGGGCCGGGGGCCGGGCTCGACAAAGCGCGAGTGGCCCGGGGGCCAGGGCCTGTGGGCCGCGCTTGCGCTCGTGTTGCTGATCCGGATTCCGTTCTGGAACCAGGCGATCCTCGGTGACGACGCGACTTACCTGACCGCCGCGGCCCATGCCCTCGTAGAGCCGCTACATCCCGACCACACCCGGATCGTCTTCCAGGGCCAGGAGTGGGACCTGCGCGGCCACCCCCACGGGCCGCTGAATGCGTGGGTGCTTGCGAGCCTGATCGCCGTAATCGGCGATGTAAAGGAGGTCCCCTTCCACGCCGTGTACACGGTATTCTCGCTGATCGCCGCGTGGGCCATGTGGACGCTGTCGCGGCGGTTTTCGCTACGCCCGCTCTGGGCGACTCTGCTGTTCATCGCCGTCCCCGTGTTCGTGGTGAACGGGAATTCGCTGGAGACGGACGTGCCCTTTCTGGCCTTCTGGCTGCCCGCCATCGCGCTGTTCCGCGGTCACAGGCTCCTGGCTTGCGTGTCGATGGCGCTGGCCGCCCTGACCTCTCCGCAAGCCACTTTCCTCACCCCGATCCTGATTGTCTACGTGTGGATCTACTGCCGCCGGGAAATCTCGGCGTGGCTGGCAGCTTTGGTCCCCGCGGCGGCTTTTGTTGGCTGGCAGCTTTTTGTGCGCCTCTCCACGGGCGCGCTTCCGGCCGGGGTCCTCGCCGGCTACCTGACGCACTTCGATCTCTGGAATCCGCAGGCGAGGCTGGCACTCTTCCTGCATTCCTGGTTCCTGATCTTCCCGGCGCTGGTTCCCGGTGCGATTCTGCTCGCCTGGCGTAGGCGGCGCGAACCAGACACGCTCTTTCTCCTCGCGTGGATCGCGCTCTTCTTCGCCGGCGCACTGGTGGTGTTCTTCGCCGGCTCGGCACGCTATCTGCTGCCCATGGCCGCTCCCCTTGCCCTGCTGGCTTCGCGACTGCCGGCCAAGTGGCTCGCTCCGGGATTCGCAGCGCAACTGGCCCTCGGCCTGGGGCTCGCGGTCGTGAACTATCAGCACTGGGACGCCTACCGCCAACTCGCGAAAGACCTGCGCCAGCCGACCGGGAACCACCGCGTTTGGGTAGATGCCGAGTGGGGACTTCGCCACTACCTGGAAGCCCAGGGTGCGCTGCCCTTGACTAAGATGCAGCGCGTACGCATGGGCGAGTTCATTGTAACCAGCGAACTGGGCGGCGCCGTGAGTCTCAGCGCGCCGGTCGCGACCATTCAGACCGTGGAAATCCGGCCCGCCATCCCGCTGCGCATCATCGGCCTCGAAACTCATTCGGGATATTCCACTATCGCCAACGGGGTGTGGCCGTTCGGAATCTCGGGCGGGACCATCGACCGCGTCCACGTGGTGAAAGTGGTGGAGCGCAATCCCACGCTCGAATACCTGTCGATGAACGCGCCCGAAGCCGGGCAGCAGATCGTCAGCGGGATCTACTCACTGGAAGACAACCGCTATCGCTGGACGTCGGGGAACGCCGTGGTCGCTCTGAAGAGTCCCGCGTCTCCAATGCCCTTGCACGTGGAGTTCAACATCCCGTCCATGGCGCCCGCGCGCCAGATGGCGCTGTTCCTGGACGGACGGGAAGTGGCATCGCAGGTCTATTCCGCGCCCGGCGATTACACCCTGGCGTCGTCCCCCGTACAACCCGCCGGCGCCACGGCATCCCTGGAGATTCGGATCGACCGGACTGTCAAAGCGCCGCCGGACACACGCGAATTGGGGATCGTTTTGCTGGCGGCGGGGTTTCGGAGGTAGTGAGCTATCATAGAGTTCAATGGACGTCGAGAAGACCATCGAATTCATCCTCGAACAACAGGCCAACGTGGCAGTTCACCAGGCCAAGGCGGCGGAGGAAATGGCCAAATTCTCCGCAGGACTGGAACGCCTTGACCGGCGCCTGGATCGCGCGGTCAAACTTGGCATTCGCGAGGCGCGCCATGAACGGAAGCGTCACCAGGAATTAACCGCGTCGCAAGCCGCGATGGATGCCAGGCTGACCGCCGCACAATCGACCCTCGATGAGAAGCTCACCCAACTCGCTGCCGCACAACTCCTAACCGAAGAGAGCCTCCGCGCCTTTATTGATTCCATGCGCCGCGGCGGCAACGGCAGTCACTGAAGCCGGCGGCCATAGTATCCTGTACTCAGGAGATAACCCGATGGGATGCGGAAGTAGCGGCATTAACCAGATTCAGAACGCAATTCGTCCGGGAGCCCGCAAGGTCTTCTGCGTGAAGTTCCAGCGCGAGATGGAGGGGCTCGACGAGACGCCGTTCGAAGGCCACCCCCTCGGCCAGAAAATCTACGAGAGCGTTTCCAAAGAAGCCTGGAAAATGTGGGTGGAGCACATGAAGATGCTCATGAACGAGTATCGGCTCAATCTCGGCACCAAAGAAGCTCAGGAATTCCTGATCCAGCAGATGGACAGCTATTTCTTCGGCGAAGGCGCGGCCCTCCCGCCCGACTTCGTCCCGCCCAAGACTAAGGCTTAGCAAGGCTAAGGCCTAGCCTTGGGCTAAGGCCTAATCGTCTCCAGCGCCGTCGCGATGTGGAACTTCAGTTCCGCGTGCGACTCCCGTAACGCCGCCTCGACAGTGGCGGCCGAATCTCCGCGCGCGAACAGGAACCCCAGGTAGCTCGACCCCTCGGGCAGCGGAATCAGTTGCTGCCCGCCCTTGGCGGTGATGATCGCGTCCTCCACACCCGGCACGGCCGCCGCACGCTCCGTGCCCTCCACCGATTGATAAATGCCGCCCTTCGGAATCGGAATCATCATGACGCCCGAGGCCGGCCCGTCCAGCCGTACGCGCGAAACGTCTTCCCCCACCGCATGCCGCAGGATCAACTCTTCGAGCGGCACGCCTCCTTCGAAACGCAGCGCCTTGGCGCACAGCCCCCCGATGGGGCGAGCGTGGGCCTCCAGCATCCAGGCCCCTTCGGCGTTGTAGCGCAGCTCGGCGTGGACCGGACCGTGTCGCAGTCCCAGCGCCCGCACCGCGCGCGACGTGCTCTCGAGCAACGCCTGCTGCACCACCGCGGGTTCGCGCGACGGCGTCACGTAGATGGTCTCCTCGAAGAAAGGGCCCTCCAGCGGATCGGGCTTGTCGAAGATGGCGAGCGGTTGGAACTCTCCGGCGGTAACCAGTCCTTCCACGGCGAACTCGCGCCCCGGGATGTAGCTCTCCACCTGCACGTGATGCTCGCCGATCTTGCCGATCCGCCGGAACGCGGCGACGAATTCGTCGGGGTTGTTGGCGCGGATCACCCCGCGGCTGGCGGATAGCCCCAGCGGCTTGAGCACGCACGGATAATTGGCGCGGCCGGCCAGCTCGTGCGGATCGCCGGCCAGAGTGGCGCGGAAGAACTGCGGCACGCGCATCCCCGCCGCCTGGTAGAGTTGTCGCGCCAGGTACTTATCCTGGCAGGCGTGCGCCGCCGCCGGCGGATGGAAGGCCACGCCCAGCGCCTGGGCCGCTTCGGCCGCCAGCACCGCGGGTTGGTCGCCCACTGCCGCCACGCCATCGACATGCATGCCGCGCAAGGCATCCACGGATTCCGCAATGCGGTCGAATTTCACCGCGATGGCGCGATCGCCCCAGGGATCTTCGAGCACGTGGCAGCGATTCGTCGCCAGCGTGAGATCGAGACCCAGACGCCGCGCCGCATCGGCGAAAACCCGGATCTGGTAACCCGTGGTCGCGGCAAAAAGAAGGAGGTGCTTGGGCACTGCTTCTATTCTCGCCTGTGTGGCTGTGCGCCGCGTTATCGTAGTGAATGTGAAAGCGCTGGTGAAGAGCAGGCGCGAGCCCGGCTTGTGGCTCGAAGACATCGACGTCCCCAAGATCGGGATCAACGACGTGCTGATCCAGGTGCTGCGGACCGGGATCTGCGGCACCGACGTGCACATCTATAAGTGGGACGACTGGGCACAAAAGACCATCCCCGTGCCCATGGCCGTCGGTCACGAGTTCGTGGGCAAGATCGTGGAGGTCGGCTCCAACGTGACGGACTTCTTTCCCGGAGAAGTGGTCAGCGGCGAGGGACACGTGATCTGCGGCCGCTGCCGCAACTGCCTGGCCGGACGCCGCCATCTGTGCGCCCACACCATGGGCGTCGGCGTCAACCGCCCGGGCGCTTTTGCCGAATACATCGCGCTGCCGATGACCAATGTCTGGCACCACCACCAATCGATTCCCCTCGACGTGGCCGCCATCTTCGACCCCTTCGGCAATGCCGTGCATACCGCGCTCTCCTTCCCCGTGCTGGGCGAAGACGTGCTGATTACCGGGGCGGGGCCGATCGGCATCATGGCCGCGGCGGTGGTCCGTCACGCCGGCGCGCGCTTCACGGTGATCACCGACGTCAACCCCTGCCGCCTGGAACTGGCGCGCAAACTGGGTGTTACGCGCGCGGTGGACGTGCGCCATGCCAAACTCGCCGACGTGCAGAAGGAGCTCGGCATGACTGAGGGCTTCGACGTGGCGTTGGAGATGTCCG
>JBGPKH010000332.1:0-9670 GCA_041485845.1 Bryobacteraceae bacterium
AGGGCTCGAACTGCCGGTTTCGTAGCTCTGGGACTCGCAACGCGGCACCGGCCTGCTGGCGGCCGCCGTAAGCACTCCGGGCTGCAGATGTACCAGGCGGTGAAGGAATTCTGCGCGAACTGGGCGTGGGCCGCTGAGCCCTTCAGCCCAAAAGATCCAGCACCCGGCCCTGCATCTCATTCGCGATCTTCAGCATCCCGATATTCGCCGCGAATGCATTCTTCGCCAAAAGCAGCGCCACCATCTCGCGGCTCAGATCCACTGAATCCACCGGCACCCCATTGCTGGAATCGGCCCCCACCGAAGCCAACCGTCCGGCCGCCTTTTCCACCCGCGCCTGCGCCTGTTCCAAACCCTGCAATGCGATCGAAAAAATCTCCATCTACTGCTTATCGGCCGCCATTCGAAATCTTTCCGCCCCCATTGACAACCAATGATTCTATGCATAGAATTTCTTAGTATGGCCAGAACGGCAGCCGACCCCAGCCTGCTCCCCGGTACCCTGGACCTCCTCATCCTGAAAACGCTCAGCCATGGCCCGCTCCACGGCTACGGCATTGCCCAGCAGATCAAGCTGGCGTCCGACGAGGTTCTGCAAGTCGAGGAAGGCTCGCTTTACCCGGCCCTGCAGCGCCTGGAATTGAAGGGTTGGATCGAATCGGAGTGGCAACTCACGCCGCATAACCGGCGCGCGCGCTACTACCGGCTCAGCGCGGCGGGCCTGCGCCGTCTCGTCTCCGCGGAAGCCGAATACGGAAGGCTGGCTGACGCGGTCCGCCGGGTCCTGTTGTGGTCGCATTAACGACGATGCTGCAAATCTGGAAGAAACTCGTTCGTTCCCGCCGCCGCGATCGGCTGGCCGCCCGGCTCCACGAGGAGCTCCAGTTCCACGTGGACCAGAAAATCGCCGCGGGCCAACCCGTCGCCCAGGCGTGGCGCGAGGTGGGTAACCGCGCCCGCATTCTCGAATTGGCGGACGACGTGTGGTCGCTCGGCCGCCCCGAGCAGCTTTGGGCCGACCTGCGTTACGCCGCCCGAACCCTGCCCAAGTCGCCCGTCTTCTTCCTGCTGGCGGTGGCCGGCACGGCCTTGGGTGTCGCGGCCGTAACCTCGGTATTTTCCGTGGCCGACGAGGCTCTCCTACGCCCTTTGCCCTATCCCGAGTCGAACCGGCTCGTGGTCGTCTGGGACCAGTTGCGCAAGCTGGGCCTGTCGCGTTTCCCGGTCAGCAACGCCAACTACCTCGATTACCGCGCGCAGACCGCCGTGTTTGAGGATCTTGCGGCTTTCTCGCCGCGCGCCCTGATGGTCTCCGTGGGTGACCGCGCGCAGCGGGTCGCGGGCATGCAGGCCTCGGCCAACTTCCTGCCCCTCGCTGGCGGATCTCTGGAGCTGGGCCGCTGGTTCGACCCGCCCGAGAACCACTCGGCCCAGGCCCACGTAGCGGTCCTCAGCCACGAGTTCTGGCAGGCCCGCTTCGGCGGCAGCCCCGAGGCTATCGGCGCAACCATGCGCATCGACGACACCCCGTTTCGCGTCGTCGGCGTGCTGATACCCGGCTTCGGGTTCCGGGTCTCCGGGCAGACTCCCGACGTGTGGATCCCCGCCGCGCTCGATCCCGACCCCGCCCGCAGTGCCGGCCAACTCCAGGCCCTGGGCCGTCTGAGCCGCAGCCTCACCCTGGCGCAGGCGCGCGCCCGCATGCAGGTAGTGGCGGCCGGGCTCAAGCAGCGCTATCGCACCGGAATGGGCCCCCACGGAGAGGATGGCGGGTATTCCATCGAGGTAGTCCCCCTCCGGGAAGTACTCCACGGCTCGACCCGCCCCACGCTCTACGCCATGGTGGCCGCCGGCACGATTCTCCTGCTCCTCAGCCTCACCAACACAGCGCTGCTGTGGATGGGCCGCACGGTGGCGCGCCGCCGCGAAGCCGCGGTTCGCATGGCGCTGGGCGCTTCGCGCCTACGGGTCTGCCGCCAGCGATTCTTCGAAGCCCTGCTGCCGTCGCTTGCCGGCGGAGTCCTGGCGCTCGCAGTCACCGCGGGCGCCTTGCGCTTATTGAATGCCGCGCCGCACCAGGATCTCGCCAACTTCGGCGCCTTTACCGTAAACTATCGTGTGTTCTTCCTGAGTAGCGCCGTCATTCTGGCCTGCGTGGTATGCACTTCTCTAGCCCTCACCCGTTGGGTTCCCTTAGGGCCCGCCGAATTCGCCGGCCGGAGCGAGAGCCGCGCGCGGCCCGTTCTGCTCGCGATCCAGGTGGGCCTCTCCTGCGCGCTTCTGGCCCCCTCTCTCTTATTGGTCAGCAGCCTGACGGCCTTGCAGCGCGTCGACCCGGGGTTCCGCACCGCCGGTCTTTCGACCGCTACCGGGACTCTCCCGCCCTCCTATGGCAACGCCGCTCAAATCGCGGCCTACTACGAGCGCGTCGAGGAGCGGCTGGCGGAGCGGCTGGGGCCGCGAAACGTGACCGTCGCCTGGCGCCTGCCGCTGAGCTTCGGCCCGGGAGGCGATCCGTTCAGCATCGAAGGCCGGGTCTGGGGATCCTCCGGAGCCGTCCCCCAGTTCGCCCATCATCTGGGCGTGGGCCGCGAATATTTTTCCTTGCTGCGGATCCCCATTCTGGAAGGCCGCGGCTTCGATCCGCGCGATTTCTCCGAAGCCACCGGCGCGGCGGTCGTCAACCGGACTCTCGCCCGGGCATTCTGGCCGCACGAATCGCCGCTCGGCAAACGCATCGTGATGGGCGCGCCGCAGCCGGGAGTGGCCTGGCTCACCATCGTCGGAATCGTAGCCGACGTGCACAGCGCCGGACTGAGCAACCCGCCGCTCCCCCAGATTTACCGGCCGTTTTCGCAATACCCCGCGCGGACGGCCTCTTTGATCGCGGGTGGCGCCGGCGCGCTGGACCACATTCTCGCGGCCCTCGATCCCGAGGCGCCCGCCTACGCCGTCCAGACCATGGAACAGCACCTGGCCGCCGCGCTCGACCAGCCCAAGCTCCGAACCACCCTTTTCACCGCCTACGGCCTGCTGGCATTTGCGCTGGCCGCATTCGGCGTATACAGCCTGGCGACGTACGCCGCGGTTCGCCGGCGGCGCGAGTTCGCCCTGCGGTCCGCGCTCGGCGCCACCGCGCGCCGCCTGTTCGGGGTCATGTTTATGGACACCATGAAGCCCGCGGTTTACGGGGCGGCCGGCGGCTTGGCCGGGGCCTACTGGCTGGCCCGCGCCATGGCGGCGTCTCTCTACGCCACCAAGCCTGGGGAGCCTCGCTTTTACCTCGCGGCCGGACTTCTGGTTCTGACGGCAGCCGCACTCGCGGGCTGGTTGGGAGGGCGTCGTTTGTGGGCCATCGCACCGGCGGAGGTATTACGTTGTGAGTAGCCTCCCAGCTTCTTAAAGCTCGGCGCTAAGTCCGCCGATATGTTAGTTATGCAGGACGAAAGGCGATCGGAAGTTCGCATGTTGTGCGCAGACATGGTGGAAGTCTGCTGGAAGGATCAGGCCGGTAGGAAACGGCGGGTAATGGGCCTCCTGGAGGATATTTCTCAATCCGGGGCCTGCGTCCAACTGGAGACCGCCGTGCCGTTGGGGGTCCTCATCCATTGGGAAAGCCCCAAGCGACAGTTCACCGGTCGCGTTCAGTATTGCGTCTACCGCGAGATCGGCTATTTCATCGGCGTGGAGTTCGATTCCACCTCGAAGTGGTCGAAGAGAGCCTACAAGCCGCAGCACCTCCTCGATTTACAGCAGCTCCTCGCCAACGCCAAGAAGTAGGACAGGCCTCCGGCCTGTCCAAAGGCCGCTCGCCGCTCTGCCCCACCCACCCCTCGAATGCATTAACTTATTAGGGATACCTATGACACACGCCTCCTCGCACCTCACCGGAATCGACTGGCTGGTGATCGGGCTTTACTTCAGCGTTCTGCTTTGTGTCGCGTGGTGGGTCGTCCGCAAAAGCAAAGACTCCGCCGCCGATTACTTCCTCGCCGGACGCAACCTGGGATGGTGGATCATCGGCGCATCCATCTTCGCGTCCAACATCGGCTCCGAGCACGTGGTCGGACTCGCCGGCTCCGGCGCCACCAGCGGCGTCGCCATGGCGCACTACGAATTGCACGCCTGGTGCCTGCTGGTCCTCGGCTGGGTCTTCGTACCGTTCTACATGCGGTCGAAAGTCTTCACCATGCCGGAGTTCCTGGAACGGCGCTTCAGCGAGAGCTCCCGCTACATCCTCTCCATCGTCTCCCTGATCACCTTCGTCGTCTCCAAAATCGCGGTCGGCATCTTCGCCGGCGGCGTGGTCTTCGGCACCCTCTTTCCCGAGTTGCACCTGAGCCTCGGCGGCAATTGGGAATGGGCCTCGGCTCCCTGCTCGAGGTGGTCGGAGTGGTCGGAAACGCGCGCCACTTGGGACTCGACGAGAGCGCCGGGCCGTACCACTACCTGCCCCAGTTTCAAAATGTCGTAGGCCATGTGCGGTTGCACATCCTTACCGCCGGCGGCGCCGGCGACTTGGCCGCGCTCGTCCGCCGCAAACTCCGTGACATGGACAAAGACCTGCCGGTGTTTGAAGTAACGAGCCTGAACGCGCATTCTGCTATGTTGATCGGTGCGTCGATACGCCGACGGCCTCAGCCAAAACGATTACATGCGAGCGCGGACATGGGCTACGACATCATTGGGGACATCCACGGTTATGACCAAAAATTAGAAGCCCTGTTATACAAGCTTGGCTATCGCAACAAGGCCGGCGTCTGGCGTCACTCCGAGCGGCAGGCGATCTTCGTGGGAGACTTCATCGACCGCGGTCCGTCACAAGTGCACTGCGTCAACACGGTGCGCCGCATGGTCGAGGCCGGTGTCGCTCTCGCGGTCATGGGCAATCACGAACTGAATGCCATCGCATGGCACACTCCCGATCCCAGGAATTCCGGCGAGTACCTGCGCCCGCACTACAGTCCAAAATGGGGCGAGAAGAACCGGAAACAGCACGCAGCCTTCCTGACCGAAGTGGAGAACAAGCCAGCGCTGCACGCCGAAATCATCGATTGGTTCCTGACTCTCCCCCTCTGGTTGGATCTGCCGGAACTGCAGGTGGTACATGCTTGTTGGCACGGACCATTCATGGCGTGGCTCTCGCCCCAACTGCACGAGGGCCGGTGCCTGACTCGGGACTTGATGGTGCCGGCGACGGACGAACCGGCGAACGAAGCTGACAAAGACAACGCTACGCCCACCATCTACAAAGCCGTCGAGGCCCTCACCAAAGGCATCGAGATTCCCTTGCCCGCCGGTCACGATTTTCGCGACAAAGATGGCATTCGGCGGACCCGGGTGCGTGTGCGTTGGTGGGACGAACAAGGCATCACATACAGTTCGGCAGCGATGTTGTCCCCAGTGGAACGGGCGGCATTGCCCGAATTACCGATCCCAAAGCATGCGCGGGTTGAAACGGTCGTCAAGCCGACCTTCTTTGGGCATTACTGGCTCACCGGCGCGCCGTCGCTGCAATCCAGCAGCGCCGTCTGCGTTGATTACAGCGCCGGAAATGGCGGCGCCCTGGTGGCCTACCGCTTTGATGGGGAGCAGGATCTGTCACCCGAGCACTTCGTATGGGTGACTTAGGCTACCCGATCAATCAACCCCTCATGCGGCAATTGCCCTTCGACACAAGGTTAGGCACCGTCCTTGCATCACACAGGCCGCCAGTGCCACCGAACCGGAATTCCGAACTCGTCAACGGATCCGCAGCGTTGTTCTCCAGCGTTTCTCCTCGGTGCCGCCGCCCCTCCTCTTTACTTCCCGCAGAACTTCAGCGCGTAAATCCGGATGGACCTCAACGGGATGTAAGCAATGCCAGGGGTAGCGATCCAGCAGAACAAATGCCCCGTCAAGAGAATCCGCCCGCTGGCTGCGTGAGGAAAACTCGCTTGCCCCAATCGAATCATCTTCTTTGTGCAAACCGGACAACGCAGCTTCGTCGCGTTCGATCCAGAACTGGTAGTTCTCGGCAGCAGTCTTTTCCCGCAGAAGCTTGACTGCGCCACCCTCCGAGCTAACCTTCAGTACAACCTCGGCAATCCGCTTTGAAGTCGGCCGGTCGTTGTCGTAGCCGCCGCAAGTCACGAAAATGAACGACTGCACGTCGACAAAATCGACCGCACCAAGAGGCCGGAGAAGAGCGAGACAATTCCTTCCCATTCGCAGCAGCGCTTCGTATGTTTCCCAGTTGGGCGTGGATTTGTACTTCAGGTCGAACCCGAGCGTTTCGGCTGCGCGCTTTGTAACCCTCGGCTTCAAGAACATATGGGCGCCTGGACGGGCGAAGTATGGAAGGACGGTGGCGACCGGCCAGGTCGCAACTCGTCCTCTCGCTGCTGGCAGGGAGCATACGGCGTCGGCATACTGGCTAAATACCCGGCCATTAACTGGATTGGTTTCCAAGAGTTCGAGAAGGGCCTGGAAAAAGGACCTGGCCGCATTTTCATCTTGCATCGCGTCGTGAAATGCGCTGCCTTCAAATCGTGGGGCCAGCAAGTTTACGGTGCGGAGCACCGATAAGGCTTTTGTCGCGAGTACCTTGACCTCACCTCGTAACAGGAGGTCTTTAGCCTCGCCGAGCAGCGTCTGGAGACCGTCATGGGCTCCTACTTTGTAACGCCGTTCTTCCTTTCGATACCTTGCATCGCCGAATCCCCGTGGAAACTCGTGCAAAAATTTTCGCTTCAAAGACTGCAGAGATAGGCCTTTGCCCGGGACAACGCAACCACCACCCTCTTGGACAAGGGGAGGCAGGTGATCCAGCATCGGGTCCGACTGCAAAACTGCAAGCCGCAGGGCTGGATTATCCCACCGCAGTTTCTTCGCCATGTTGCCCTCGATGTCCCTGAAGACGATGTGCAGGTTGTCGCCCGCAATGTGAACTATCTTTCCAGGACCCCACTGTGGAGCGTCCGTTTTCTCGACCAGCGTGCCTTCCTTGTACTGTGCCATCAGTTCTCCTGTGAACCGCTTTCGATTTCGATGCGGCGCTACTTCGCCTTCTCGAAGGCGGATGTTCCGTCATCGGGGTCAACCAGCCAGAGGTGTCCGGCTGAATCCTGTCGAGGCGAGGCGAACCCCAGTTCCTCGCCGTGATAGCCGTACTGCGGGAAGCCCACCGTCAGGATTTTCCGTATCTCCCCTCCGCCATGATCGATCTCCCGCTCTCCGGAATGGAACGCGCGGCGGAGCAATGTGCCGGCAGCGGCGGCCGCCCGCACAGCGCAATCGAGCTGGCCCCGGTAGTCGAATGTCATCGCTGCTTCCTCGGACGATGCCGCCGTGTGCCGCCCTCTTTGGCGCGTCCGGATTCGACGGTCCGTTTGGCATGTGCTGCTCGCAGGTCCTTAAGAAGCCGCTGACCTTCCCTGCGGTTTTCCCAAGTGATACCCATGTGGTAGAAATCGTAGGCCTTGCCGACCTCCTGCGCGGTGTCGGTATACACATCGCGCAAACAACGTTCCCACGCCCAGGAAATCCAAGCCCCGGTCATCGGTTGGCTCTTGTCAACGCCGAAGCCCCGGTTGTATATCCTGCTGAGAAACAAGCTCGCCAACTGGCTGCCGGACAGCGCCATCTCCTCGAGTTCCGCTCGATATTCAGCGATGTTGCCCAACACCGCCACTTCGTCTCCTGCTTCGGCAGCAACAAGGTGGAATTCAGCGGCAACTAACAGGTTGCGCTCGACACCTTGGCCAAAACGGCACATGGTGCCCATCTCGCACGAGGCCCAGATTTCGCCCTGGACGGCGGCCTTCCAAAACCACTCGATGGCCTCAGTGTAATCCGGATCTACTCCGTCGCCGTGCAGGTAACGCTTGGCGAGGTTGTACTGCGCGACAGCATGGCCCTGTTCAGCGCTCTTGCGGTACCAATGAATCGCTTGCGCCGGGTCCCGCTCGCAGCCGAGACCATTCAGAAACATCGACCCGAGGTTGTTTTGCGCGCAGCGGTCGCCAAGCTCAGCGCCTCGGCTGTACCACCGGAATGCCACAGCCAAGTCCTGGGAAACGAAATCGCCGGCCCTGTAATGATCGCCGAGCCTGCATGCCGCGGTGCCGTCTCCGGCCTCAGATTGCCGCTCCAACTCGGCCACTGATGCCGGCCTGGCAGCGTCGCCACTAGTCAGTCCGTCCTTCCTTGTGGGAATGGCGGCCGCCTCTTCCGGCAAAGGAACTGGCGCCCGGGCACGTGCGGGCCGCGGACCTGGCAATGTTGCTTTCTCTCGGCGCGCCACAGTGATTACTCCCGGATCTACCTATGCGCACTTCTCCGTGCGGCCCATAACCGCTGACTGGAAGTCAGCGATCGCACGAACCCATCCATCTTTGCGAGTTTCATTCGCTAGCAAAGCGTCCGCTGTAATGTAGTGGTCTTTGCTGTGTAACGCAACATACCAAGCGGTCTCCTTTGGCGTTTTCTGGATATATGCTTCGGGGACGAGACCCGCGAGCTTCGTGAGGTATTGCTTATGAAGTTCGAGCAAACCCGCACTGTTGGCCTGGGCACCCAGATTATCCAGCCAAAGCAGACCGTGCTTCGATATCGTGCCAAGGTTCCAGTCTTTCCCGTTATCGGGACGCCATCGCAGGATCATGGATTCCGTTCCAAATCCCGCCGACGCGTTATACGTCGCGAGGTCATCGAGGAAGGCATTCAGTCTTTGTGAGATTCCTGGGAACTCCTTCTCAAGTCGCTCAAAATAGAGTTCCTGCGTGATCGTCGTTGGCTTTACGCCGTTGTTCGACGCCGGTCCGGTGCTGGATGGTTTGATAACGATCCGGCCCTCATCCAGCGTTACGATACCTCGATCGATGTTCGTCGTCCTGGCGAGAACGCGCGGTTGGGCGATATAGCCTCCGCGCGTCTCGAAGAGAGCGATTTCGACAAAGGCGAACGTAAAATGAAAGCCTGCGTGTTGCTGTAGGAAATCGGCCATCGCTTCCACGCCTTCCCGAATGCCGTCACCGACGATGAGCAACAGGAATCGTCCGCGCTTCAAATTCCGCGAGACGGCATCGTGGAAAGAAGCTTCGTCAATCTCGCCCTTTGCCGAAGCCAGTTCATATAGGCTTCGCTTTGTCTTCCCATCCGAGCCGTCTAGAGGTTTTGTGCGCCTGATCGCCTCCTGAAGATTCCCATGAGTCCAGGTGGACATTTCTGTGGAGTAGTCAATGATCTGAGCGACTACCTCCCGCCGCGCCTCCGGATTGCGCCAAAGCTTGCACTCGACCAGTGCGAGGTCACCGGCCGGCGTAACAAAAAGATTGTCAAGTTTTCCCGACCGCATCGGCAGTTCGACACAAATAGGAACCAAGGTGTTGAATGCCGGCTCGATTTGATCGACAGGCAGCAGGCTCGGATGACGCATGATGAGGCGCTGGAGCCACGCTTCATCATAAGGGGCGGTCTCCGACGCGCTCTTCGAAAAATGAAGACGCTTCAGCTTCTCAGCCGCAGAGCCGCCCTCAAAGCCATCGAGAAAGATTGTGTGACCGAATTGCGTTTGAATCTGCGTATTCCGAGCGATTCCGATCAGCGTTCCGAGGGGATGGCGATCACGATTCCGGGCTGATGGCGATCAGTGTTCCGAGATGATGGCGATCACCATTCCGACGGGAAG
>JBGPKH010000333.1:0-9654 GCA_041485845.1 Bryobacteraceae bacterium
CGGGGCGACGAACCGTAATTCGGCGCGCTTTGCCTGGGCTCAGGTGCGCTGTACCGGGGCGGCGAACCTGGCGAATTCTGCCGCGGCGAATTCCCCGGCTCGCCGAAACGCTGCCAGCCGCTTCGATTGGCCGGTGCCTCGCTCGCTCCGGGCGGCCGTGTATTCTGGTACCGGTTCGGCCGGGAATCCCCATTAATTGGACCGCCGGGCGCTACCCTTCGGGGCTCTCCACCGCCGGGTGTCGAACCGCGGAGATTCCTCTCGTTGCGTGGCGCTACGGCTTGCGGCGTGGCGCCCTGACCGGTCGGCTCCCCGAACCGGCGCCATCCACCCGACGAACCATTCGGTGAATTCTGCGGTCCGCGCGGCGCCCGGTCCACCTGTTGGCCGCCGCGGAGACCGTTCTGCGAAGCGCTGTCACGACCGGCGGCCGGCTGGTTGTCGAAACCGCGATTCCCCGGCTGTTGGCCACCGCGGACGCCGTTCTGGGAAGCGTTATCGCGATTCCCCGGCTCAAAGGCACGCTGCTGCTGCGCAAACGGAACACGCTGCGCCGGGTTGGGCTGCTGGTTCCTGAAGAATCGGGCGTTATCGTTGCTCCGGGGCACGTTGGAAACGGTACGGTTCGAGAAGTGTAAGTTCGCGTTGGTCGGTGCGATGGGCACCTGCCCGCGGATCAAGCCCGCTTCCCGCACCTGGTTGCCCGAGAACCGCCCTATGTTATTGAATCGGCCACTCCGAAAATCCCCCTCGCTCACCCCCGAAATCCCATTGCGAACCCCGGCGTTCCGGTAAATGTTGTTGACATTTACGTTGGTGATGTTGCGCCCGAAGTCGTTCCGCCCATAGTAATTGCGTCCCCACCACGGGTGAAAGACCTCGTACGGCGCCAGCGGGACCCAGCCGACGTGTCCGAACCCGAAACCTATGCCGCCACGGCGGCCGCCGAATCCAAAGAACCCGACCAGCGCGGGAGACCAGTAGTGCCGCGCACTACGGAGTCCGGGGTACCAGCACCACCCAAAGCCGGGCTGGTTGAACCACCGGCCATAGTGGTAAGGCGCCCAACCCCATGGATCGTAACTGACCCAGGTCCAACCATACCAATCCTCCCAAACCCAGCGGCCAGACTGGTACGGCGCCCAATCCGACCCGACCGAGGTAGGCCGCCACACATTCCCGTAAGGCTGGACGTTGCTCCAGGTACCGTAATTGTCCAGATCCTCGGCGCCGTAAACACCCGGTCCCACATATTGGTAGCTGTTGGACTGCAACAGACCGCGATCGCGGTTCTCATTCCAGCGGTCCCACTCATCGGACGGAATGGCATTAACGATCTGAAACTCGGGATCCGCCGCGGTGCCCCGCGCCATCATCATCTGGCCGGCTGTGACCCACTGCGAGCCGCGCGGCGTGAAAACCTCGACCTCACCGGCCCGGGACATCACTTCGGTCTCTCCCGCCGCATTCACGCTGATGCGATAAGATCCCTGCTTTGAAGGCCGTATGGAAATATTCGGAGTATCTACTTCAACATTGGCTTCGGAAGGCCTAAGAACCCGGAAGGTTACCGTTCCGCGAGCGACTTCCATCTGGTACCGCCCGGCCTCCAGTTGCGTGAGCCGTACTTCGGCATCGCCGCCGATGCGCAGGATATTGGCCGCGTCGAACTGCACTTCGGCGCGCGAATTGGGAGCCGTCGAAATCCGATCGTCGGAGAGCAGCGGCGCGTTGATAACCCCCGCCACCCAATCGCCCGAATCACCGCGGCGTACGGAAACGTCGCCATTGATGAGGCTGATGCGGGCCACCCCACGCTGCATGTCGTCGGGATCCTGTGCGTGCGCCGGCGTGAACAAGCCAGCTCCCAGGAACACGACACCCAAAAGGGCTCGATACCGGAAATATGGCAAGCGTTGCATGGCTGATCTCCCAAACTACGCCACTGTCTATGCACGGGTCTGGCCAAATGCTATCCTTCTCTGAATCAGTGAATTAGAAAGACTGCACAAGCCCGCCGGTGGCTGAAAAGCACCACTCTGGCCGGGATCAATCACGGCTCTTGCGGGCCAGCAGCAATCCGGAGTCGCGATACAGGACCTCCAGGCGGCGTTCGACGGCCAGCCCGGAATCATTCGCGGTGAGCACATAGTAGTCGAATTCG
This sequence comes from Bryobacteraceae bacterium, assembly GCA_041485845.1. Classification (GTDB taxonomy): domain Bacteria; phylum Acidobacteriota; class Terriglobia; order Bryobacterales; family Bryobacteraceae; genus OMOG01. Next base: position 2,165 of record JBGPKH010000333.1, read on the forward strand.
CCGGTCACCGGCTGGCGCCGCAGCGGTTTCCAATTGGCCAAACGGTAGCGCGCCTGGTAGAAGCTCAAGATCGGTTCCAGCTCCCGGCTGGCGCCGATTTCCACCGGCCTGCCGGCGGCATCCCGCCGCAGGATCCCGACCAGCGACCGAGCGCCGGCATCTTGCGGCCATTGGCCGTAAAACCCGATGCGGAACTGCGACAGGTAATACCCCGCGAGCAACGCGGCGATCCCCAGCGCCCCCATCGAGACGGGCTTCCAGTTGACCTTGCGGACCAGGGCCAACGCCGCCAGGGTTGCCGGCGGCACGAGGTAAAGAGACCGGCCGGCGGCCCCATCCGTCAGGTTGGCGGGCTGCGCGTGGCTCAACGGGATCACCAGCAAAATGAAGCCGGTAACCACTGCCGGTATAGCGAACCGTTCCACCACGGCCATCGAGGCGCGCCGTGCCGCCACAAACGCGATTCCCAGCGCGGCCGCCGGCCACAGGAACGCGAGGTTGGCCGCCGGTGAAAGCCCCAGACACACCCCGGCGAGGTTCAGGTTTCGACCTTCGAGCGTCAACTCCAGGGCCCACATCCAGAACGCCAGCGCCATGCCGTAACCTCGTGCCGCGGAGAGATAGTCCAGAATCAGCGGATGGAGGGACAGCAAAGCGACTCCCGCCAGGAACAGCGGACCCGTACCCAACAATCGCCGCGACAGGCGGTACACCGCCCACAGGTACAGCGCGCCGCCCAGCAAACTGGGTAAACGGAACGAGAATTCCGAAAGGCGAAACAGACCCACGGTCCTCTTAATGAGCAACGTATTCAGCACGTGGTTGTTGGGATCGTAGGGCTGGGGTAGCACATCGCGCAGCGGCGGCCGGACCCAGCGGTCGAAGGTGACCGCCTCGTCACGGGTGATGGACTGCGTCGCGGCGCGATACACGTTCACGGCAAAAAGCGCCAGGAGCAGGACGCGGCCGACGCGGCTAATCCACACGGTAGAGGACCGTTCCATTCGCCTCCGCAAGCCGGGTAATCCCCCATTGGCTGGTATTCTGCTTCATATCCGCGCCGGTGGAATCGGAGTCGTTGATCAGAAGGTATCGAATTCCCCGCCCTTTCAACTCCCGCGTCGCCGCCATCCGGAGATCTGTCGACGGCTCCATCCGCGTCACTTCCGGACCACGACCCAGCGGCATCCACCGTCCGCCGGTCGAAATCTCAACTGTTACCTGAGCGGCGTCCACGGGACCTTCGAGAACTACTTCATCAATCCGCTCCTCCCGTCCGAAATCCACCTGGAGCCGCGAGCCTGGCGACATCGGCTGCCAGCTCGACCAGCGCGTGACGGCGCTGCCGTCGAACGCGAGATATGCCTCCCACCGGTTGGGCCACGCGGTGAAATGCCACGAAGGGGACCCCTGCACTTCCCTGCCCTGCGACAAAAGCCGCATTTCCGCAATGCTCCAGTAGGCTTCCGCGGATGCCTGTTCCACGACCCGGATGCCGCGGGTGTTTTGCGCCTCGAACCGGAACCGCCGGCGCACCAACGGTGGGTAATAGATCGGAGTCAGCAGGATTTCGTTCGCCAGATTTCCCAGGGTCGACTCGTACGACACCATGATCGGTTGCTCGATGTAGGCTTCCGGGCGCGTGGTGAACGAGAAGATCTTTTCCGCCGGCGCGACTTCGCGCTCGATCGGCTCCCTTAACCAGTAGTCGGGAATGTGCTCCCGCAGGAATTGACTCTCCGGCTCCAGGCGCAGTGCGGCACGCACAGGGATGTGACGGATCCGCCACGAGACCGGGTCGCAATACAAGGCGAGGACGGGGGGCCAGCAGACCAGCGCCTCAAACATTGCCAGAGCCGGCAGGATGCCCCAGGAGTTGGCCAGCGCGATTCCCATCGCCAGCGAAAGAAAAGGAATGGCGGGAAGCAGAAATCGCGCGGCGGTGTTGAAATAGGCGGGAATGGCAAAGACCAGAGCGGCCGCCAGCAGTCGTCTGCCGTGGGGACTCCGCAGGGCCAACAACGCCAACGGAGCCAGGAGGAAGACCGGGCCCACCATGCCGGGGATCAGGCTCCCGTGCAGGGTGAGTTGCAGCGGGACTTCCCAGAAATGGTGGATTCCCTCGTAGCGGCCGAGGTCGCCGAGCGATTGTTCCACTCCCGGATGAACGTAGGGGTTGGGGAACCACCGATTCATAAACGGCGCAAATGGGTTGCCCACCCAGATCCAGTTGCGGATGGTCCATGGGGCAATCATGAGGACGGCGGAAAGCGGTAACAGGAGGAGTCTCCGGTCCCGTATTCGGCGATAGACGCAGGATATCGCGAAGGGCAGTGCGAGGAAGGCAGTATACTTGAGCGCATACGCAAACCCAGATAGTAAACCAACCAAGATCAGTAGCTTGCTGTCATTTGTCTCGTCCCATACTTGAAGCGAGTAGAATACTGCAAAAAGAACAGTTGCAACGGCCAGATCGTTATAAGCGGAACTGCCGGCCAGACCCGCGACGGGGCAGGTATAGGCGAGGACCGCGGCGAATCCGGCGGCGCGGGGGAATGCGAAGCGCCGGCCATAACAAACCATGAGGAGCGGAAGTGCCGTCAAAAAGGCAAAGTGGACCAGGGCAGCCGCGGAATGGCCGCCGAACGAGAAGGCTACCAGGAACAGCATCTCGGCGCCTTGGGAAAAGTAGGAGCGCAAGCTGTGGTAGTCCCAGACAAACCCGTGATGCCGCCAGTAGCGCGCCACGTTCCCGAGATGATAGCCGGAGCCATCGGCGCTGACTTCCGGCGCCAGGGCGTTGAAGAAGTACGCGAGAAAAAAGGCCGTAAGAATCAGGGAAAAAAGGCCTGCCCAGACCGGCGGCATTGACGGTAGCGGCATCCGCCGCGGTTTGCCGCGGGCATCCCAAGCCGCCCAGAGGATCACCGCCAGGCCACCCGAGAGAAACACGGGCCCAGTCGCCTGATGCACCAGGCATAACAGAAAGGTCGCCAGGCTCAAGCACGCCGAGCCGCCGACGAAGGCGAAGAGCACGGCTTCAAGTCGATGCAACGTCACCCGCAGACGCCGCAACAACAGGCTGCCCATGGCGATCGAAATCGCCACGGTAAAGGCCGCACCGAAGAGAATGGGCAAAACCATCAGAGCCGCGACCGTCAGGGAGCGATCTTCTTCCGCCTCAAGAATCCCCCGGGGTAGGAGGTCATCACCATGGCCTCCCGGCTGAAATCCTGCTCGAATTCCTTACTGCCGCCTTCGGCCAGGAATTGGCGGACCGCGGCCATCGGCCCCGGACCTTGTTCCGGATGCGTCGGCACGCCGTCCAGGTGCGTGTCCTCCACCGCCAGGTAACTGCCCGGGCTGACCAGGGGAGCGTACATCCGCAGCTCGTTCAGCACGTGATGCATGGAGTGGTCCGAGTCCAAATTGACGATCGTTCGAAAACCGCTGACCTCATGGCTCATCTTCTTTACAATCAAGGGATCGGTCGAGCTGCCGAGAAAGAACTTCACATATTTTTTCCACAGTGGATGGGAGGCGGCGCCCGGTTGCGTCAGGTCCTGAATGTCCACGGTTAGAACACGGGCGTTTTCGCGCCCCATCCCGTTCAAGGTGTGCGCCCAATACAGCGCCGAGCCGCCATACCAGGTTCCGGTCTCGATCACGTAGTCCGGCTGCACTTCATACGCGATCTGCTGCAGCATCCAAAGGTCCAGGGGATTCTTAATGATGCGCACGTTCTGAAACCGGAGGCTCTCCCAGATGGGCAGGTCATGGAACAACTTCATCAGCTCGCGCTGCTTTTCGAGCGGGATTTGCTGGTCGCGCTGCTGTAAGACGATTTCATATGCCTTGCGCGATTCCGCCATCTGCGCGTCGCGGTATTCCGCGGTCTGTTCGTATTCCTTGAGCCCCACCGCGTAAGCGATCAGGCCCACCGTCCGTCCCTGGTCCGTGGCCGAGTGGTCCACGGCGAACTCCACCACGGCCGGATGCGTCTGGAGCGCTTTCGGAGGCACCTTGCAAGCAAACACGGCGCGGCCCGATTTCCGATAAGTTTGCCGCCCCACCTCGACGCCGTTGACTTTCCCGGTCACGGTGACGGCGGTCGCCTTCCCCATCACCTCCTCCGGAACCACCAGGTCCATCTCCAGAAACGTGGCTTTGGACTCGGATGGCGGATCGAGCGAGAGCGCAAAGGACGGTTCGGTCCACTTCCACAGCAGCGGGCCCGCATAGATCCCGCGCAGCACCCTCGCCTGATAGTTCTCGTTGGCCATCACGACCTCGGACACGACGGGCGGCCGATTACGATGCCCACGGCAACTGCCGTCCGTCAAAAGCACGCAGGCAATGGCTACCGCCCCGCGGCGCGTGAGAGACAGTCGGTGCCTGTGCTTGGGGTGTGCCTGGAAACCGGCGGTTTTCATGGGGGTACAGCACAGTATAACCGAAGCGGCGCTTTACACTGCACCGTCCAAACGTATCCGCACGTGTCCGCGGCATCCGGGCTCACCCGGCCAGGCGCTCCAACGCCCGGACACACGTAGGACAGGCCTCCCGGGCTGTCCCCCCTACTGCTGCACCGTTTCGATTTCCGTCTTCTGCCGCGCCGGGTAAACATACGCCGTGACCAGGCTTTCGCCGCCATCGTTCCCGATAGCCTTCACGCCGAACTTCACGGCATCGATGGACACGTCTTTCAAGGTGAATTGTGTCGCCTTGCCGATGTAGACTTCCTGCTCCCAGAAGGGCGAGGTCGTGGGCCGCATGACCACTGTGTAGCCCTTGATGTTGTCGTCCGGGCCGCTCGTCCGCCATTGAAGAACGGCGTCGTAGCCCGAGCCGCGCGCGATCATGGGACCGGGCCGGCGGCCACCGGCGGCGCCCGCCGCACCCGGAGTCCCGCCACGGCCGCCCCGCCCGGCGCGTCCTCCGCCATCGGCGGCGGCATTGGCTCCATCGGTAGCAGCCGCGCCCGGAGTCCCCCTATCGCCACCGCCACCCCGGCCATTGGACGCGTTCGCTCCGTCCGTCGCGGCAGCATTCGTTCCGCCCCTCGCTCCACCGCCGGCGCCAGGCAATCGTGTCACGATCGGCGCCTTAGGCGCCAGCGCCAGGCTGGCCGCCACGGCCGCATTCACCCGCGCGACCCTGGCTGTGTAAGGCACCGACATGCTCTCGATCACATCCGTCGCGCGGTGCTGGTTCGCGTAGATCTCGTTCGGCGTGGAGAAGCGCACGGCCGCATAGCCTTCCAACTGGAACGGCGTGTGGTCGCCGCCGCGTCCCAGTCGATCGCCCATGAAAATGTTCTCCACCTTCATCGACGGGATGTAGCGCTCGCCGATCTCGCGGACGTAGCGCGAAAGTTGCTGCGAAGGAGAATCCAGAGTCTCGTCGCTGAAGACGCTGACCACCGTGTTGCCCATGCGTCCGTTGCCTGCGGTGTCCGTGCCGATGATGTCGTTGTTCAGCACCGCCTCGATCACCGTGTTTTCCTTGCGCGACTTGGCGGCCAGCAGGTTGCTCCCGATGAGGCCCTGCTCTTCGCCGGCGAAGGCCACGAACACGAGAGTCTTGTCGAACTGGTACTGGCTCATCACCCGCGCCAGTTCCATGACGGCGGCCGTGCCGCTGCCATCGTCGCAAGCGCCGGGGGCCGGCAAGTTGGCGTTCTTCTCCTGCTGCTCCAGGCTGAGGGTGGACTGCGCCGGCCGCTCGCCGACCGGGGTGAACGCGCCGTCGGTCCCCGGCCCCGCCGGAGCGCCGCCCGGCGGGCGATTGCCCAGGTTGAGCGAATCGTAGTGGCCGCTGATGAGGATCTGCGTCTCGGGCATCTTCGTGCCGGGCAGCACGGCGATCACGTTGTAGAGGTCGATATCCTTGAAGACGCGCTGCCCCTGCTTCTTGACGCGATACTTGTCGAAGCGGACCTGGAGCCTGGGGCTATAGCTGGTCAGCTCATTGAGAATCCAGGTGCGGGCTGCGCCGACTCCGCGCACGGGGTCGTCGGGGTTCGACATCGTATTGCGCGTGCCGAAGCTCACCAGTTTCTCGATCGTGGCTTTGATGCGCGCTTCGGAAACTTCGTCCACAATCTTGCGGACCTGCGGGTTGAGAGCTTTTTCGTCCGCCGTAGTGAACCCGGCGGAAAAACACAAAAGTATGGCGATGACAGCCAGGCGTCGGGACATGTGCATTGAGAACTAGAATATCCTATTCCGGGTGGGACAGACGATCGCCCTTTGTCGTCTGTCACGGGCCGTTGTCGGTTCTTCTGCACTTCCACCACGAAGATGTCGCTTTCGAAGCGGCCGATCGTAAAGAAGAGGCGATCGGCGCCGGCCGCAAACTCGCTGCGCTGGGACTGCCGGGCCGGATCGTCGAACTTCACCAGCAGGGTGGGAGTTCCTCCCGCGGCGGGGACCGGCCAAAAGCTGGAGCGGGCTTCTTCGTCGTGCGCTTTGTAGTAGACCGTCTGGCTGTCCCGGGACCAGGCGACGAAAACGGCGGTTAGCGACCCCGATTTTTCGACCAGCACGCGCGGTCGCCACCCTGTGGCGAGACGACGCGGACATCGCCGGATCCGGCATATGCGATCAGCCGGCCGTCGGGGGACCACCTTGGGAAACCTCCCTCGCTCGCAACGATCGCTCTCGGCGCGCTCCATCCCGTGCCGCCCGCGATCCGCGTCAGCAGGGCCAGTAAGCCCGGTGATGATTGGTCGGACCGGAAGACAATCTGTTGACCGTCGGCCGACCAGTCCGGATAGTACTCATTACCGGGCTCGGAGGTGAGCTGGCGCTCGGAGCTTCCGTCGGCCGACATGAGGAAGAGATCGCGGTTGCCGTTGCGCCAGGAGTAGAAGACAATCTCCTTGCCATCGGGTGACCAGGACGGAAGAAATTCGTCCCCCGGGTTGGTGGTGAGCTGCTCGATCTCGCCGCCGGCCAGAGGCATTCGGTAAATATCCTGATTGCCGTTTCGGTTCGAGTCGAATGCCAGCCACTGCCCGTCACGCGACACCGCGATGCCTTCGATGGTCTGGTTGCCGGTGGTCACGGCAGTCGCCGCCGAGACGGAGACGGGAGGCCGCACCGGGATCGGAATCGACCAGATGTTGGCTTCGTGGTTCAGCACGGTGTAGGCGAGCTTCGAGCCGTCGCGGGAAAGGCTGATGTTCAGGGCGTTTAAGCCGGTGGTCAGCGGGGCCGGCGGTCCGGAGGATTGGCCGGAATCGCGTAGCGCGAGTTGGTAGACATCGCGCCGCCCGCTTTGATTGGAGATGAACAACAGGTGTTTGCTATCAGGCATCCACGCGGGGCTCATGTTGAGGTGCACCCCGGTCTGTGAGTTGCACAGCCGTGCCGCCGGCAGCGCCCACCACCCAGATGGCGCTGGGAGCAATATTGGCGAGGGTCGGCACACCGAAGAGGAAGTTAAAATTCCCCACAGCGTAAGCGATCCGCGCGCCATCCGGAGAC
>JBGPKH010000334.1:0-9626 GCA_041485845.1 Bryobacteraceae bacterium
CCGGTGAGTTCACCGCAACTCCTTTATTTTCAGCCCGCGCTGTTCGGCAAACTCACCCTTCCTATGAACGAGGACGGCCGTCCTCGCGTTGGCTCCGCGGTGAGATCTGGTTACTGTCCAGGTTATTCTTCCGTGACGCCTTAGGACGAAGCGCTGGGGCGCTGCTCCGATATAGGAAAAGGGATAACAGGTCACCAGCGTCAGCAGGTTCTCAGATGACGGAGCGAGTACCCCTACATTGTCCGGCTCGACGACGATGAGCGATTTGTCGCGGCGCCCCGCCACCCCGTCTTCATAGACTCTGAATTTGTCCTTGCTCAGATTCGAGATGTGCCCGCCCGCCGCATCCTTGACGGTTACATCCAGAAGCACGATCTCGACCGTCGCGCTGAGCCAAAAAGGTTGCCCGGATGCCTCAACCGCGCGGACCTGCGACGGTAGTGTCTGCACCGCTACTGCCAGCCCGAGGATGAGAATGTCTCTTAGCACGGCAACTCCGACCTAGTCCTTGCAAGGACGCCGGCGCCTGGAGCGGATTCGAAGAGCGGCAGACAGGGCCATCGAGACGAGTCCGGCCAAGCCGAGTAGCGGCGTAGCGCCGGCGGTATGTGGCAACGTCTGCATGGGCGCGAATGTTTCCACGTAGACGGCTCGATCAGCCGGGTGCGGCTGAACCGGCGCAGCTTGTGGCGCGGCTTGTAGTGTCCGCTCTAGCGCGGCATCTGGAGCCCGAACGGGCAGTGTTGCCATCAAATCGGCGGTCTTGCCGCTTTCGTCTACGGCCACAACCGGCACCGTCTTCAGCTCTTCTACCCGTCTCGTTTCCACTTCGATTACGGGAACCCGCGCCTTCACAAAGGCGGCAAACTGCACGGCCGTTTGTTTCGAGTATGCGAACTCCTGCCCGAGGTTGCCGCCCGGGTGGAACCAGGCCCGGAGCACTGGGGGCTGCCCCGCGGGGACTTTCCAGTACTGGAACACGGTCTCCCCGGGCGGCTTCAGGCGATCGTCCGGCATCGCCAGAATCGTGGTCATGACGTGGATCCGATCTTTATTGTAGATCCGGACGATGTGCCGGTCCGAGAGGGAGTCGGCCAGCACCACGACATATTCGCAAGGTTGAAGGGTTACGGTGTGGCCGGGTGTGCAGCCGGACGGCACTTGAGGGGGCTCGGTGACGGTGAGCGTAGGCTTCCTGTCCCAGGTATCCGCCTGAAGGGTTGGCAGCAGCGCCAAGCCGATATAACCGGCGAAGGCTGCGAATGCCATACTGCGGAGAAATTTCATATGATTGCCGATCTCCTTGAGATTTCGCCTGATCTATAGGCAGATTAGGCACCAGAGTGAGAAGGCCCCCGAATTTCAGCCCTCAAAGCGGATTTATCGCGAACGGGTGCAGTTGTTGCCGCCGGTCATGCAGGATCCGCTTACGAATGGGCTTTGCCACGTTGAGGGCCGCGCACACGGCTCGCGTTCCCGCGGCCGGTTGTGGGGGGGCGCCGGGCTGATTCTCACTCTAATCGGAGAGCTTCAATCGGATCCAGGAACGCCGCCTTCCGCGCCGGGTAGCAGCCAAAGAAGACTCCCACCAGCGCCGAAAACACCAACGCCATGAGGATCGACAATGGGCGGGCCGGGTGCAAGTGGGCCAGCCCGCCACGTTCACGGTGGATGCGTATGCCGGGCGCACGTTCACGGGAGCCGTGACCTCCTGCCGCCGTTTGAATGCGGGAGGCTGGGGCCTCTTAGGGCGGTGAAATGTGCATCTTCAGAGGCAGATTCTGCACTTGCACGCTGCCGCCTCGCCCGCATACTCTGCATCGCGGCGGTCCGCGGCGCTTGGCCCGAGTCGTGCACAGACCCAAAGACGACAGTTCCAACGGAGGAACACGAAATGGCAAGGAATACATCGGTGATGGGAATCTATGCGGATCGCACAACCGTTTCGGATGCCATCAACGTCCTGCGCAAAGCGGGGTATCGGACAACGGACATCTCAGTCCTGTCGTCTGACAACCAAGGCTCAAAGGATTTCGGGCACGACAAGCGCACTAAGGCATTAGAGGGCGCGGCGGCCGGAGCGGCGGCGGGCGCGGTGATTGGCGCTGCATTGGCCTGGTTTGTTCCCCTTCACACGGTGACCCTCACGGCGTTGGGGCCGCTGGTCGCGGCTGGACCGGTGTTGGCGGCTTTGGCCGGCGCCGGCGCCGGCGGGACGCTGGGTTGGATCGTGGGACTGCTGGCGGGCCTGCGTCTTCCCGAATACGTCGCCAGACGGTATGCGGGCAGAATCAGGCGTGGCGGCATTCTGCTGTCGGTTCACTGCGACAGCCCGGAGTGGTGTGACCGGGCGAAGAAAACCCTAAATGACACGGGGGCCCGGAACATCTCCTCCGCCGCGGAAGCCGCCGCCGACTACGGGACGGCGGATCAGCCGACGGAGAGGGCCCCGGCAGCCGTCGCGGATCGCGGCGAGCCGACTGCCCAACAGACGGAGAGGGCCCCGGTAGCCGTCGCGGATCGCGGCGAGCCGACTGCCCGACAGACGGAGAGGGCCCCGGTAGCCGTCGCGGATCGCGGTGAGCCGACCGTCCAACATACGGTCGAATCCGCCGCGCATGAAGCCGGGAAATGATGAGCCGGTCACTCGCCCGGCGGGCAGCGAGCCGGAATACTGGCAGAAAACCGGCACGACATCGATGACCTTTGCATCGACTACGACCACGAGTACTACCTTTACGACAGCCGGCATCCGAACGTCAGACTGGCGATCACTGTCGCACTGTAATTGACGAATGCCTGGCAGGCCAAGAGGAGCGGCGCCGCACCCACCGCGCCGGCTGGCTACGCGCGGCGGTATGGGGTGCGAACGACGGAATCCTTTCCACGGCGAGTCTGGTCCCCGGAGTCGCAGCAGCGCATACGACTCACCGTAACGTAGTGGTCGCGGGTGTCGGCGGCCTGGCCGCCGGGCAAGTAGCGAAATCGCACCCCGCAACCGGTGAAGTGGAGTTTGGGCAGACAGCTCGCGCTGCCGGAAGCTTGACCTGCAGCAACCTTGCAGGGTTCAGTGCAGATTCTGCATCTTCCGCCAAGTCGAACTCCCCGGGCCGGTTGGCCCGCAGTCCCCAGGTAGCTCAACTCCCCGCTTTGGACCCGCGCTTGCAGTTTGCATCGTGAAGGAGCGAAAAGATGCTTTGGACAATCTGTGTAATTCTGCTGGTTTTGTGGGCGTTGGGAATAGCCACTTCCTACACTGCCGGCGGGCTGATTCACATTCTGCTGGCCGTTGGTTTGGTGGTGCTGGTGATCCGTTTGATTCAGGGGCGCAGGATTCTTGATTAGCACAAAGACCCGGTAAAACAGAACACAAGCTGCCGCAACTGCGGCCCAGATGGTTGACCTTCCCGGTTCCTTCGTTTCGCTGTGGAATGCCAGCTTGAACCGATCGGCAGCGGGGCCGGCTGGCAACTTTCGACCGGTCCATTCCTCTGAAGGCAGTGGTGGGCGCGGAGACCGCGCGCCTGGAGACTTTGGGAGCCGGGCGCCCTTCGGGCTGAAGAACCGCTACCCCGCGGCTACCATGCTGTGCTGCATCGCCTGCACGAAGAGGTAGATGCTGAACAGCGGGGTGGGATCGCCCTTGCCCCATCGGCTCACCGACCATTTGGCGCGCAGGTACTTGACGTCCGCGTGTTCGGTCAGGTCGAGCAGGATCTGGTAAGTGCCGCAATAGAACTTTTGCGGGAACGAGATCAGCGGCTTGGCGCCCCAATCCGACCCGTTTGCCGAGCCCCAGATTGAAACGTCGACGCTTTCCTGTTCGATGATGCGCGTGATCCCCAAGGTGAGGATCACGGTTTCACCTAGCTGATCGCCAAGGTTGAGATCGGGCCCCGCTCCGCCTTCGCGAACGGTGGTTTCCGGCAATAAGAACTGTGGAAGCATGACGATCTTCCCCGTCCGGCTTGGATCCGGTTACCGCGCATTGAACTTCGAAAGTTGGTGCCTTGCTTCCTCCAGAGTCTCATACTTCTTGCAAAAACAAAAGCGAACTTGTTGGCTGCCGCGGCCCGGATGAGCGTAAAAACTGGAACCCGGAACAGCCGCAACTTTCATTTTGTCAATTAGATACATGGCAAATACCACGTCGTCGGCGAAGCCCAGGCCGGAGATATCGGTCATGACGTAATATGCGCCCTTGGGTACAAAGCAGCGGAAGCCGGCGCCCTGCAAACTGGCCAGGATGTGGTCCCGTTTAGCGGCATATTGGGAGGCTAGAGCGGTATAGTAGCCGTCGTCCATGGCCAGCGCCATGGCTCCCGCCTGCTGTAAGGGCGATGCCGCCCCAACGGTCAAAAAATCGTGTACTTTGCGGATGGAATCCGTCAGGTCCGGGGGCGCCAGCACCCACCCCACGCGCCATCCCGTCACCGAATACGTCTTGCTCATGCTGTTGACCAGGATCGACCGTTCGCGCATGCCCGGCAGCGACAGGATCGGAATGTGTACCGCTCCGTCGTACAGAATGTGCTCGTAGATCTCGTCGGTGATGGCCAGGGCATCGAATTCCCGGCACAGGCCGGCGATGAACTCCAGCTCTTCGCGCGTGAACACCTTCCCCGTCGGGTTGTTGGGCGAATTCAGAACGATCGCCTTGGTGCGCGGCGTAAAGGCACGACGCAGTTCTTCGCGGTCGAAATGCCAGTCCGGCGCGTGCAGCGTGACGTAGCGCGGCGCGGCCCCGCAGAGCTGCGTATCGGGGTTGTAGTTCTCGTAGAACGGCTCGAACAGCACCACCTCGTCGCCTGGATTCAGCACCGCCAGGAAGGAGGCGATCATGCCTTCGGTGGCCCCGCAGCACACCGTGATTTCACGCTCGGGATCGAAATCCAGCCCGTAGGTCCGGCGGTATTTGGCGGCGATGGCGTCGCGGAACGGCTTGGCCCCCCAGGTGATCGAGTATTGGTTGATGTCGGCCGCGATGGCCTCCGCCGCCGCGCGCTTCAGCGCCTCGGGGGCGGGAAAGTCGGGGAAGCCCTGCGCCAGGTTGATGGCGCCGTGCTGGAATGCCAGGCGCGTCATTTCGCGAATCACCGACTCGGTGAAGTGCAGGGTCCGGTCGCTGCGAAAGCGGGCCCGTAGAACTGTAGCGGAAGACGCCATTTTTCGAGATTAAGAGAAGTCGTGGTGAGAAGTAAAGCAGGGCCCGCCCGAATTTGTCGCCGACGGCCGGGCCCTTCGTAAGCTGAAAGGAACGTTGACCGGTAATCTAGCAATGCGGCGCTCCACCCCACCAGTCCACGTTGGTTAAGGTACGGCCGCTAACCGGTACTACGCGCGAGCTGTTTTGCCCGGGAACAATTCCTCCATCCGCGGCGTATAACCAGAAGGAGATGAAAGACTGGCCGGAAGCGCGGCGTTATCTGCCGATCGCGGTCGTTGCGGCGGTGGTCTATGCGGCCTGGGTCTTTGGCAGCCGGCATTTCCTGGATCGACTCTGGCGCTCCCGCCACGAAGCCCCGCAGTCCGCAACCAACCCCGAGTTTGACCGCGTGTACGGCGGCACGGCGGTCAAAATCCTCGGGTTCTACGCGCGCGAGGGCAATCTCACGGAAGGCGGCCAGTCGGTAATCTGCTACGGAGTGCTGAATGCCAAATCGGTGCGAATCGAGCCGCCAGTGGACGGAGTATTCGTCGCCTTGAGCCGCTGCCTGGAGGTCGCACCCGAGCACAATACCCGCTACACCCTCATTGCGGAGGGCGCCGACGGCCGCACCGCGTCGGCGTCGTTTGTGCTCACGGTGGGTGCGGATGCCGCGACCCTCCCCAAGATCACCTCGTTCCGCATCGCCGGCCGCCAGGTCGACTATCGCGGACGCACCGTCTTTTCGCTCACCTTCAGCACGCAGAACGCCGAGACGGTGGACATCGATCCTCCGGCCTTTCCCACGTTGCATGGCGCCCCCTATGGCCGCTTCTACGTCGCGCCCGAAAAGTCCACCACCTACACCCTGACGGTTACCAACAAGCGCGGCCACAAGGCGCAGCAGCAACTCACCGTGGAAGTGCCGAAGGCCTGATGGTTCCTCCCATGATCTCGGGTACTAGTACTCTGTTAAAATCGTCCCAGATGTGATAATGTAGACCGAGAGTCGAGGGGTATTGGCGATCACGTCCACCGGGGCGTGCTCGTAAAACCACTAACGGAGGAGAACGTGAAACTGTTAACTTTATCCAGGCCATTTGCCGTAGCGCTCGGCGCGCTCTGTTGTACCGCGATGGCACTGGCGCAAGGTAATTCACAGCATTTCGATGTGTTCGACGCAGACCACTATGATCGGTCGCCGAGCCTGAAAGAGATGGCAAAGGCCACGATTCCCATTTCGGCGCAGGCGCAGACGGTATTCCTGGGACGTATTCCATTTAACGGAGATAGTGGGGCTCCCGCTGCATCAGACCCGACGCAGCACGCACCGCTGCCGTACTCGAACGCCTCGGTGGGCGCCGGCATCGAGGGACTCGGCGTCGGGTTCCCAGGGTTTACGGTGCGGTACGCTCCACCGGACACGAACGCCGCCGTCGGGCTCACGCAAGTGGTGCAGTGGGTCAACACGTATTTCGTCGTCTTCGACAAGGCGACCGGGGCGGTTGTCCAGGCTCCGACACCGGGAAATGCGCTCTGGGCAGGATTTGGCGGCGGCTGCCAAAAGAACAATGACGGCGACCCGGTTGTGCAATATGACAAAGCGGCCCAGCGTTGGGTGTTCACCCAGTTTTCCGTCTCGACTAAGCCGTACCTCCAGTGCTTTGCAATTTCGTCGGCGGACGATCTGACGGCGCCCACGACGACCTTCACACGCTTTGCCTTCAGCTTCGGCAATACGAACTTCCCGGATTATCCGAAGCTGGGCGTCTGGTCCGACGGCTACTACCTGTCGTTCAACATTTTCCGGAATGGTTTTATCTTCTCCGGGCCCAAGGCGTGCGTCGTTGATCGCGCGACCGCCCTGGCTGGCGGCTCTCCGACTATGATTTGCGCGCAGTTGTCGAGCAGCACGGGCAGCTTGCTTCCCTCGGATCTTGATGGATCCACTCCGCCTCCCTTCGGTTCGCCCGACTATTTTGTGACGTTTGGAACCAACAGCCTCAAAGTATACAAGTTTCACGCGGACTTCGTAGTGCCGAGCAGTTCGACATTCACTGGCCCCACCACGCTTTCCGTGGCCGCATTCAGCCCCGCCTGTAACGGCGGTACCTGCATACCGCAGCCCGGCACCAGCCAGCAACTGGATTCCCTGGCGGACCGGCTGATGTACCGGTTTGCTTACCGCAATAATAATAACGGCACGGAGTCGCTGGTGGTGAACCACTCGATTAAGACCACTGGCGCGGCATCGACCGTGCGTTGGTACGAACTGCGGCTTGCCAGCACCGTTCCGTCAGTCTTTCAGACCGGAACCTTGGATTCCTCGGACGGCATTTCCCGCTGGATGGGGAGCATTGCTATGGATCACGGCGGGAACATCGCCCTCGGTTACAGCGTGTCCAAAGGGTCGTCGATATATCCAGGCATTCGAATCACGGGCCGCTCCTGTAACGATTCTCCCGGAACCACGCAGGCGGAAACGACGATCATCAACGGAACGGGTTCGCAGACCGCGAATCTGAATCGCTGGGGCGACTACAGCAGCATGGCGGTCGACCCTGTAGATGACAAGACATTCTGGTACACCACGGAGTACATGACGGCCAACGGTACATTCAACTGGCACACGCGGTTAGCCTCGTTTACCATCGGCACGTGCCCGTAGGCTGGCGACTCGTTCGAGTCCTACAATGGCGGCCTGGGCGGCTTGACCGGCGCCCAGGCTGCGGTTCCTTTCACCTTGACCGCGCGGCGGAATAGCCGCCCTCCCTCGGTTACATAAAGCCAGTTCAGATCCTTGCCAGCGAACGCCAGGCTCGATATTCCTCCATGCACCGGAGGATTCAAAATCTGCGCCACACGGCCATTCGCCTCGCATACCTGGATTCCCAGCGGCGTCGCGAAGTAGATCTGGCCGATGGAATCCTCCGCGGCACCCTGCACACCGCTCATCCATCCCGCTTCCGGCATCTCCAGCCGGTAGAACGGCTCGCCATTGATGAGCGATCCGTCCGGCGCGATCTGAAACGACCACGCGTATCGTGCCTGCGCATCCGTGACGATCAGCATCCCCTGATCGGGCGACAGCGCCACGCCCGAGGGCGCCGCGATTTCGCCCCCGTTGTACAGAACACGGGTCTGTCCTCCCGGTGCGACGTAGCCCACCGTCTTGTGGCCCGCATCGCTGAAGTACAGAGCACCCTGGGCGTTGATGGCAATGTCGCTGGCTTCCACATTTTGCGCGACCACCTTCTCATCGCCGCCCGCGCCATACGACACGATGCGCTTGCGTCCCGGTTGCGAGGCGTACAGCCGCCCGTCGGGGCCGACCCGCAGCGCCCGGGCGCCGCTGGAACTTTCCTTGAACACGGTGACCTTACGATCGGGGTCTGACTTGTAAATACGGTTGGCCGCCGGATCCGCGAAGTACACGTTGCCGTCTTTGTCGCCGGCCGGGCTGGTCACGGCGCCGTAGGTTTCCCCGACCGGCTCCCACGGTTTGTCCGCGGAGACCGTGGAATAGACTTTGCCGCGCGGATCCCATCCCGGCTGGGTCATGGCTGCGGGCTCCTTCACGACGATGGGACTCGGGTACCCGCGCCACAGCCAGCGGAGCGCGTCCGGCATGATCGCCGCTCCCTGCCTCATATCGTGGCCTCCCTCGCCGATGGTGAGCTTCACGTCGTAGCCCGCCGATTCGAAGGCCTCGAACATCACCTGGTTGTTGATGGGCCAACTCCCCGCGTAGAAGGCGCCGAAAGGCCCGGCGGGAACGATGTGGTCGTTCTTGCCATCCTGCATGAAGATGCGGATGGGCTTCGGCTCGGTCTTGCGGATGAGCGCGGGTAGACCGTCGGCGCCTTTCATGGCGACGTAGGTGCCGATCCAGCTCAGCACGCGATGGAACTGGTCGGGGCGGTTCCACGCGGCCATGAACGCGCCCACGGCGCCGGTACTGACTCCGGAGAGCCCACGGTCGTCGGGGTCCTTCGAGAGGTCGTACTTCTTCGCCACTTCGGGGATGAGCTCTTCGAGCAGGAACCGCGAGAACCGGTCGCTGAGTGAGTCGTACTCGAAGACCCGTTCGAAGCGGCTCTGCACCTGGCCGGAGACCGCGGGCAGCACTCCGGGATCGACGAAGATGCCGATTAGCGGAGGCAGGCCGTGCTTCGCGATCAGGTTGTCGAACACCACCGGTACGCGCACGTTGTTGCCCAGCGATCCGCTGCCATCGAGGAAGATCATGAAGGGCGCGGGTCGTGCCGCATCGTATTGCGCGGGCACGTAGACTGCGTAGTTGTGCGGCGTTCCCGGATAGAACTTGCCAGGCGCCAGCTTATACTTCGTTACGGTCCCCTTGGGCACTCCGGGCTGCGGCTGCGAATCCGGCCCCAGTTGATAATCCTGGGCGTGCAGCGCCGCGGCTGCACAGAGGATGGCAGAAGCAAGCTTTCTCATGGATGGGTAGAGTATATCG
>JBGPKH010000335.1:0-9588 GCA_041485845.1 Bryobacteraceae bacterium
GGTATTTGTAGATCAACTGGATGTTGTCGTAGACGTCGCGTCCATCCTTGAGGGTGTCGAGGCTGCCCAGGCCCATGACGAATTCCGGCGACGATCCGAACATCCAGTCGGATACATCCACCTGGTGCGAGGTCAACTCCGCCGTGAGCCCGCCCGACATGGAACGGAAGACCCGCCAATTGGCGATATTCTTCTCGCCGCCGGGCTTCATGGTCCACAGCGAGCTCGGCTTGTTGATCATGTTGCGATGCCACTGCGCGTGAATGTGGTGAACGTCGCCGAGAATGCCCTTATCCACCATCTGCTTGACGGTCTGGTAGAAGTAGCTGTAGCGGCGCTGGAGCCCCGTCTGCAAAGTCTGCTTTGGGTGCTCATACGCGAGGGCGCGCAGGGCATGGACCTCCTCCGGCTTGAAGACCAGGCACTTTTCGCAGAAGACGTGTTTGCCCGCCATGAGGGCATCTTTGGTAATGGGGAAGTGTACGAAGAGCGGCACCGTCACAAAGACGGCGTCTACATCCTTCAGCGAGAGCAGTTCGCGGTAGTCTTTGAAGGTCTTGGGGTTTGTGCCGATGGTTTGCACGCCGCGATCGATGGCTTCCTGGTTGATGTCGCAAATCGACACGCAACGGCCGTTGTCGATGGTCTTCAGGTGCTTCAGCAGGTAGGTTCCGCGGCTGCCGCTCCCGATGATGCCAAACTGCACCTGATCGTTGGCGGCCTTCACCTTCTGGAGGAACGGAGCCCCCTCGACAACCGGAAGGGACGCGGCTGCCGCAGACACGGCGGCGGCGGTTTTCAATAGGTCTCGGCGGGAGAGATCGTTGTTCTCAGCCATACGGAAGCACACCTCGATAAAGAGTATTTCTTCCGAATTGTAACATGGGCGAAAGCGCTGGGCTTATGATTTTGAACCCGTTCATTTTTCTCTTGACAACCCCGGGCCTTCCAGCCTACCCTGTAATTGAACATGTTCAAATTGAACTTGTTCAAAAAGGAGGGGAGCATGTACATCGTCGTTTCCTATCTCGTCTACCTGGCCATCAGCCTCGGCGTGACCGTCTGGGTCGCCAAGACGCTGCATCGCAACGGACGGGTGTTTCTGCTGGACGCTTTTCACGCCAACGCCGGCCTGGCCGATTCGGTGAATCACCTGCTTGTGGTAGGCTTCTACCTGATCAATGTCGGCTACGTGACCCTGGCCATGCGCACCGATGCCAAACTCGCGGGCGTGCGCGAGGCGATCGAGCTGGTGTGCGGCAAGATCGGGGTGGTACTGCTGGTATTAGGGATCATGCATTTCTTCAACCTCTACGTATTCAACCGGCTCCGCAAGCGCGGGTGGGAGCGCAGGGAGCGCCCGCGATTCGCGCCGGAACCCGGCTGGAGCCCGCAAGGAGCACCGATTGGAAAAGTCCTCGACTGACGTAAGGCCTAAGACGAAGAGCGACGAAACGCGAGCCCGCATCCTGGACGCCGCCATGGACCTCTTCCGGCGCCAGGGGTTCGAAGAGACCACCATGCGGGAGATCGCGACGGAGGCGGGCGTCGCCACCGGAGCCGCCTACTACTACTTCGATTCCAAGGACGCCATCGTGCTGGCGTTTTACGACCAGGCCCAGAAGGAGTTGCAGCCGCTGCTCGATAAGGCCATGGCCGCGAGCAAGGACCTCAAGGACCGGCTGCGGCTCCTCCTCGAAGTCAAGCTTCGCTACTTCGAGCCCAACCGGCGCCTGTTGGGCGCCCTGGCGGCGCACGCGGATCCCGAGCACCCGCTCTCGCCATTCAGCCCGCAAACCCGCGAGGTGCGCGAGCGGGACATCGAGTACTTCCAGCGCGCGCTGGCCGGCAGCAGCATCCACGTCGCGCGCGATTTTGAGCCGCACCTTCCGCGAATTCTGTGGATGTGCCAGATGGGCCTGATTCTCTTTTGGATCTACGATCGTTCCCAGTCCCAGAAGCGCACGCAAGCGCTGGTGGAAAAGAGCCTGGCCATCGTGGTCCGCCTGGTCAAGCTCTCCGATCTTCCTTTAATGAAGCCGGTGCGCCGCATCGTGATCGATCTGCTGGAGACCATGATGGCCTAACGGATTACTCCTCGCGCAACGCGATGGCGGGATCGGGGTGTCCAACCCTCTCGTCCTCAGGTTTCCTTGACGCCCCCACACACCGGAGCGGGTAGGGTAGGGGCATAGCTTGAGGAGAGGCCCGCATGACGATCGCCGTTGACATCAGCCCCGAGGTTCAGGCCGAGCTCGCCAGACAGGCCGCCGCGCACGGGCGTGCGATTGAGGCCTATGCCGCGAGCCTGCTGGAAGAAGCGGTGCATCTTCCTGCCGGCACGAACCAGCCGGCCTTCGATAAGGCACGGGCGCAAGCCGCTGGCGCGCGCATCCGCAAGTTGCGCCAGGGTGTCACGCTGGAAGGCCTGACAATCAGGGAGTTGATCGATGAAGGCCGTCCGTGAGCCGCTTCGTTCTCGACAACACCGTGACGATGGCCTGGTGCTTCACCGACGAAGCAACAGCGTTGACGGAAGCCCTGCTGGGCCGTCTCTCGAATCTCACAGATAGTGCGATCGTTCCGGCCTTGTGGCTCTACGAAGTCGTCAACGTGACCGAACTGGCGGTTCGAAAAGGGCGCATCACAGAAGAGAAAGCCCGCACCTTTCTGGAGAGCCTCGCCGAATTTGCCGATCGAAATCGAAAACCCGACCCTGCCGCAAATGTTTGTCTCCGTTCGGGCGCTGGTCGGCGAACACAAGCTCACCGCTTACGACGCCGCCTACCTCGAACTGGCTCTCCGTCACAACCTGCCGATTTGCGGCGTCCGATAGAGCGTTGGCGAAAGCCGCGTTGGCCGCGGGCGTCAATTTGGTCCAGCTATGAACACGGCGGCGGCGTGCCTTCCTCGGAACACGTTTGCCCCGGAAATCGGCTACAGCTACCCTTCAGCGGTGCGCCGCATCCTGATCGATCCGCTGGAGACCGTGATGGCGGAGACGGGAAGAGTTTCTACTTCTTGCGAACTTCCAGTTGCACCGGCCGCGCCACCGAGCTCACCGCCGGATCGTAGTATTCGTACACTCGCGACTGGAACGTCCGCGCGCGAATCGGATATTTCGCGCGCAGCCGGAAGCGCAGCGTCACCCCATCGCCGGCGGCGATCGAATCGAAGTAGAGAATGGCCTGCGTGGCGGTGAGGCTGAACTTCTCCATGCGGCCGCTCTTCTGCGCGGCGCTCTTTTCCTGGTAGGCCTGCAAGTCTTCGCTGAGCAGATCGAATCCCGGAGGAATCCCCAGGTCCACCATCACCATGTTCGCGGACTTGCGCAGATTGTTGCGCACCGTCGCGGTGGCGGTGGCGATGTCGTCCTGCGCCAGGCGCGTGCGGTCGTAGGTCACGTCGATCGAGAGCGGCTCGCTCGCCGGCTTCTCGTTCCACGGGACGAAGTAGCGCCCCACCACCTGGTAGGCGAGCCCGCCCTTGCCGTCGAACCGCACGTCCACCGTGTTGGCGCCCTTGGAATCGACACCCTTGAGCGCGAACTGGTGGAGCAGGTCGTTGTTCTCCGCCGTGAGCGTCAGCTTCTCGACGGGCTTGCCGTTGAGCGAAATCTCGACCGTTCCGCGAACGTCGGCGGCGCCCTTCTCGGTTGAAAGCAGCAGCGCCCGCAGCGCCATGATGGTCGCCTGCGTGGTGCCCCAGGTCCCGGAAGCGTCCTTCTTGGAGGCGACATAATGGAGCGCCTTGGTCGCCGCGCCCGAGGCTCCGCCCCACTTGAGCAGGGCCTGCACGGCCAGTCCCGTGGTTTCCACGTTGGCGCTCTCGCCGGTGGCATAGACCGCGGTGTCCTGTGCGGTCCACCACACCTGCTCGTCCTTCTCGGTGCGCGCGTCGAGCAGAAGCTGCATCGCCTGGCGGGTGAAGTCGCGGTCCTTGCCGTAGTCGACGGCGAAATTCGCCAGCACCGCCAGCGTGTAGGCGTCGAGCTTACCGCCCATGTGGCCGGCGACGAACTGTTTGGCCTTCTCGACCGCCGGCCCCTGGTACCCGGTGTTCCCCAGCGACCAGGCGATGTAAGCCGTGATGCGCAGTACGTCCGAGTTGAAGCGATTAGTGGCGCCCTCATTAATAAAGGATGTGTCCGGCTTCCAGCTTCCGTCGAGCTGCTGCTGCCCGGCGAGCCATTGCTGCGTTCGCTCGATCAGCTTCGCATCCACGTCGTGGACCTTCGACATGTCGTAGAACTCCATCAGCCCGTACGACGTCAGGATCTTGTTGGCCGGCGCCTGGCCGAACCAGGAGAAGCCGCCGCCGGGGACTTCGAACGTGAGCAGGCGCTGGTAGCCGTTGGCGATGAAGCCCTCGGCCTTGGCGTGGACCTCCGGAGTCAGCTTCTTCGTGCGCTTCATGTAATCCAGCGCGAGCACGTTGGGGTACGTAGCGGACGACGTCTGCTCGAAGCAGCCACCCGGCATACGCAGGATGGCGTCCATGCCCTCGATCACCTGGCTCAGCGGGCCGGGATACAGCCGCACGAAGACCTTGCCGGCGTCGGGAATCGCGGCCGCGGGGAAATTCACGTCGTGACGGACCGAACTCTCCAGCCGGCCGTTGAACACTTGTGTCTGCTCGCGGCCATTGGGGATGACCTCGATCTCGCGCACCACGATGTCGGCGCCCTTGCCCCCGCCGGTCATGCGCGCGGAGAGCGTCAGCTTGAACTTGCCGATGCGCTTGGCCTCTACGGTGAACTGCGATCCGCCCACGCGCCCCGAATCCACCGCGAGCGTCTTATCGGCAACGTCTTCCACCAGCGAGAACCAGTCGTCCTGGTGCAATTGCAGGCTCACGTTGCCGATCCCGCCCGAGTAGTTGTAGACTGCCACCGGGATCGAGACGCGGTCGCCCTGGGTGAGCGTCACCGGCAGATCGAGATCGACGAAGAAGTCCTGGAACACCTTGATGCTCGAGGTGCCGCTGCCGAGCGCGCCGCGGGTGGTGGAAGCCATCATTGCCATGCGCCAGGTGGTGATAGAGTCGGCCAGCGGAATGGTGATGGTCGCACGGCCGTCCTGGTCGGTGAGAATTTCCGGATTGATGTAGAGCGCCTCGGGAAAGTAGGACCGCACGCGGGGGGCGGCGGCGCCCTCATCTTTCTTGGCGATGGTCGCGCTGTTGACCGCAACTTTATCCGCCAGAAATGCCCGTTCCATGGGCATCGCGGCGGGAGCGGCCATGGCTTGCTGCCCCTGCAGCGCTCCCATGTCGAATTGCCTGATGCCCCCTATGACGCCGCCGACGATTCCGCCCGGGACTCCGCCCGCGATGCCCCCCATGCGGAACCGAAGATTGTCCCGCTCCGCGTCCACGACCACCGTCTCGGTCGTCGAACCGACCGTCAACTTGGCGGACAGCACGGCGCGGTCGCGCGCGCTGAGAGTGAATTTCCGCGACGCGGTCTCGAACCCGGCGGCGGAGACCAGTGCTTCGTAATTGCCCACCGGAACACCCGCCAAACTGAATTGGCCGGCAGCATTTACGTTGGCCGTGCGCGTGTTTCCCGAGGGAACTTCCCGCACCTTGACGACGGCTCCCGCCACCCCGGCTCCCGTCTGGTCCACCACCGATCCCGCGATCTCCGCCAGGCCGTTGAACGGACCGCGATCGTGTTCGATCTGCAGATCGATGGCGCCCGCGGTCGGACGGCCGGCGACCTTCTGGGTACGAACTTCGAGATAACTCGCGAGATCGTCGCCGGTGTTGAACTGCTTGTCCGGACCCGCGCTACGCACGACGTAGTATCGGTTCTGACGATCCATAGGCTCGGTCCGCAGGCTGGTATTCCACGAGTCCCGAACCACGGGCCCGCCGGCTTTGGTCAGGTCTGCCTTGGATAGCCGCCGCACCTGGTCCAGGAAGCGCGCACGGTAGCGCCCGGAATACTCCGGGTACCTGGTGAGCGGCACCGTCCGGCCGAATTCCGTTTCGAACTTGTTGCGGCTCACAATCTCCGTTGCCGCGAACAACGCGCGCGCGGCGCGGTCCCGCTGCTCGGCGCGGGCGATTTGCACCGGCGCGACGATCTCCGGCATGCCGATCGAGTGGATCTCATACCGCGGCTTCATGACTTCCTGCTCGAGGTAGAAGAAGACCTTGGCAAAACCCGGCTGCTTTTCGGCGAGCGCGAAGACGGCCTCATCCACTACTTGCAGTCCGAGCGCCGCTTGCACACCCTCGCCGCGGCCGTTGGTCACGCGGAAGCGGATGCGCGCTTCGTCGCCGGGCTTGTAGCCAGGGGCGTCCGCCGTTGCCTCGATCTTGAGCTCGTCCGCGGGCTGCACGAAGACCAGGCGATGGTCTGCGACCGGACGGGCGTCGCGGCCGAACAGGTATGCGTTGAAATCGAGCGTGCCCGCCAGGTCCGGCGTGGCGGTGAGCGAAAGCTCCGCCTGCCCGTTGACGATATCCAGGTCGCGCGTCAGCACGGTCTGCCCTTCCCGGACGATGTCCACATATGCGGTGCCCTGCTTCTTCGTAGCGAAGACCCGCAGTTGGATGCGGTCCCCGGCGCGATACACGGCGCGCTCCGTGCGCAGGAGAATCTGGTCCGTGCCACCGCGCGCTTCGAGCGGCACCGACCTGGACGCGCGGTTGCCTTCCTTGTCGCTCGCATCGATCTCGAGCGTAGCGGCTCCTCCGCCGGCCGGGAGGCGCAGTACCGCAACTCCGCCGTCATCGGTGGTCACGGTCTGGTCGAAGTTTCCCGCGGAACGAACCCGGACGCTCGCGGTGGCCGGTTTGCCGTCCGCATACGAGGTCAGGACAAACACCTGGTTCTCGAGATTCGGAACGAGGGTGCCGCCCTCCGGAACCGCCGTGATGAGGAGCGGAGACTGGCTGACGGTGATCGGCTCGCCGCGAGTCTCGGAGTGCGCCGCGGAGTCTTTCACCGTCGCCTCGACCAGCACGCGGGCCGCGCCCTGGCTGAGCGGACGCCCGGCGAAGTACGCGGGCAGCTTGAGGTCGAAGCGATACGCTCCCTCGGTGTCCGTCTTGCCGGAAACCGACGCCACCTCGTACATCGCGACGTCCATACCGGACGCCTTCACACTGACTTGCGCTCCATCTACCGGCTTTCCGAAGAAGTAATTCGCGCGGACGGTGCCCGTCACATGGTCGCCGGGGCGGTATCCGTGGACCGACTTCCCGCTGAACTCTACCGCCACCTTGAATTTCGGCAGCACGTAACGTTCGACGTTCAACGCGATCTCCGCCGTGTTGGCGCCGTCGTCCATCAGCGCGCGCAGGTGGTAAGTGCCGAGGTTGACTTCGTCGGCCAGCCCGAATTCCGCCGACGCGATTCCGAATTTGTCGGTCTGGGTGGTCTTCTTGAAGACCTTGTTGCCGCGCGAGTCCTCCACTTCGAAGCCCAGCTTGCGGCTGCCGGCGGCCTCATGATTCGCGCGATCGAGCGCAAGGGAGCGCACGTGGATCGTCTGTCCCGGCTGATAGATCGGCTTTTCGGTGGTGAGGAGAATGGATGCCTTGTCTTCCAGGCGTACCTGTTGGGTGAACTCCGTCGAGCCGATGGGCGTGTCGACCACGTAGCGCAACGCATGATTCCCTGCCAGACCGGCCGGAAACCGGAACTGCGCCTCCGCGGTGCCCCGGCGATTCAGCCGTCCGGTGAAGAGCGTGCGAGGTTTCGGATCGGCCAGGTCGATGCGCACGGAACTGGGGCCCGCGACGGCCGCGTTCTTCGAATCCGTGACAATCACGCGCACCGCCGCCGGGCCGCCGCTCAAATAGGATTGCTGGCCCAGGATGTGGATCACCGGGGTGCGCAGGATCTGCGAGATCGATTCCGTGCCCTCCACGGCGGCGTCCTTCGCGTCGTTGTAGACAAACCGGTAACGCAGGCGATGCCACACCAGTTCCTCCGTGGCAACCGCCTTAGCCAGCTTGAGATCCTCCTGCCACGATCCCTTACCCGCGGCCACCGTGACGTGCCGCTCGGAGCGCCCTAAGACCTCGTCCTCGGGATTCAGAACCTCGACACTCAGTTGCCCTTCGCCGGTGTGCGGCGCCCGAAAGGGAATGCTCGCGTGCAAAACGCCGCGCGAGTAAGTGGCCGCGGCCGATTCGCCGTCGGCCGCCTGGGCGCCCGGATACGATGCTACAATCGCCACGGCGGCGATAACCAGGAATGCTGCGAAGAACAACCAGAATCTCGATGGCTTCATAACGTGTCTCCCTCAAGCTCGTTCGAATGCCACGGAGCATTGGACCGCGAAAGCGGCCCAATAGTTCCCCGCGGCGAGTCGGCCTGTCTCAGCAGGTCACTGAGGATATTGCGCGAGGCGTCGATTCCTTTCAGTGAGTTCGTGGGGCAGGTTGTCAACCTGCGGCCGATTGCCAATCGGCCCGCCTTTTGCCGCTATGATAACGATTACCGCCTATGAGTCATTTCAACCGCAGGCAGGTCTTAAAGAGGGCGGGCGCCGCACTCCTCCTACCTGGCGCCGCCGCCGCCCCCGGCCCAGTGCTCCGCGTAGCGGGCCAAGACGTCGAGATCCAGATTTCCCAGGTAAGCGCGCATACCTTCCGCCTCACCGCGATCCCCATCCGCGATGGCCAGCTCGCCCCTGTTCCTGATGACGGCACGGTCGTCCAGTCCTCCTGGGGCCCTCCCGCCGCCCGTCTGCGCGGCGCAACGCGCGCGCACACGGTCAAGTGCGGAGACCTGCGAATCCATTTCTCGACGGCCCCGCTGGCCTTCGCCATCGAAACCGCCAGGGGAGAGAGCATCCAAAAGATCGCCATCGACGCTGCCACCGGTACCCTCACCTTCGCCACCGGAAACGCTCCGCTGCTGGGGCTGGGCGAGGGCGGGCCGCAGTTCGACCGCCGCGGCTCCACCGACCGGATGCGCAGCGGCCAGGGCGGCTACCAGCTTCGCACGCACGGCGGCCGTGTGCCGATCCCGTGGCTCATCGGCACGGCCGGATGGGCGCTGTTCATTCCCCAGCCGCTCGGCGCCTTCGATTTCACCGGCCCGGAAAGCAAGTTCCTGCCGGCGTCCGCCCCCGGCGCCCTTCCGCTCGACCTGTTCTTCGTCGCCGCGAAGGAACCGGCCACCATCATGGCCGAGTACGCCCGCCTCACCGGTCACCCCGCGCTGGCGCCGCTGTGGAGCTTCGGCTACCATCAGTCGCACCGCACGCTCGCGAGCCGCGAGGAGATCCTCCAGGAAGCCAAGACCTTCCGCGAAAAGAAGCTGCCCTGCGACACCATGATCTATCTCGGCACCGGCTTCTGTCCCTCCGGCTGGAACACCAACAACACCGAGTTCACCTTCAACCAGAAGGTCTTCCCCGACCCCAAGGCGATCTTCGACCAGTTCCATCAGGACCACTTCAAGGTCGTGCTGCACGTGGCGTATCCCACGCGCATTCCCGACATGCACGGCACGGTCAAGGACCCGTGCGATTCCCAGCGGCGCGCCGAGCAGCAGCCGCTGTGCTATTGGGAGATGCACCGCCCGATCTTGGCGCTGGGCGTGGACGGCTGGTGGCCGGACGA
>JBGPKH010000336.1:0-9576 GCA_041485845.1 Bryobacteraceae bacterium
AAATCGGCAGGCTGAAGCCCTGCCCCACCAAGTGTTGAAGTTGTCGTGCGGGACAGCGGCAAGACCGCTCGGTTGAAGACGCGGCGAAGAACCGGCGAAAATACCCGACCCGCACCGGTCGCGTCTTCATGCCCTTTGGTGGGCCGCCGCGGCCCATCGGGACCTCCCTGACGGTCGCGGCTCCGCCAGAGCCCCGTCCGTGTTCCACTTACGTCGCACACCCTTCCAGCGAAACCACATAGGTTCCGAGTTGAACCACCGTCTTCCCCGACAGAACAACCGGAGCCGCGATCCCGCGGGGACTGACCAGCCACGGCGCCATCGCTCCCGTCATGGATCGCACCCGCACCCGCCCCACTTCCCGTGGGTACAGCAACATGCTGAGACGGTGCGGCCCCGCTTCCGGCACAGCCCCGGCAATCCCGCGGATCGCTCCGGCGATCACGCTCTCCGCCTCATCCGGCGCCAGATCGCGAAGCCGATCGACAACCCTCCGCAACTGCGCGCGCGCGATGCACCTGGCGGGCGCGGCCGTCACGTTGAATCGATAGCCGCGGCGCCCGTTTCTCCCGGGTCTGCCACGATCCAGAAACCAATAGCGAGGCAGGTATTCGATCTGAAAGTCCGCCCTCCCCGGATCCTTGCTCACGCCCGCGACCACTGGCCGGCACCGCTTCCCCGACCACTGCCACCCCACCACGTGCAGATCGAATGACGATTCCACTGGCACCGGAGCGTCGCTCAACGCCTGTGCAAGAGTCGTGAGGGCGTGTCCCAAATCGCGTCTCCAAGGCAGAGCTTCGGCGAGCCACTGGCCGGTGGGGACGCCGGCGATCTCATCCGCCCCGGCATAACCCATCGCGGCAATTCCGTTTCGCGCGCAGTAGAGGACGTTCTGGGGCAAGCGGCCGCCGGTCACCTGCAGCACGTAATCCTTGGACGCGCGCGACACAATCAGATTCATCCGGAACCGGGCCTGCCTCTATTCTCGGATGCAAACGCGGTAAAAAGTCTCTAAAGTGTAAATGTTGTGAATCGATCCAATCGATTGCTCTTGCTGTGCCTGCTGTGTGCGCCACTCCATGCAGCGGTTTTCGACGGGTAGCCTGGACTTTCTGCTGCGCGGGGATCGTCATAATCCCTGGTTGCCTCCTAACTCCTAACAATAGCCAAGGATACTTGCAATCTTGAGGACGGGAGCTTTCAGCGATCAGCCTTCAGCTTTTGCAGGAGGCCCGCGAGCATGCGTTTCAATTCGGTGACGCGCTGGGCCAGTTCCTCGTGGTCCTTGGGCTTGATCGGTTTCAGAGTCGGCCGGTGGCGGGCCACCTTCAGCTTGTAGGCTGAGCGCTGAAGCCGAGTGCGGAGCGCTGAACGCTTGCCCGTTACACAAATGGTATGCACAAGGTAAATCTGAGAGACGAATCCTCAGGTTTTGCGGGCTAGAATCTAAGGGGTTGCGCAGAACATCGCCGCCATAACCAACACCACGCCGGCGCGTGCCTGTGGCGGAAGCTTGGCGGCGCCGGAGCTGGCAGGGTCGAGGCCGAGACCGCCGGCGAGGAGCAAGTACCAGCTTCCATCCATGCCGGAATCCCTGCCCGAACGTTGTCCGGACCGCTCTGAAAGTGGGCTCCCGCCTTCTCCCACAGCGGGCAACGAATCTCTCAAACCTGAATTGGACCCGGCGGAAGGGATCATCACTTTCTACGGTGACGCGCGGTTGCGTTACGAAGCGGATTGGGACTCCACAATGATGTGGGCGTGATACGAGCGGGCGAGGAGGCGCCACGGTGACCCCTCCGCGCTTCGCCAGCACTTCGTGTACGGGAATGCGATTCAAAAGACCGCAATCCGGATTTCAGGCTCCGCGTCACCGAAGATCGTCCCGAGCGTTTGATTCCTTCCCATTGTTCTGTTAGAGTTAAGGTAATGAATCGGCGCGTCAGGCGTCGTGTCTGTCTGTGGCCAAATGCCCGGAGGAATGCCGCGCTTCGCGCGCTGTTCCTCTTCGCTGCCGGTGTGTGTCTTCTTTCAGCCCAACAGCTTTCATTTACCGAACGGATCTACCCTATTCTGGAGCGTGCCGGCTGCCGCAACTGTCACAACGCGGAAGGCGTCGCGTCTGCCACGCGGCTTCATTTTCCTGACGAGGATGCGCCCAAAGCGCGCGTGGAGGCATTTGGGAAATCGCTCGCCGAACTGGTCGACCGTCAGAATCCCGGCAACTCGATCCTGCTGATGAAGCCAACGCTGCGCACAGCGCATACTGGCGGAGAGCGTATCCGGAAAGGCAGCCAGGAAGAAGCGGCGTTGATATCGTGGATCGGCTATCTCGCGAAGCTCTCCAACACAGAGTTGGCTGAGGCGCTTGGGTACCGGAAGGAAGAGGCCGGTGGATATGGGGTCGCGCCCAAAGTGGTTCTGCGGCGCCTGACCCACAGCCAGTACAACAATACGGTGCGCGACCTGCTGAAGGACACCAGCAATCCGGCGAGCCAGTTTCCTCCCGAAGATTACGTCAACGGATTCAAGAATCAGTACCAGGCACTCTCTGTCTCCCCCATTTTGACCGAGGGTTACAGCCGGGCAGCCGAAAGACTGGCGGCCGGCGCGTTTCGCAGAGGCGATTCGCGCGGCCTGATTCCGTGCCAGGCGGCTTCGGATGACGACGCGGGGTGCCGGACCAGGTTCATCCAGACCTTCGGACGCAGAGCTTTCCGTCGCCCTCTGGATGCGCAAGAGGTGGCCTGGCACGAGGCGATATTCAAGACGGAAAAGAAATTTCTCGACGGCGCACAAGCCGTGATCGAGACCATGCTCCAGTCGCCTGCCTTCATTTTCTGGCTCGAAGAAACTCCCAATCCGAAATGGCAGCCGTATGCGAAGGCTTCCCGCCTGTCCTATTTCCTGTGGGACACCGCGCCCGACGATGCGCTGCTGGATAGCGCGGCAAGAGGCGACTTGAACACGCCGGAAGGAATGGAACGCGTCGCTCGCCGCATGCTGGACGATCCGAGAGCCAGGGACGGAATAGACGAGTTCGTTTCCGAGTGGCTGCGCTTCGATCGGGTGCTGAGCGCCTCGCGCGAGCGACGGCTCTATCCGCTGTTCAGCCGCGAGCTGGCGAAGGCAATGACCGAGGAGTCCCGGAGGTTTATCGGCGACCTGGTGTGGAACGGCCGCAATTTCATGGGAGCCTTCACGGCGAACTACAGCTTCATCAACTCCGATCTGGCGGCAGTCTATAAGGTGCCGCCGCCGGCGCGCGATTTCCAGCGCGTAGAGTTCCCCGCGGAATCCGAGCGTGCCGGGCTGCTGGGCCAGGCTCTGTTCCTTACGCTTTCGAGCAAGCCGGACGATACTGCGCCAACCGGCCGAGGCCTGTTCGTTCGAGAGCAGTTTCTCTGCCAGCAGGTGCCGCCTCCGCCGCCGGGCGTGGATACCAATCTGCCGCCGGTCGAGGAGTCCAAGCCGGTAACCAACCGGGAGCGGATGGCGATGCACGCCAGCAATCAAACGTGCGCGGGCTGTCACAAACTCATCGATCCCATCGGTTTCGGATTCGAGAAGTTCGACGCCATCGGGATGCGCCGGGAGAAGCACAAGCTGCTGTTCTACCCGAACCTGACGGGCGCGGCTGCGAGGCGGGCGCAACCCAGGCAGGTCGAATTGGAATTGGACACGAAGGGCTCGGTTGCAGGGATACCCAGCTCCGAGTTTACCAGCCCCAGAGAACTCGGCGAGCTCCTTGCCAAGACCCCGCAGTGTCAGGAATGCGTGGTCAAGCAGGTTTTCCGGTACATGTCCGGCCGGCAGGACACCCCCGCCGACCGGCCCGTGCTCAACCCGGCGCTCGAAGCCTTTCGAGAGTCCGGCTACCAGTTCAAAGAACTGATGGTGGCTTTAGTAAAATTGAGGGAATTCCCAGACTCACGGAGGACCGGCAATGTCGCAAGTCATCACTAAGCGCGTTCGTCTCTCGCGACGAATCTTCCTCAAGGCTCTCACCGCGGCTCATGTGCCGGCGATTGTCGGCATCCCGCCTCTGATCTCGATGTTCAATTCGACGGGGACCGCGTATGCCGCCGAAACCAATGGAGCGAACGCGATCGGCAAACGATTCGCGATCTGGTTCAACGGAAATGGTATTCCCGAGCGCTATTGGATTCCGTCCAATACGGGCACGGACTACGATATTACACCGTGCCTGACGCCCATCGGCCGGCTAAAGGACGATATCCTCGTTTTGAGCGGGCTCGACAACACATACGGCGGCAACGGACATCCGCAATCGCTCTGCGCGCTGATGACATGCACCCGTTTGAGCTCGGCCGGACCCAGCGCTCCGTCGCTCGACCAGATCCTCGCCGGGAAGATCGGTGATAATTCGCGTTTCCGCTCGCTGCAGATCGGCGTTTCGCAGGAGTCGTTCGGCGGTGCGGTTCAGAAGAATATGAGTTGGGCGGGGCCGAACCGTCCGCTGCCACCGGAGGAGATACCGCATCGGTTGTTCGACCGGCTGTTCGGAGCCCGGGATTTGGGTTGGATCAATCGTAAGCGGAGCATCCTGGATGCGATCTCCAAGGAAGGGGCTTTACTGCGCAAAGGTCTTCCGAAGGAGGATGAGATGCGGCTGGAGGAGCATCTCTCTTCGATTCGCGATCTCGAGCGCGCGATCGCCTCCCTGCCTCCGGACTATCGGAAGGTCACGCCTCCGGAAGAGGACTTCGACATGAAGGACTGGCCGCGTGTCGCCAAACTTCAAAGCGACCTGCTGGCCTATGCGTTTGCGACCGGACAGACGCGCGTGGCGAGTTACATGTTGACGAAGTGCCAGGGCCTGGCGCGATTTCCCTGGCTGGGGCACACCGCGGCGCGCCACCACGATTACACCCACAAAGACGGCAAGGCTCCGGGCGAAAAGGGCGAGGAAGGGCAGCGAATTCTCCGCGATATTTGCCGGTGGCACGTCGAGGAGTTCGCTTACCTGGTGGCGAAGCTCAAATCGATTCCGGAAGGCGACCGTACCCTGCTGGACAACACCGTGCTGATGTACGTCCACGAGCACGCCGAGGCCGGGCCTCACAAATCGAGCGGCATGATCGCTCTCGTGGCGGGCAGCAAGGAGAAGCTGTCGCTCGGGCGGCATACGAAGATCGCGGGGACGATCGGCGATCTTTACACGACGTTGTTCGACGGTGTGATCGGCGCCGGACTTGGGAAGATGCCAACGGCAAACCGGCAACTGACCGAGATCCTCGCCTGAAGGGCGAATTGGAGCACAACATGAAACGCCGAGCTAGTGGTGTGTTGTTCGGCATGGTCCTGCTCATCCTGGCCATGCTCCCCGCGGCGCCGCAAACCCCGCAGACCAATTCCCCTCCACCTCCGGCTCCGGCGAAGAAGGCCCCGGAGAATTTGCCCTGGACGCGATTCCATCCGGCGGCCGCACCGTATCCGCCGGCGGACGCGGAGAAGCAACAGATTCAGGCGAAGATCGAGCAACTCGGGA
Organism: Bryobacteraceae bacterium; assembly: GCA_041485845.1. Lineage (GTDB taxonomy): Bacteria > Acidobacteriota > Terriglobia > Bryobacterales > Bryobacteraceae > OMOG01. The sequence goes on from JBGPKH010000336.1 coordinate 5,516, forward strand.
AGGCCATCGGCGACCTTCGATCGCGGCGTGCGGACGACGCGCTGCTCGCCGACGTCGAGATTTTCCATGAGGCGGCGATCTGGAAGATGGCATATCCCGAGGAGTTTTTCCGCCAGCGGTCGGTCACGGACACGCTCGCCGTGCTGGACAAGGGACTGGAACGCGCGGCGCAATTGACGGAGGGCAAGTCGCCCTGGACAACCCAGAAGGGGCGCGTGGTGCGCGGGTACCGCTCGGCACTCGATGGATCGGTGCAACCGGTCCGCGTCACGGTTCCCGACGAGTATGACGGCGTGCGAGCCTTTCCGCTGGATGTCGCGCAGCACGGGCGCTTCACCAGTCTGTACGAAGTCGAGACGCTCAACTCCGGGCAAGGTATGGAGATCGCGTATCTTCCCGGCACACTGCAAATCGATTTGTTCGGCCGAGGCAAGAACACCTATCACTGGCCGGGAGAGGCGGATGTTTTCGAGGCGATGGAGTTCGCGAAGAGAGCCTACAAGATCGATCCGGACCGGATGACGCTGCGCGGTTTTTCCATGGGCGGCGCCGGGGTGTGGCACACGGCTCTGCACCACCCCGATCTCTGGGCCGCCGTGGAAGTCGGCGCGGGCGATAACACGTCGCACCGGATTCCTGTCCTGAACACGCTGCCGGCGGTATACCAGTCGATGTGCAGGATCTTCGACAACATGTACGAGTGGGCGCTGAACGCCTACAACATTCCGTTTGCATCGTACGTCGGGGAGAACGACCGGAGCAACGTGAAGCACAACAGCGCCACGGAGCAACTGGTCCGCGACGGTGTCCAGTTCGAGGGGGACCGGTTTTCGCTCAAGGCGACGAATGCCCCGTCGATGATGTTCCTGGTGGCGCCGAACACCGGCCACGACATGCACCCGGAGAGCCGCAAGCTCTTGAACGCATACCTGTACGACCGCATCCAGAAGGGACGGCAGGTCCCGGATCGCATCCGGTTCCTGACCTACACAACGCGCTACAACCGCGACTATTGGGTGACGCTCGACGGCCTGGAGAAGCACTACGAACGCGCGGAAATCGATGCCAAGCGATCCGACGATCGCGCCCATTACGAAATCACGACCAGGAATCTCACGCGGCTCGTTTTGCGGGAAACCGCCCGCGCCGCTGCGATCACGATTGACGGCCAGAAGCTGAACGTGAAAGCCGCGCCCGAAATGACTTTCGAGAAATCCAACGGGACTTGGAAGCCGGCGAACGCGCGCGAGAAGGGCCTGCGGAAAAGGCATGGGCTGCAAGGTCCGATCGACGACGCGTTTCTGGAGCCGTTCCTGGTCGTCCGTCCCACGGGCGCTCCCTGGAATAAAGCAGCGAACGACCAGGCCCTGCGGATCCTCGAACGATTCGAGCGGCAGTATGCGCTGGCTTACCGGGGTCACATCCGCGTGAAGGACGACAAGGACGTCGCGGCGTCCGACTTCGCGAAGTACAACGTCGTGCTGTTCGGCGACCCGGGGAGCAATCGGTGGATCGCCAAACTCAACGGCAGGCTGCCGCTGCGCTGGAGCAAAGAGACGGTCGCGCTGGGCAATCGAAGTTTCCCCGCGGCCGAGTCGGTGCCGGCATTGATTTATCCGAGCCCGCTAAATCCGGACCGTTACGTAGTGATCAACAGCGGGCTGACGGCCGCGTGGGCGGATTGGGCGGGAGACTTCCCGACGCCGCGCTACGGCGATTTCGCGATCTTCAGCGTCAAGGAAGGTTCGGACGACCCGGAGGCGGCTTACGCGGGATTGTTCGATGAATCGTGGCGGTTGTAGTTCGATTCTAACGCGATTTCGGCAGACTGCCGCGAGATGCGCGATAATGACCTCGTGTACGTCGCGAAGGCTTTCGCACATCAACCGCAGTTCTTTGCGGCCATCGCCCAAGCGGCTGGCGCCTTGCAGCCACACGTCGTTGCCGTGACGCCAACGCTCGGCAACGATTGGAACGGAGAATCGGCTGTCTTCTTTCAGGTTGTTCTCGCCGATGGAATACCGCGCGCACAACTTCTTCCTCTCACCAGGCAGATTTCGCAATCTATCGTCCAGCAAGTGCAGCCTCTCGAAGAATGGGGAGTTCTTCCCTACTTCAACTTTCTGACGCAGTCGGAGCAGGCCAGACGGTGGGCGTGATCGATGGCCTACGCCGATGAATTGCTTGAGTTGGCTCAGGACCTCGCTAACCTCCACCCCGACCATCCTCACCAGCCGAGTTTGCGCCGAGCCGTTTCCACAGCGTACTATGCCCTATTTCATCTACTAATTTCTGAAGCTACTGCAAACTGGCAGCGACCTGAATTACGGGCCATCCTGGGACGGGTATTCGATCACGGCCCGATGAAGCAAGCCGCCGATAAGAGAGTGACCGAACTGAACAACTATTTCAAGGAAAAACCGACGGAAGGGCCGGAGAGATCCCTCGCCTACCACTTATACAACGTAACCGACACATTTGGACAGGCGCAATACCATCGCAATGAAGCGGATTACAACACCGCCAGAGAGTGGGATTTGACGGAGGTGTTGCTGCACATCGATGGCATCACCGACGCATTCAAGAGCTGGAACATCATCCGAGAAGAACCCGCCGCGCAGGCTTTTTTGGTCTCTATGCTTCCGAGCAGGGAACGTAAACAGAGCGAAAGACCGCGTCCAGAGAAACGGCCGACGTTGACGGACCATCCGAAGTCCTCCAGGGAAGAGTGATCAGGCGGAAGCCGCCACCGATGCAAACCAGCGATAATCGGGAGATGCCGGACGTCAAACTCACCGCCATCGACAGCACCGCGCTCCCCTGGGAGGAGCGGCCCAACGAGAAGATCGGCCGCTCGCTATATCGCAAGAACCTGATTGTGGATCCGGATACGGGCATGGAGGTGCGACTGGTCCGCTACCCGGCCGGCGCCGTCAACCCGCTTCACACGCATCCATGCGCGCACGGGATGTATGTCCTGGAGGGGACGCTGGTGACTCACGACGGTCAATACGGACCGGGGCATTTCGTCTGGTTTCCGGAAGGCTCCGCGATGGAGCACGGCGCCACTGCGGCTCAGGATGTGACCGTTCTGTTTATTACCAACAAGCCTTTCGAGATCCGCTACCAGTAGCGGCGCTCAACGGCTGTACGGCGCAGGCGGAGCCGGAGGCGTGCCGCCGCTGAGGATCTTGATCTCCGGCCGGGCGGTCCGCAGCAAGGTCAGTCCCTTTTCGGTGACCTTGGCCTCTTGCACATCGAGATAATTAAGACTCTTCCACTTGGCCAGCTCTGCCAGCGCGGCATCGTCCACGCGGCTGCACCCTTGCAGGCCGAGTTTCTCCACCTTACTCAGAGCGCTCAGCGTTCTGAGGCCGTCGGCGTTGATGGCGGAATACCCGAGTTGGAGCACTCGCAGATCGGTAAGCTCGGCGATGGCCTTCAGGGTCTCCTCCGGTATGCCCGCACCGCCGCCCCGACCGCCCGGATTGTCCGGAGGCGTGGGGCGCGCGCCGCTCAGGTCCAGATAGGTGAGCGTGGGGAGCATCCGCAGCGCGACCAAGCCAAAGTTGCTCAAGCGTCCGCGCCCCAGCGCAAGCTCCTTGAGATTGACGAGCGTGATCAGATTCTCCAGGCCCAGGTCGGTGACTTCGGTGTGAGCTATGTCCAGGGCCTCCAGTCCCGTGAGGCGGCCCACAATTTCCAGCGTGCCATCGGAGATCCTGGTTCCGCGCACGTCCAGGCGTTTCAGGTGCTTCCATTCCTTGATGGCCGTCAGACCCTGGTCGGTGATCCATTCGGAATAGAAGAGCTTGAGATCGTTGATTTTGGGCGCCGGCTTCAGGTTCAGCATGCCTTCATCGCTGATCCGCGTATGCGAGAGGTCCAGCCGCTCCAGGTCGGGAAGGCGCGCCAGCTCGATCATCTCCGCATCGTTGATCCAGCTTCCGCGGAGATTCACCGCCACGATCCGGCCCGCCGCGTCACGTTCGATCTTGCCGCCGAGCTTAGCGATCCAGTTGGTGTCGACGGCCAGCAACGGCGCGACGGCAAAGAAGAGG
>JBGPKH010000337.1:0-9548 GCA_041485845.1 Bryobacteraceae bacterium
GCCGCATGACGCCGCGGAAAGCGCCAGTGCCTCGGGGATGGCCTGGTGTCCGGTGGCGCCGGGATGGAAGTCGCCAATCAAAGCGATTCGCGGCATGTGCTATTTTACCGTGGTGGCCACCACCGCGCTCACCATCGCCGGATCGGATCCCTGCGGCGGGGCCGGCATCCAGGCCGACCTGAAGACGTTCCACCAGTTCGGCGTCTACGGCGAAGCGGTGATCACGCTGCTCACCGTGCAGAACAGCGTCCGCGTGTCGCGCGTCGAGGTGATGCCCGCCGGCCTGGTGCTGGAGCAACTGCGCGCCGTGCTGGAGGACATCCCGCCGGACGCCGCGAAGACCGGGGCGCTGGGCTCGGTGGAGGTGGTTCGGGCGGTGGCCCGGGCGGCGGCGGAGTTCGCCTTTCCGCTGGTGGTGGATCCGGTGATGATCGGCAAGCACGGCGTGCCACTGCTGCCCGAGGCGGCTACGGCCGTCATCCGCGACCAACTGCTGCCGCGCGCCGCGCTGGCGACTCCCAACCTGCCGGAGGCCGAGGCGCTCAGCGGCTTGACCATCCGCACGCTCGACGACATGCGGCGGGCCGCACGCCGCATCTTTGAAATGGGAGCGCGCGCCGTGCTGATCAAGGGAGGGCACCTCGAGGGCGACCCGGTCGACGTCCTGTTCGATGGCGCCCAATGGCACGAGTTCCCGGCTCCGCGCATCGAGACACGCCACACCCACGGCACCGGCTGCACCTACTCCGCCGCGATCACCGCCGGGCTGGCCTGCGGGCTCGCGACGGCCGAGGCAGTAGCGCGCGCCAAGCGCTTCGTCCACGAGGCCATTCGAAGCAATCCCGGACTCGGACGGGGCTGCGGACCGGTCAACCATTTCGCGCCGGTAGGGGAAAAGGAGATTCGATGAAGTTTCAGGAACTCTTGATGGCCGCGATCCAGCGCTCGGAGATCCCGCTGCGGTTCGAGCCGGGCGCCGAGGAGGCGCTGGCCAAGCCGGTGACCGAGGTGCTGCAGGCGTGGGTGTCGGCGCACATTCCAGACAATCCGCTTTCGGAGTTCGACGCCGGCCGCCGCGCGCTCGCCGTGCAGTTGCTGGCCGAACTGGAAGGCTCGGCCGGGCTCCCGGAGTGACGGGGTATTGTAGAACTATGACCAGGGTGCAGATCCGCTTCCGTTTGCAGAAGCCTCTCGACGATCTCCTGCTGGCCCGCGTCGCGGACGTGCACTCGCTCTATGGTATCCAACGGGTGCAGGTGGCTCCGTCACTCGACAGCCTGACGGTGGAGTACGATGCCACGCGGCTGCGGCCGGCGGAAGTGGAGGCGGCGTTGGCAGGCGCGGGGATTCCGGTGGAGCCGGCTGCGGGCTGAGGCGGAATTGCGCAGGCCGGGGCTATCTCCTACGCCGGTTGCAGCCAAGGACTCACAATCCCTTTCGTGGATCGTGCGGATCTACATCACGCGCTGGAAAATTGAGGAAAGCAGCGATTCTTCGGCATTCCGCCGTTCCGGTGATGTGCGCTGGCCGATGGAATCCGAAGAATTCTCTCGCAAGGCGCCTTCAGTCCGCCGGAAATGCCACCCGCCAGCCTGCAGATGGTTCTGACCCTTGGCTGGGAGGCCTGAGAAATTCTGGGGAAACTCCTGTCGAGGAAGCTCTTGACGAACTGCCGGTTGACGATCGCCACTTTCGGCGCGGCGGGATTGCCGGACTCGGTGAACTCGCGGCCGGCGATCGGCGGCATGCCCATCCTGCCAAAGTAGCCGGGACTTACTTCGTTGTAGCCGGCGCTGGAATCGGTGTTGATGCCGGCAGGCGCGCCCTCGATCCTCACGTCGTGGCCCCAATTGCTGCCGGCGATCGGGGCCACCTACCGCACCGGGCTCTCCGCCTGCGGCGCGGGCACTTCCTGATCCTTGTACTGGAGCTGGTACAGCTTCCAATAAATGCCGCGCTGCGCCAGCAGCTCCTGGTGGGTGCCGGATTCCCGGAGTCGGCCTTTGTGCATCACCAGAATGCGATTGGCGCGCTGAATGGTGGAAAGCCGGTGCGCGATGACGATCGAGGTCCGGCCTTCCACCATGCGGTTCAAGGCGTTGCGCACGCGGAATTCGGTCTCGGTGTCCACGCTGGAAGTGGCCTCGTCGAGAATCAGGTATCGGGGGTTGTGCGCCAGCGCGCGGGCGAAGCCGATCAACTGCTTCTGTCCAGTGGAAAGACCGCTGCCCCGCTCGCGAATCGCGTGCGAAAAACCGTGCGGCAGGCTGCGAATGAAGTCCGCGACGTTCACCTGCTCCGCGGCGGTCTCCACGTCTTCGCGCCCGATGGTCTCCGTGCCTAGCCGGATGTTCTCTTCAAGCGTGCCGGTGAAGAGGTACGGGTCCTGCAAGACCACGCCGAACTGGCGGCGCAGATCGAGGGGATCGAACTGCCGCACGTCCACTCCGCCGATCCGGATGCTGCCTTTCTGCACATCGTAGAAGCGCAGCAGCAGGCTGATGAGCGTGGTCTTTCCGGCCCCCGTATGTCCGACGACGGCGACCGTTTCTCCCGGGGCGATGGTGAAGCTGACATCTTGCAGCACCCAGTTCTCGTCGTGGTAGGCGAACCAGACGCGGTCGAATTCGATGGCGGCGATCGACGGCGGCGCGGGGTGCGGCCGGGGAGGCGCCAGCACGGTCGCTTCGGTGTCCAGGAGCTTGAAGATGCGCTCGGACGATGCCATGGCGGATTGCAGGATGTTGTACTTCTCGCTCAGGTCCTGGATCGGGCGGAAAAACCTCAGTCCGTATTGCAGAAATGCGGCCACCACCCCGAGGGTCAGCGCACCGCTCTGGATGCGGAACCCGCCGTGCGTTAGGATGGCCGCCAGCGCCAACATGGAAATGAACTCCACTACCGGGTAGAACCAGCCGTAAGCGGTGATGGCGTCCTTGTAAGCGTCCATGTGCTCGCGATTGACGCGATCGAACTCCTCGGCGCTGCGCCGCTCGCGATTGAACAGTTGCAGCACCACGATGCCCGTGATGTGTTCCTGCAAGTAGGAGTTGATCTTGGCGATGGCCACGCGGATGCGGCGATAGCTCTGCGCCACCGAGCGGCGGAACACAATCGTGACCAGGATCACGAAGGGCATGGCCGCCAGCATGATGGTCGTGAGCGGCGGGCTCATCCGGAACATGATCGCGAGGATGAACGCCAGCACCAGAACATCGCCCAGGATCGTGACCAGGCCCGAAGCGAACAGGTCGTTTAGCACGTCAACGTCGGTGGTGACGCGGGTCACCAGGCGGCCCACGGGGTTGCGGTCGTAGAACGACAGGTCCAGCCGCTGCAGGTGCTCCATGAGCTGCTTGCGCAAGTCGAACATGGCTAGCTGGCCGGTGTACTGCATGAGGTATGTCTGGGCGAACTCGGACAGAAATGTGCCGCAGAGTATCGCGAGGTAGAAGAGTGCGATCCTGGCGAGTCCGGTCCAGGGATCGGCCGGCAGCCACGACTCGAGAAACGCGGGAGCGCTGTAGGAGCTTCGCTGGAGATACCGGTCGACCGCGATCCTGGTCAGCAGCGGACCGAGCACTTGCAGCCCGGACTGCGCCAGAAGGAACACCAGCGACCACCCCACCAGCATGCGGTAGGGGCGCATGTAGCCCAATAGCCGCCGCATCAGGCGGGAATCGTACGCCTTTCCGAGGACCTCTTCTTCCACTGGTCTTAGTCTAACCGGCCCCGGCTTCGTTTCGGGGCCACGACCGTGAGAAGCGTGAAGAAAACCAAATCGCTCCCCAGCCTGTTGATCGTCCTGCCTGCATAATTCAGGTGCGCGAGTTCGTCGGCTCCGGTACAGGTTGAAGGTGTGTTCGTAAGGGCACAATCGGATAAAAGAGACCCGCGCCAAGCGGCGCGCGATCCATTACCCTATGGATTGCCGCGGAAGTCCGGAGGCATTTTGCAACCGTTGCGTGTGCTGTTTATCGGCGAAGCCGGTGCGGAGGTCGTGTCGGCGGAGCTCGAACGCGCAGGCTATACGCCCTCATTTGAGTGGGTGTTAAACGAGGCGCAACTTGATCGCGCGCTCGACGGCAACTGCGACATCGCCATCAGCGATTTCACCGTGGGCGAATTTGGAGCGCTGGCCGCTCTGCGCGCGATCCAGGAGAAGGGCGTCGATCTGCCCTTGATCGTGGTCTCGGGAAAGATCAAGGATTCCGAGGTCCTTTCCGCGCTGAAAGCGGGGGCCGCCGATCACCTGACGCGCGGCAACCTCATGCGCCTGAACGCCGCCGTGGAGCGCGAGATGCGCGCGGCGAAAATGCGGCGGGAGCGCACCCGCCTGGAAGAGCAGTTCCGCCAGGCGCAGAAGATGGAAGCCGTGGGTCGCCTGGCTGGCGGCGTGGCGCACGATTTCAACAATCTTCTGACCGTGATCACCGGCTACAGCGATATGCTGCTGGCCGGCCGCGACCTCAAGGAGACGCAGCGTACCGCCCTCCTGGAGATTCGGCGCTCGGCGGAACGGGGTGGCGCCCTCACCCACCAGTTGCTGGCCTTCAGCCGCCGCCAGCCTCTGGAAGCGCGCACCATCCGGATCAACGACCTGGTGATGCAGATCGAGAAGATGCTGCGCCGTCTGATCGGCGAAGACATCGACCTGGTGACCATCCCGGCGGCCGCGCAGGACGCCGTGGAGGCCGACGCCGGCAGGCTGGAACAGGTCGTCATGAACCTGGTGGTGAACGCGCGCGACGCGATGCCCAACGGCGGCAAGCTCACGATCGAGACGGGAACCATCCGTCTCCACGAGAGCTTTTCGGCCAGGCAACTGGGCGTGTTGCCCGGCGCGTACGTGACGATCTCAATTACCGACACGGGCACGGGCATGGACGAAAAGACCCAGAGCCACCTGTTCGAGCCCTTCTTCACCACCAAGAATCCCGGACGCGGAACGGGACTGGGACTGGCGACGGCGTACGGGATCATCCGGCAGAGCGGGGGCGCTATCGGCATCCTCAGTGAGTTGGGAAAGGGCACCACCGCGCGCATCTATCTTCGGCTCGCCGAACCAGGGCCCCAGCTTGTCGATGAAAAGTCCGCGACTCGCAAATCGCTCTCGGGCGCCGAGACGATTCTGCTGGTGGAGGACGAAGCGCGCGTGCGCAAGCTGATCGTGGACGTGCTCACCGGCCACGGCTACACCGTGTTGGAGGCCACCCGCGGGCGCGAGGCACTACGGCTGGCAAAGACACACGCGGGGACCATCGAACTCGCCGTGGTGGACGTGGTGATGCCGGAGATGAGCGGTCCCGGCCTCATCCGGCAGATTGCGCCCCTTCGGCCTCACATGCGCGTTCTGTATATTTCCGGGTACACCGAGGAAGCCATGGTGCATCACGGTATCCCGGAATCCGGCATCGCGTTTTTGCAGAAGCCTTTTCTGCCGGACGCCCTGTCTCACAAGGTGCGGGAGGTGCTCGACAGCCGGTCCAACTCGGCCAACGGAGATTCGTAGAGTGGGACAGGCCTCCTGGCCTGTCCGGCCTCGCCCTGTGTGATACTGGCGTCGTGGACCCGAAGAAACGCGCCTGGCTGCTCATCGCCATCGTCGCCGCCGTCTGCGGCGGTTCGGTATGGGGCGTGGTTTGGTACAGGTCCCGGCCGATCTCGACCGCCCGGCTGCTGAAACGCCTGCCCACGCGGGATGCTCTGGTGGTGTATATCGATTTCGCAGAATTGCGCCGGGGCGGCATTCTGCGGCCGCTCGACAGCGCGAAAATCGAGGAAGATCCCGACTACCGCAGCTTTGCCCGCAAGATCGATTTCGATTGGAAGCTGGACCTGGATGCCTTGATCGTGGCCTCCGCCCCCACCGGCAACTTCATGTTCGCCAGGGGACATTTCGCCTGGAAGAGCCTGCGCGCGTACGCCATATCGGTAGGCGGCGATTGTCATAACTCGCTTTGCCGCGCCGCCGGGAGCGCGCCCGGCCGGCGCATTTCATTCTTCCCGGTGCAAGCCGGGCTGATGGCGCTGGCGGTGAGCCCGGACCAGTCCGCCGTGCTGGATCTCCAAACCACGAGGTCGGGCCCGGATCCCGAGGTCCCCAACGCTCCCGTCTGGCTATCCATACCGGCTTCGCTGCTGAAATCCTCGGCGAACCTGCCCACGGGCACGCGTATGTTCGCCCGCAGCATGGAGCAGGCCGAGAACGTGGTTCTGACTTTCGGCCCGGATGGGAACCGGATCGCGGCAAGGCTCGAAGTCCGCTGCCGCGATGAGCACGATGCCCTGGAAGTGGCGGGGCAGCTCGCCAGCGCGACCCTGACGCTCAAACAAATGCTCGAACGGGAACATCAGAAGCCCGGGCCCGCGGATCTGGCAGGCGTGCTGGCCGCGGGCGCGTTCCGCAGCGAAGGGCGGCGGGTGTTCGGATACTGGCCGATCGAGCGCGCGTTTGTGGAGAATATCTTGAGCGGCGGGGTGAGCTGAGTTGCCCCTTCACTCCGTCCGCGTCATTTACCTGCGATCGCTTCTTGGGGAATGACGGCGCGAATCCCCGCGTCGTCCTTCGCCGCCGCCGAAGAAGTAGGCGCTGTGTCGAGGTGGTCTTGGCTTCCCTGAAAAAGCGTCTGAAATCAGCCACGTTGAAGGTGAGCACGCGGGTGATTGGGGCGTGCCTGCTGAAGCGGGAGCCCGAGGCCGTTATTGGCAATCGGTCTGGTGGAGACGCGGACCGGAATGTTCGCATCGGCGAGGTGGTCCATCAGTATCGAGTGAGGGCTTCGTCCGGCAGGTGCGGAACGTCGGGAGAACCTTCTACCCACTCATCAAACGCCTGTTCCCATTCGCCGGCGCTGAGCGCCTGGGCGGCGGGAGCGCCGGAGAGTTGCTCTAACAGCAACTGAACGTAGGCATCCGGCGAATGAATCGGCGTCGCCTGCCGGAGGCGCTCCAACTGCGACCCTGATGCAGCATCTCTTCGACGTCGCGCCTTCCGTGCAACACGCGGGCAATCCCCACGGGCTTCGTAGCTGGTCGTATCCGATGAGACGGGAAAATTACGGCCCAAAACCTAAAGGTTCCACCGGTTCTGCCGATCTAAATATAGTGTCATCGCCAGTCTCCACCACCGGCGGCCCTGCCCCGGATGCCCGGGACAAACTCGCCGCCCTGGTCCGCGATTTCGATCCCAATTCGGGCAGCCACAGCATGCTGATTCGGGAAATGGTGCGCCAGGATCGGCGGGCGTTCTATGCGAGCGCTCTCGAAATCCTGGCCGGCCAGGTTGAGTCGCGTGGTTCCCTGTTTCTGGTATCGACACTGGCGGAGAATGAGCTGCTGTTGCCTGCGCTCAGCGACCTGACGCTGACGCGTGAGCAGGCCATGGCCCTGGCTCGCGCCGCAACCCTCGCGGGACAGATGGTGGATGTGGCCGTGGCGCGTCACCTTTCGGAAAATGTCGAATCCATCGGCGGAGGAGTCTGCCAGCCCGAGATACAGCGGCTGATGGACATCCTTTCCGAAATCTCGGATGGAACTCGCATCCTTCCGAGCCTGATGGCGCTGGCCCGCCAGCCGAATCCGTATCTGCAGTCCAAAGCCGTGCTCATGATCGGGCGCATCAACCGCAACGTCAAATGGGTGCTCAATCGGCTCGGGGACCCGGACGCGCGGGTCCGCGCGAACGCCATCGAGGCTCTTTGGGGAGTGGACACCAGCGAGGCGCGGCACGTCTTGCGTGGCGCGGCGCGGGATGGAAACAACCGCGTTGCGGGAAACGCACTCATAGCGCTCTATCGGCTCGGCGACTGCTGGTCCATTCCGGAGTTGATGGAAATGGCTGGTCATGAATCCCCCCGGTTCCGTGCGACCGCCGCCTGGGTCATGGGCCAGACGGGCGACCCGCGGTTCACCAGACTACTGGCGGGCATGGTCGGCGAGCCGAACCTCGCCGTGCGAACCCCCGCTTTCACCGCTCTCGGCCTGATCAAGGCGGCCACAGCGGCGGCCCGCCAGGCCGGAGAATGGCGAGTGCTCGGCGCGTTCCGGCGATTGCGCAAGGCCGGATGGCGGGAAATTCAGGTGGAGGTTTGCTCGAATGACGGCCGCCAGCGGGTCAACGTCCTCCCCACGCAGTTCATTTTGAGCGAAGACCGCCAGGGCGTGATGAGCTACACGGTCGAAGAACGCCAGGCCCCCGCGATACTGGCGGTCGCGTTCCTTTCTCCCAGAACGGAGGCGCCGCGAGCCGCTCCGTCCAGCCAGGGGGCTCTCCGGGCTCTCGCATGGAAACGGCCGGCCGATCTCTGGTTCGTGGTGCCGTATCTCGACACGGCCGATGCGGATATGCACGCGACTCTCCTGGATCGGAAGATCGCCGTGCCGGTGGATCGGGCCGGGAACGATCTTCCGCTTCAATTCATGGACGACCCTAAACTGGCGGCCGAAGCCTTCTGGAACGTCCCGTCAGCGATGGACTGCTCCGATCTCTGGAGCAGTATCCGAAGGTCGGTGCAAGTGGACGCTGGCCAAGCCAGGGGCCAACACCACTTGATTGTCTACAGCGAACGGGAGGCCGCCCAACCTTCCCGCTACCCGGAGCTCGTTTCCGCCGCCGTGACCTCGCACACTACCGTCCACGCCATCTCATTGACTCCCAATCCCAGCCTCGACAACCTGTGCCAATCGACCAAGGGCACGTTCCGCATGGCCGCATCCTCCTCCGAGGTCCCGGACTGCGTCGAGCAGGCATACCTCCAACTGCTAGCCCGGTATACCATCCGCTACCAGTCCGCCGGCGCGGGCGCGTCCAGTCTCGCAATAAAGGTGCAGTCCCAGGCTGGTTGGGGCGAGACCAGTGTTCCGATCCCGCCGTAGAACTGCCCGCCTCCGGCTAAAGCGCCACCTTGGAGCCGCTGACCGGCGTGAGGTACTTCTCCGGTATCGGATTGCCTTCGCGCTCCGCATCCCAGAGAATCGTCATCACTTTCCAGGACCTTCCGTCTTTCACCAACTGGAAGCTGTTGATCCCTCGCGCAAACGCCTTCTCGCCGGGTGCCCGCCGTGACTCGTAGGTGCTGAACACGTGCGCCATGTTCCCGAACGTCTCCACCTTCCGCGATACTTCACTTTCGTAGAATGCGGTCTTCTCAAAGCTCGCACCCGCGCTCTTTGCATAGTCGTCGGGGCTCATCACCCGCGCCGCGGCGCCCTCCGGCGTAACCCGCATCGGAATCAGCCGGGCCCCGTCCGCGAACAGACCCCGGAACCGCGCCCAGTCGCGAGTCCCGGCGGGACCCGAGATCGCGTCGTAGACCGCGCGCACGATCGTCTCGGTGGAGTCGCCGTCCGCGGCCCGGGCCAACGGTGAAACCGAGGCCAAAATCAAAAAAAGCGCAACTCGTCGCATCATTCCCTCCCGTCACTCCTGCTACCCTTTCGCCCGAACCAGGACCGCCTGAAACGCGTCCCCGTCCCCCCCGCCCCCCGCCCCCCCCCCCCCCCCCCCCCCCCCCCCCCCCCCCGGCCCCCCCCCCCCCCCCCCCCCC
>JBGPKH010000338.1:0-9508 GCA_041485845.1 Bryobacteraceae bacterium
ATTACCACGAAGCGTTCTGGGTCAAGATGACCTCGCTGCTGCTGTCCATCCTCTTCACGTTCACCGTGCACCGCAAGGTAGCTTTGGCCGATGAGGGCCGAGTGCGGCCATTCTGGAGCAAGACGGCAGCCCTGATTTCCATTCTCCTCTGGACTGGCGTAGGGGTCGGAGGAAGATGGATCGGCTTTTCCTGACCTTCCCCGGCGCGATCGCGCGGGACGTGCGCTACGCGGTCCGCGCGCTGCGCACCAGCCCCGGATTGGCCGCCGCAGCGATCCTGCCGGCGCCGGGTATGGAGCAGTCGAGCAAGCTGCCGGATTTGCGCACGCCGTCAGAACACCGGCCGCGAACGCGATCGTGGTGAGTGTTCCTGTCAGTCTGTTGACTAGAAAATCAGCTTCATCGAGGCCTGCAGGATGCGCGGATCGCTAGCGCCGGTGATTCGCCCGAAGGCACTGGACGAAATATTGCCATTCGGCAGCCCAAAATTCGGGTGGTTCAGCATGTTGAAGGATTCAGCTCTGGCCTGCAGCTTCAACTGCTCCAGGAGCCGGAAATCACGCGTAATCGCCAGGTCCACGTTGAAATAGCCGGGGCCGCGCAAACTGTTCTTGGAGGCGTTCCCGAACGTGCCCAACGCATTGGGGGCGTACAGGTTCGGGTTGACGTACTGGTACAGCAACCCGTGAGCGGCGCCGGTGTACATCGTGTCGGAGATAACGTTGGGCCGGTCCAGGCCGACGCCGGTAAGCGAGTTGTCCTTTCCCGTCACCGGGTTTACCGGCTTTCCGCTCTGGTAGCGCACCAGAGGAGCGATGTGCCAGTTGCTGAGGAGGTGAGACACCAGGCCGCCGCGCCCGAGCTGGCTTACGAATACGACGCTGGTGTTGAAAACATGCGGCACGTCATAGGTGCATGGCCCGTAGTCGCCGCGTATGTTATTGGGGTTTTCGATCACGCCGGTTCCCAACGAGCTAACCGAGGCTATGCCCAGGCACTTGGACCAGGTGTAATTGGCCAGAACCGTGTAATTCCGCGCAAACCGGTGCTCGATCGATACCAGCAGACCGTTATAGTTCGCGCTGATCCCGTCGTTGCCCTCGGTCATCTGGGAGTAATACTGGCCGACTTTGGGGTTCGCCAGGGACAGCACTCGCCGGGCCTGTGTGTTACCGGTGGACGAGCAGGCAGCGTTTCCGCACGTGCCGGGAATGTAAACCGCCGGGTTCGCTTCGTTCCCGATCCACAAATGCGACGTCTTGTTCCCCAGATAAGAGACCGAGAGGACCCAGTTTTCGGCTAGCCGGTGTTGCAGGCTGACATTCCACTGCCCCACGCTCGGGGAGTGCAAGTGCGGCGGCAGGAACGCCTCGGCGTTGAGCAGTGGGAAGGCGACATTCTTGGCCGGCGCCGGGAGCGGGAACGGATTGCCCCCGGAAACAGTGGCCCATGGGTTGCCGAATTGGTAAGGGCCATTGGTGTTGGTCACTTGAGGACCATAGGGCGGATTTTGGGCGACCATTCGGTATGGGATGAATGTCCCTACCGAGTCGTACAGAAGGCCTGCCCCGACCCGGACCGTGGTCCTGCCTTTGCCATCCGGATTGTAGACCAAGCCAAGACGGGGGGATAGATTGAGCATCCTTTTGGCGGTAAAAGATTTGGAGATCCCCGGATCGCCATAGAAGAGAGAGCCAGCGGGCGCGTTCACGTACACCTGGCTGACTTGGCCGGCGTCAAAGGCGGCGCGGGAAAACGTGCTGCCCCGATTGAAACGGTCGTATTCCGGCAGCATAGGCTCCCAACGCACGCCGAAATTCACCACCAGTTTGCGCGTCATGTGATAGGTATCTTGCGCATAAGCCCCCACCACGGTTTGCAGAAGATCGTTGAGTTGGGCCCCGCTCTGGCTGAAGGAATTCATCTTGCCCGTCAGGAAGTCCAGCAGCGGGTCGTTGCTGTACCGGCCGTCGAAATTGAACACCCCGTTGTCTTGATAGTGATTGTTCTGGCCGTCCCGAGTGCGGATCAAATCGACGCCCAAGGCAATCTGGTGCTTCCCGCGCAAAATATCCACATCGTCAGCCGCCTGGTAGCTGGTTATGGGAAACTGCCCCAGCGCACAGGTGCCGCAGCCGATGGCGAATCCTCCGTTGTTGACTGCCACCTGCAGGAAATTATCGGTGGCCTGATAGAGGTTCTTGACTCCCAGCGAAGCGGCGTTCGCTCCGATCGCGTTGGGGCCGCGGTCGTTGCGCCTGCGCCCCACCGTGAGATGCAGAGAATTCACCGTGCTCGGGGTGGCCGTGAATGTTTCCCCGAGAACGAACGTCTGGGCGCGCTCGGAGTTGCCCGATGTCGATGTGACCAGAATATTATGGGGATCGAAGAAAGCGGCCAGAGTGTAGGAATCCGAAAAATAACGCCCGTAGAGGGAGTGTTTGGAATTGACGATCCAGTCGACGCGCGTCACGTACTGGGATTCATTGGACCGTACCGGGATGCCGTAGGAAACTTTGCCGCAGGGGTCCGCTGTTTGCGGCAGGTACTTGGCGAGGGCGACGGCCGCAGGATCGAAGCGGGTCGGACTGATTTGCCGGTCCGGCAGCGGCTGGCCGTTAGTGGGATCGGTGATCGCGCGAGCCACGCCCTTGGCCTGGCACCCGGCGCCATCGAGCGCTCCGAAATCGCCCGCGAGCGCCGCTGCGGTGGGAACGTAGGCGGTGCTGGAAGAGGGATCCTGGCGAATGTTGGATTGCTGAAAACCGCCGAAGTAGAACAGCTTGTCCCGAATGATCTTCCCTCCGATCGTGCCTCCGAACTGGTTCCGTTTCAGGCTATCCTGCCTGGGCGCGAAATAGTTGATCGCGTTGGCGTGCCCGTTGCGGATGAACTCAAACAGATTGCCGTGCATGCGATTCGATCCGGACTTCGTGACCGCATTCACCACGCCGCCGGGATGCAGGCCGTTGCGCGCCGGCATAGCGCTGGTCTCCACGCTGAACTCCTCCAGCGCATCGGGAAATGGAAACGGCATGTTCACATTCGTGAAGCTGTCGTTGTTGTCTCCGCCATCCAGCAGGTAGTTGGTGGCGTTGCCGGCGCTGCCCGCGATGGAGATCGATTGCGAGCTGAAAAAGCTCTTACTGCCGGTGTTGGTTCCATCGCTGTGATTCACCGACGCGCCGGAAATCACGATCAACTGTGTCGGATCGCGGCCATTCAAGGGCAGATCGACGATGCGCCGCTGGTCGACTACCTGCGAAATCGTATTCTGCTGGGTCTGGACCAGGCTGGCGTTGGCCTGCACTTCCACTCTTTCCGCCACCTGCCCCACTTTCAGGGTCAGGTTGAGTTGGACGTGGTCGCCGACCCTCAGAACAATGCCCCTCTGCACGTATGTTTGGAATCCAGGAACCACCGATTCGAGCGTGTAGGCGCCAATCGGCAGACTGGGAATGGTATAGATGCCTTCCGAGTTGGTCACCGTGTTGTAAACCGTGCCGGTATCCACCCCGGACATCCGGATCGGCGCCCCGGCCACGAGAGCGCCCTGCTCGTCTACAACCAGGCCGGTCACCGAAGCGTTGGAGACTGCCTGCCCATGAAGTGCCGGGGCCGTTCCGATCACCCCGGCGGCCAGCACTACAACGAGAGCGAAAAGACTTTTTGCCTGATTAGGAGTCATAACCCGAATCTTCCATCCTTTCTGAGGAATGAGTACCCGGTCCCTGCAACTTACCCGGGTGTCGTAGTCTATATCGGGAAGCATGAATTACTTGCGCCCCGCTTCCGCATCCGCTTTGCGCGCGCCGCCCAGGATGTCCGTCAACGCGTAGTTTCCTTCATGGCATGCGTATTCATAGATCGGGCCTTCCGCCGTCACAAATGGATACTCCAGCGTCCATATCTTCGTGAACGTCGTAGGGTCGTCGATGGTCACCCGGTACAGGATCGTATTGGCATCCGTCCGCGTGAAGCGCTCGATCACGTGCAGATTCTCCGACGATCCCCGGAACCTCGTCCTGTTGGTGAAATTGGTCGTGTCGACGACCAGGGTATCGCCGTCCCAGCGGCCAATCGAGTCCCCCAGCCACTGACGCACCTCCGGCCCGGGATGCTTCCCGTTCATGCGGACGATGCGCGCGTCGTGGACCATCTCCACCAGAATCATCACGTGGTCGGGAGTCTGTACGATCTGGTAGTTGTTGTTGTAAAGCACGGGAAGCATGGGCGGGCCGGACGTGGATCCAAACCCCAGGAGACAGCGCTCGGCGAGCGGCCGGTCCTTCACGCTGTCATAGCGGCCCATCCCAATCAGCCCGGCGTTCCTTTGGCGGGCCTCTGGCGTGGTTGGGGGCACCTTCCCCTCCGGCGGATCGACAATCAATGAGGTTCGCTTGACTCCGTCCACTCGTGCGAATTCCGACCCCCGGTCGATGAACAGCACGTTATACCCGCCCGTCCCGTTGGACCCCGCCGCCGCCAACAACGGGTGTTCCGACGCGCCATCCACCTTGGCCAGTTCCGCCGAGGCGTTCTTCTCCAGCACCACCGCTTCGGCATCCGTCAGCGTCGCCTTCCCTGCCATCGCGGCCGCGCGCTCCAGCGGCGTGATCGTCGCGTTCGTCCAGATTCCCTGTAGGTCGGCGTGGCCATCCGTAGTCCGCGGCACAGTCCAGCTTTTGGCTTTGGGTTGTGGCGCCGCGTTCCGAGTCTGGCCTGGAAGGGCCGCCGCGAGCATCACCGCCAGCGCGCTCATGAATGCGAAATATCGATAGCTCATTGTTCCCTCCACTACTTACTTCTTCTCGTAAGGCGCGCCCGTGCCGGAGGAGCCTAGGAAGAGTTTTCTTCCGTCCGGCAGCGTAATATCGCGCCCGTTACCCCGCATCGATCCGTCCTTCGACTGATAACCGTCCACGACTACCGGCGTCCCGTTGGGAACCGTCGTCTTGGTAAAACCGCGACGCAACAGGACGTTTGGGCTGCCCGCCTCTATCATCCACGTAGTCACTTTGCCATCCGCCGCTTTGACATCGACGTGGATCCATGCGTGGGGATTGATCAACTCCACCTTCGAAACGACGCCTTCCAGATGGATCGGCTTCTTGGCGTCGAATTCCGCCGCAAAGGCATGGTGCGCCCAAGCCGGCGCCGCCGCCAGAATCAATCCGAGGCCCGCCACCACGGCGGCATACTTGGTCTTCATCGTTATTCTCCCCGCTTCACTTGTTGGTCTTCTTGGTAAATTCGCCATACATCAGGTCTTCCACGAACTCCACGCACTTGAATTCCATCAGCCGCGCATTCTTCTCGACATGCCGGTAGAGCGGCATCTGGATCTTCCACCGCCGCGAAAACACTCTCGGATCTTCGATGGTGGCTTCGTAGGAGAGCGTGTCCGGGCCCAGCGGCGTGTAGCGCTCCACCACGTGCAGCGCGTCGCTATGGAAATTCCCCGCCCGGTCGAACCAGGTGCGCTCATCCAGACCGGTCACGTCGATCACCAGCGTATCCCCTTCCCAGTGCCCCACCGACTGTCCCATCCACGAGTCGGCCGGAGCCGGCCCAGGATCTTTGAGGAAAATGTTGCGCACGGCGCCGTCGTATTCATAGGCGAAGAAGATGGCTTTGGCGCTGTGCAGGATCTGGAACGGATACGGCATGTAGGTGGCTCGCGGCACACCCGGCAGGTAGCACTTGAGCTCGGGGTCCGCGGTTAGGCGTTGCTCGAAGTTGGCTTTCTTCTTTTCCTTGGCCGCCGGCAGGTAAGGAATTTCCCCGCCCTCCACCACTCCCGGACCGCCCGGCTCCGCGCCGATTGCGCCCAGCGTCAGGACCAGCCCCGGCCGCGACGCATGCTCCTGCAAATCCCAATTTGCCGTGTTCATGGCCTGCCAGATGCCGCTCAAGTTCGGCTTTCCGTCCGGCATTCGCGATATTCGGCTCGCCGGCTGGCCCAAGAAGACAGCCACCATTACGGTCGTAATCACCCAGCCTCGGAAAAGCGTGCGCATCGGATCTATTCTCCCCATCCCTCTGCCAATCCCCTGAGTGTTATCAGACTCACGACGCGGAGTCAAGTGCCGGTAATGCCTGCAACTGTCCAGGCGCCCCAGGTGCCGGTTTCGCAAAACGGTCGCATTCTCGCAAAACGGTCGCTTTATCCTGGAGGGAACCGCCACAAAACGGGCGTCGGGCCGTGAAGAACGACCGATGAGCGACTCGCAGTTGTCCCCTTTCCCCCACCGTTTGCGCTTACACTTAATAGGGCAAGCGTTAGCCGCTATGGGCGAGCGGAATCGAGGGAGACCGAAATGACCGGTCTGTCCGAGCCAGCCCGAAGCTCCGCCACCATCAGCGGCCTAAGTTGAGCAAGGTGGCGATAGCACGGACCGATCGAGGAGACTTCTCATGTACAACTCTGGAACTGGATTTCGCGGAACGATGACGGGCCTTGCCTTGGCGACCGGCTTGCTAGGGTTAGGGGGGGCCGGAATGCTGTTGAGCAGCCGGTACTCTCCTGAACTGGCCTACACAAAACCTTCGGCAAGACAGGTGCAACCGGCTCCCGTCGGCTCGGCGCGCCCTCCCCAGGCCCCGCGTCCTTACGGTCAGTTGCCTCTGGTGTTCGAAAAGAACCAAGGGCAGACGGATCCGCAGGTACAGTTCCTGGCACGTGGCGGCGGCTACATGATGTTCTTCACGGGCCGCGAGCTCGTCATGCAGTTCGGCCGGAACAGACGTCCGGCCAGACGAGATCGCCCTCTGCCCCTCATACCATATCCGGCGGTTTCCTCTCTCGATCGGGGGGTTTCCGCTCCCGCCCGCGATATCGAGCCCGTCGTGAAAATGAAGCTCCAGGGCTCGAATCCCTGGCCCCCGGCTCAGGGCCTCCAACGCCTGCCTGGAAGCAGCCACTATTTTATTGGAAACGATCCCAAGAAGTGGCATACCAACGTCCCCCAGTACGCCAGGCTGCAATTCAACGACGTGTATCCGGGCATCGATATGGTGTACTACGACAACCACCACCGCCTGGAGTATGACTTCGTGGTGGCCCCGGGCGCCGACCCGCGCGCCATCCGGCTGGCCTTCGACGGGGTCGACCGGCTCCGCCTGGACGCACAAGGCAATCTGGTCCTCTCCGTCGCAGGTAAGGAATTCCGCCAGGCGAAGCCGCAAGTCCGCCAGGCCATCGACGGCGGAATTCGCGAAGTTGCGGTGCACTACGAAATCGCCCAGGCTACCCGCGAAGTCACCTTGGCGCTGGCGGACTACGACCGCACCAGGACGTTGACCATTGACCCGGTGCTGGAATATTTCACGTACCTGGGCGGGTCTGACATGGACTGGGCAAACTTCATCACCGTAGATCCGGCGGGAAACTCGATCATTACCGGCTACACCAGATCGGCGAACTTCCTGGGCGGTCTCACCCAGCCACTCCCCAGCCACAGTGCGTTGACCAACTTCGACGACGCCTTCGTGGTAAGGATCAATGCAGCGGGTACGCAGGTGCTGTCCTCGACCTTCCTGGGCGGCAATGGCCCATATTCGTGCACCGTCGTTACCCTTTCCGATGGGACGCCGGCGTGCGGCGATTACACACCGGGCGATGAGGGCTATGGTATCGCGTTGGACGGTCAGAACAACATCTACCTGGCGGGCCGGACCACATCCACCAATTTCCCCGTCCCCCCAACCTCGGCTGGATTCCAGACTTTTAACGCGGGCAAGAGCGACGCCTTTTTGGTGAAGCTCAACTCGAGCGCCAGCGCCATCCTGTATGCGACTTACCTGGGCGGCGCAAACAACGATCATGGCTACGCAGTGGCGTTAGATAGCAATTCCAATGCCTATGTCGCTGGTCTCACGCAGGGCGGCTTTCCGGCCGGTCAATCCCAGAGTGTTTCCCAGGCGGCTTACGGAGGCGGTGTGGTCGACGCATTTGTCGCCAAAGTCAATCCCACGGGCACCCAGTTGCTCTACTCCACGTACCTGGGGGGAGGCGGCTACGACCAGGCTACCAGCATCTTTGTAGACAAGACCAGCGGCTCCGCCTATGTCCTGGGTACTACGACATCGAACAATCTGGCGACCGTCTCGGCCGTCCAGCCAGCGTACGGCGGCGCGGGTCCGTTCGGAACGGGGGATCTGTTCCTGGCAAAACTGGGTTCCACCGGCGCCAAGATTTACCTCACTTACATTGGCGGCAGCCAGGACGAAAACACTTCATATTCATGCCTCAAGGCGGATGCGGCGGGAAACGCATATATCACGGGTGCAACGGCTTCGCCTTCCCTGCCCGGCATCACGGCTTCATCCATGCAACCGGCGAACTTCGGCGGGCTCGACGGGTTCGACGCATTTGTCATGAAGGTCGGTCCCACCGGCGCAACTGCGGTTTTCACCACGTTCCTGGGCGGCGGGGACGACGATTATGGGACCGGCATAGCCCTGGACCACAACAATAACATCTTCGTCACCGGCGGCACTTATTCGATTAACTTTCTTCCGTATTATCCTTTCCAGCCCGCGCCCGGGCAGGCCAACGTATTTGTCACGGAGATCGACGCCGCCGGAACCAAACCGCTCTTTTCTACCTATTTTGGCATGCCCCTGTCAACGTTGATACCGAGCGCGCTGGCCGCCCAACAAACCGTAACACCGTCAGCCGCCAGTATCACCAATATCTATGTCACGGGCCTGACCTGCGGAACGTTGCAGACCATTCCGCCACGTGGTGCGACGCCGCCCTTGTTTAACAACCCACCTGGTAGCTACTGTTCGACGACCGCTGCGACGAGCATCTACGACGTGTTCCTGGCGAAACTGTCGAACGCCACCCTGATGCCCTCCGGCCGCATCTCACGGATACTGCCTTCCACGCCCCAAGGTAAGACGACACCCGCTGCCGCCGCGGCCGCGCCCCAATATGCGCTCACCTGCCAGGCGGTGAATGCCGGCCCCGCCGGCGCTAATAACATCTCCATCCGAGGTAATGTTCCGTCGGGACTTCAGATTCTGAATTGCAGCAGCCCCACTGCTGACTGCACGCATACGGACAACACCTTCACCTGCACCAACGTCGCGTCGACGCTGAACGTCAACGACCCGTTAACTCCCCCTTGTACGGCAACGTTTGCCGGTTCAAGTCCCCCTGCCGGATCCTGCTCGGCCTACTCATGGACCATCGACGAGAATGCCGGCACTCCCGTGCCCATCAACCCCAATGTGTCGATCAACGCGGCCGATGAAAATCACAATCCCCTTTCTCTCAACGTAATTACATATCCCGGCTCTACCGCGGCCAACCCCTTTGAACAAGCGGCTCCGCTGCTGGAATTCTGGATCGTCGGCGCCCTTCACCTGATCGACACGGACAGCCCGCAGTATGGCCAGGACAGCAGCCAATACCCCGTGCGATACAGATTTGGTTCGTGGACCACCCCGACGGGTACCATCTCGACCTCGACGACTCCGACTCAGGCAAGTATCACCA
>JBGPKH010000339.1:0-9460 GCA_041485845.1 Bryobacteraceae bacterium
CGCGATGCGTGATCCCTTTTCGGTGCGCGGCGTCTAGTGCGTCCAGGATCTGCCGGCCGTACGCCACCGCGGTCTCCACGGGCACGGGTCCCTTGATCGGCTGTCCCTCGACCAACTCCATCACCAGGTAGTTCGGCCCCACGTCGTGCAGCGTGCAGATGTTGGGATGATTCAGCGCGGCGACGGAGCGCGCCTCGCGCTCGAAGCGCTCCGAAAACTGCTCTTTCGAAATCTTGATGGCGACGATGCGATCCAGCCGCGTATCGCGCGCTTTCCAGACTTCCCCCATGCCCCCGGCGCCGATCGGGTCGAGAGTCTCGTAAGGGCCTAGCCGTTCCCCCCGCGTCATTGCGTTGCCTTCAACACTGCTTCGTCACCAGAATGTTCGCCGGCTTCCGAAGACCACCCGGCCATCGCCGGTGAAGGCCCCGCCCCGGATGGCGCCTCCGGAACGCCTCGAGAATCTGTCCCGCGTATTCGACTGCCGTCCCGATCGTGAGCGGCCCCTTCAGCACCGCACCCTCGATGAACTCCATCACCAGGTAATTCGGTCCGACGTCGTAGAGCTGGCAGATGTGCGGATGATTCAGCGCGGCGACGGCCCGCGCCTCGCGCTCGAAGCGTTCCGAAAACTGCTCTTTGGAAATCTTGATGGCGACCGTGCGATCGAGCCGCGTATCGCGCGCCTTCCACACCTCGCCCATGCCCCCCGCGCCGATGGTCTCGATCGTCTCGTACGGTCCGAGCCGGTCGCCCCGCGCAAAGTTGGCCATGATCTGGGATTATAGCAACGAAGAGTCCATGAGCCAGCAACAGACCATTGCGCACTACCGCATCACTTCCAAGCTCGGCGAGGGCGGCATGGGCGCCGTCTACCGCGCCACCGATACCAAGCTCAATCGCGACGTCGCCATCAAGATCCTCCCCGATTCTTTCGCCAACGACCCCGACCGCCTCGCCCGCTTCACGCGCGAAGCGCAGGTGCTGGCGTCGTTGAATCATCCCAACATCGCCGCGATCTACGGCGTGGAAGAGCGCGCGCTGATCATGGAGCTGGTGGAAGGTCCGACCCTTGCCGAACGCATCGCCCAAGGCCCGATCCCGCTCGACGAAGCCGTGCCTATCGCCAGGCAGATGGCCGAAGCCCTCGAATACGCCCACGACAAAGGCATCGTCCATCGCGACCTCAAGCCCGCCAACGTCAAAGTCACGGAACCCGCGGGCGGGCAGCCGGGCCGCGTGAAGGTCCTCGACTTCGGCCTGGCCAAGGCACTGTCCCCTGAGCTTTCCGCCGCCAATCCCGCCAATTCCCCCACGCTCAGCATGCGGGCGACGGTCGCCGGCATGATCATGGGCACCGCCGGCTACATGAGCCCCGAGCAGGCCAAGGGCAAGCCGGTCGATCGCCGCGCGGACATCTGGGCTTTCGGTGTGCTGCTGGTCGAGATGCTCACCGGCCGCGCCATGTACGCGGCCGAGACCATTTCAGAGACCCTGGCGTCGGTCCTGCTGAAGGAGCCGGACCTCTCCGGACTGCCGGCCCAGACGCCCGCCGCCATCCGGACGCTGATTCGCCGCTGCCTCGATAAGGACCCGCAGCGCCGCCTCCGCGACATCGGCGAGGCGCGCATCGCCCTGGAGAATCCCGGCGCGGTACCCGAGGCCGTGGCAGCCCGGTCCGCGCCGGCGCGCCGCAGTCCGTTGCCGTGGATCGCCGCGGGCGTGTGCCTGGCGGCCTTCGCGGTCCTGGCGTTTTTCCACTTCCGCGAATCGCCGCCGGAGACGGCGCAGATCGTATTCCCGATTGCGCCACCGGAGGGCGGCGCATTCAATTTTCTCGCCCTGTCGCCCGACGGGCGGCAAATCGCCTATTCGGCCGGCGACTCCAGCGGCAAGGTGCAAATCTGGGTGCGCTCGCTCGCGTCTCTCGCTGCCCGGCCCCTCCCAGGCACCGACGGCGCATCAGGCCTGTTCTGGTCGCCCGACAGCCGCTTTATCGCTTTCTTCGCCGGTACCCGGCTCCTGAAAGTCGCGGCTTCCGGCGGCCCCACGCAAACCATCTGTGCCATCAATGGCACAGACCGCGGCGGGTCGTGGGGCCGCGACGGTACCATCCTGATCAGTTACTCAAACCAGGGGTTGTTGTCCGTCCCCGCCTCGGGGGGCGAACCCAAACCCGCAACCGCCCTCGACCGGGCCAATGGCGTGCGGGATGTCTCGCACCGCTGGCCCTGGTTCCTGCCGGATGGACGCCATTTTCTTTATGACGCCCGCAGCGCCCGGCCGGACCAGAGCGGCATCTACCTGGCGTCTTTGGATTCGCGCGATCCCAGTCACCTGGTGCTTGACGATTCCAACGCGGCTTACTCCGCCGGCTACCTTTTATTTGCCCGCAATGGAAACTTGATGGCGCAGGCCTTCGATGCCGCCAGTCTGCGGCTTTCCGGCGATGCCGTGCCGGTTGCCGAGCAGGTTGGCCAAGGGCAAATCGCCGATGCCGCCTATTCGCGATTCTCCGCCTCGGAAAGCGGCGTCCTGGTGTACGACAGCACGGGAGCTTCCGCCAGCCGGCTCACCTGGTTCGACCGCCAGGGGAAGCGTCTGGGGATGTTGGTAGAACCCGGATTGGGCGGACAGCCGCGAATCTCCCCGGACGGCAAACGCATCGTGGCCAGCCAGGCCGGTTCGGAAATCTATCTGGTCGACGTAGGGCGCGACGTTTCCACCCGCTTCACCTTCAACAAGGGGGTGAACATGTTCCCGGCATGGTCGCCGGATGGCCACCGCGTTTACTACGCGTCCGCCGCGGCGGGATCGTTCGACCTGTACTGGAAGTCCGCCGACATGTCGGGACCGGAGGAGCTGCTTCTCAGATCGGAGATCTCGAAGTATCCCACCGATGTCTCGCCGGACGGCCGCTTCCTGATGTTCAGCCAGCTTTCGCCGAAGACCGGCATCGATCTGTTCCTGCTGCCGCTCACCGATGCCGGCGGCGACCGGAAGCCGGTAGCCTTTCTCCAGACTCCTGCCGCCGAGCAGAGCGGAGTTTTTTCGCCCGACGGCAAGTGGGTGGCCTACACTTCCGATGAATCCGGCCGCTCCGAGATTTACCTGCGTCCGTTTTCCCCGCCCGGGACGGATCGCTCGCAAGCCGGCCAACGGCAGGTCTCCAAAGGCGGGGGCCAGTTCGCCAGATGGCGCGGCGACAGCCGGGAGCTGTACTATTTCTCGGGCGAGAACAAGATTGCGGCAGTCACCATCGAGACCAGCCCCACCGTACAGATCGGCGTTCCGCGGCCGTTGTTCGGCGCGTTTCTCTCCATCGCGCAGCGCTTCGCCGTGACCGCCGACGGCCAGCGCTTCCTGATGGCAGCGCCGGTGGGCGAGGCCCACGGAGCGCCCGCCACGGTCGTGGTGAACTGGACCAAGGCGTTGAAGCCATGACGCCGCCCTCCGCGGCTCGCGCGTTCTACACTTCACCCATGCCCCGCGTCACTGCCCCACCGCTCCCCTCTTCAACAGCGCCGGCCAGTTGACGATCACGGTCAGCGGCTGGCCGGTCTGTCCCAGCGTGGCGCGCACCAGGAAGCGCTGGCCATCGGGGGTGGCCTCATAGGGACTCCAGCCGATGTCACTTGCGGGCAGCGGGAACAATTCGCGCGGGGCGGACGGTTCCACGGAATCCGCTTCCATTTTGAGGCTCACCACCATCAGCTTATAGTCGAGCGACACATAGAAAATCTCGCGCCCGCCGGCGCCCCATTGCGGATATTGCCCCCCGCCCGTCGAAATCTGAAATTTGCCGAGCGGCTCCGGGAAAGCCTGGATGTAGACCTCGTACCGGCCGGTATCGTCCGACTGGTAGGCCACCCAGCGCGGGGAGGCTTCCGGCGAGAAGCGGCCCCAGTACTCATTGGACGGTGTTTGCAGGTAGGCCCTCGGCGCAGTGCCGGGAGTTGGCTTGCCTTCGGGGGTAACGGGAAGAACCCACAGGTCCCGTTGGGTCTCGGGAGCGACTTCATAAAACAGGAGCCAGCGCCCATCGCGCGACCAGTCGTTGGCTAACTGATTGTTTCGCGACTGGGTGAGCCGCTCCTCGTTTCGGCCCCCCCTGGACCCCTTGCGCAACAGGTTCCGCACTACGCCGGAGCTAAACACAATCGTCCGGCCATCGGGCGACCAGACGGGGTAAACGCTAAAGCTCGAATTGGAGGTGAACAGGCTGGCAATGCCGCGCTCAGCCTCCAGCAGCCAGAGATCGGTGCGCCCAGGCCGGTCACGTGACGCGGCCACGCGCCGTCCGTCAGCCGACAGCCGGAAGCCGCCGTACTCGCCTGGTTCACCCACCACTCCCAGCGGCTTTCCTGTCCGGTCGAGCCAGGTGAATTGGCTCGAAGTGCTGGAAGCGCTGTACAGCAGCACCCCGCTGGCCGAGACCGCGCCGATCTGACCCAGGATCCCGATTTTGGCCACCGGATCGGCCACCGGACGCGGTTCGCCGGCGAGTTTGAGCGTTCCCGGGTCAAACTCCTGGGCGACCAATGTCGAGCCGCGCAGCCAAAGGAGGTAGCCCTTGCCATCGCCGCCGGGCGCGTACACCGCATTGGTGTCTGTGGTCAACAGGCGTACTCGTTCCCCGGGCTTGGCGAGCGAGGCCGCATAGATGCCGGTGTTCGCGGACTTCTCGCTTTGGACGAAGTACAAGAGGCGGCCGCCGGGAAGCACCTGCGGCCAGCGATGGGCGCCCTCGCCGCGCGAGGCATCGAGCGTGGTCATCTGTGAGGGCGTTCCGCCGGATGCGGGGATTTGGAACAAACCGGACGCCAACGTTCCAAACAGGATGCGGCCGTCGACGCTCCACGCCCCGCCGCGGCGTACAGCCACGTCGCAGATCGCCACCGGCGGCCCGCCCGCAAGATCGACTCGCTGCAACTTACTTCCCGTGAAAAAGGCGACTGACTTGTTGTCCGGGGACCAGAAGGGATCGGTAGCGCCTTCGGTGCCATCGATCAGCCGCGCTGTTGCGCCGTCCAGCGGCCGTACCCACAGCCCGGTCTTCCCGTTACCCGAGGCCACATAGGCTGCCGTCCGGCCGTCGGGCGACAAGGAGATGCCGCTCCTGATGTTTCCAAAAACAAACCGGCCACCCTCCGGCGGATTGATTTGGAGACGGAATGCACGGCCCTCCGCAGCCGGCTCGTGGAAGCGCGCCAGGCTCCAACCGGCGATCATCGAACCGATCGCCAGAGTAGCCGCTGCGATCCACCGCCACTGCCGGCCCGGCTTGATTGCGGCCGCAGGGGGCGGCTGCTCCATCGCCCAGGTGAGCGCTGCCTTCAGGTCGCGCGCGGTTTGAAACCGCTGATCCGGATCCTTCGCCAGCGACCGACGCACGATCCGCTCCAGGGGCGGCGCGGCTGTAAGCGGCGCCGGCGGGCGCTCCAGAATCGCCGCGATCACGCTGGCCGCATTCTCCCCTTCAAACGCGCGCTTCCCCGTCAGCATCTCGTACAACACGCAGCCGAAGGCGAACAGGTCGCTGCGCGCGTCGGTCTCCTTCCCCTGCAACTGCTCCGGCGCCATGTATTGCAGCGTCCCGAGGATCTGCCCCTGCGTCGTCAGAGCCTGCGTCAATGTCGCATCGCCGGCTCCTGGGAGCGGACCGGCTTGCTTGGCCAGCCCGAAGTCCAGCAGCTTGATCCCCTGTTTCGTGACCAGGATGTTGGCCGGCTTGAGATCGCGATGCGTGATGCCCCTCCGGTGCGCCGCGTCCAGGGCTTCCAGAATCTGCTCAGCATATTCCAAGGCCTTCTCGATCGGTAGTGGGCCCTTGAGCGGCACACCCTCGATAAATTCCATCACCAGGTAGTTCGGTCCGACATCGTAAAGCTGACAGATGTTCGGATGATTCAGCGCGGCGGCGGCGCGCGCCTCACGCTCGAAGCGTTCCGAAAACTGCTCTTTGCAGATTTTGATGGCGACGATGCGATCGAGGCGGGTATCCCGAGCTTTCCAGACTTCACCCATGCCCCCCGCGCCGATAGCCGCGAGGCTTTCGTACGGGCCGAGCCGTTCGCCCGGCGTAAAGCTGGACATGATCTATTGAATCATATCCAAAAACGGCGGGACGCTCCGATTCCCTGGAAATGATAGAATTCCGTATCTGCCGACGATGAGCCGATGAGCCCCCACAGACCATCGCGCATTACCGCATCACCGCCAAGCTGGGCGAGGGCGGCATGGGCGCGGTGTATCGCGCCACCGATACCAAACTCGGGCGCGAGGTGGCGTGGAAACTCGGGAGCGCGTCGCTGGCCGGCGATGCCGACTACATGGCCCGCTTCCAGCGCGAGGCCGAGGTGTTAGCGGCACTCAACCACCCCAACATTGCCACCATTCACGGGCTGGAAGAGTCCGGCGGCGTCCGTGCGCTGGTGATGGAACTGGTGGAGGGGCCAACGCTGGCCGGCCGCATCTCGCAGGGCGCCATCCCCCTCGAAGAGGCCCTCGCGATTGCCAGGCAAATCGCGGAAGCGTTGGAATCCGCCCATGAGAAAGGCATCATTCACCGCGACCTGAAGCCGGCCAACGTGAAAGTCACACCGCAAGGCGTGGTCAAGGTGCTGGATTTCGGTCTGGCGAAGGCGCTGGCCGGCGACACGCCAGCGGGGGCGACCCCGCCTCTTCTCCCACGCTCACCATGCGCGCCACCCTGGCGGGGTGATCATGGGGACCGCGGCCTACATGAGCCCCGAGCAGGCTAAAGGCAGACCGGTGGACCGGCGAACCGACATCTGGGCGTTCGGCGTCGTGCAGTTCGAGATGCTGGCGGGCAAGCTTCTCTTCACCGGCGATACCGCCGCGGAAACGCCGGCCTCCGTGATGAAGGAAACGGTCTCGCTCGACCGCCTTCCTGCCGCCACGCCTCCGGCGATCCGTCAACTGATCGGGCGATGCCTGGAGCGCGATCTACGCTGCCGGCTCCAGCACATCGCGCACGCTCCAGCCCGACTTTTGCAAATCTGGGGGGTATAGCTGGGTATAGCACCGGCGGACGGCCTCCGGATGCCTGTCAAATAAGGCTTTCGCCTCAATTGTGCGCCCTCCTATTGCCAGATGAAAGAACATAACATAACAGAGCCACGCAATGGCTGTCGATCCTGCGAAATTCGGGCTAGGGCGCTACTCCCGAGCTTTCGATGGGCATCACGGAGCTGAACGGCCCTGGGGTAAAGCTCGCCATCAACCACGGCGAGAGGAAGTGCATGGTGTATGTGGTGACGCTGACCTTGATGCGCTCATTCGGCGTGCCGACGTCATAGTGATTGACCTGCACCATCGACGGGTTCAGCCCAAACAGTCCGCCCCCTCCATCCGGCGCGGCGGTGGAGTTGTATGCCACGACGTTTTTCACGACTGACGGATCGTACGCGTGCACCACGGCGTAGCGCGCGCCGGTCCTCACCCGGTCATTGAGGAAATGATGGAAGAAGAGCACCTGGCCCATATCGAAGATCCCCAGGAGGACGACCAGGAACACCACCAGGGTAATGGACCCTTCCACGAGCGTGGACCCTCTTTGGGCCGGGTATCGTCTCATGTCAGGTATCTCCCCGCGAAATGCGCGGTCACAGACGGCTTCCCCGAAAAGGTAAAGGTTTGAAAGACGGCATTCACGGTGTAGTTGATTACCGAGACGGTCATGCTGCGAGGAATGCCCGAGGCATCGGTGGTCCATGTGACATCGATGTTGGTGGTGGTCAGGCCCGGCGCCAGCGCCGGTGTCCCGCCGGTGGGTGAGCCGTAGACCGCCATGTTCTTGACGGCCGATACGAAGCTGTGGCCCGTGGCATCGAAATCCACGCGGGCCCCATAACGCGCCGCCCCGGCCACCGCGCTCACCAGCGATTCGTAGACGTACATCGCATAACCGAAACGGAATGCACCGCCCAGCAGGGTCCACAGCATCAGGAAAGTGAGTGCCAGTTCAAGAGCCGCGTTGCCGGCCGCCGCGTTTCGCCTGGCGTGTTTCATTGGACCAGCTTCACGGCATACAGCGCCGGTCTGCCGGCGCCCCGGTGAACGCTCCCGATCACAGACGCGCCCACGTACTCGCCGCAGCAGGGCGACGTGTTGTTATCGCCGCAAGGAATGGGCTGCATGAAAAACAGGGCGAATCCCGCCACCCGCGGAGGATTTCCGGTGTTTACGGCTACGGTGTACAGCCGCCGCCCGTTGCCATGATAGTCCGCGAAGTCGGCAGAGCTGACGTCGGTGTCCTGACTGAAGCGCTCGTTGATGGCCTCGGTGACGCTCTTTTGTCCGGAAACGTCATCGATCGGACTGCCAACCTCCAGCGGGTTCGTCAGATTGTAGGTGTTGTTCACGATGGCGTCGCGCAGTGCGGAGTTGCCGTTGCCCTGGCCCACATCGATATAGCCGCGCCAGCTTGGATCGTCGGGATTGTAGCCCACATCTCCCGGGCAACTGTCGCCGCCCGGGCCGCGGTGGCCCGGCGGCGCCCAACGCAGGGTGTAGAGTTGGCCGGGGGAGAACCCGAAGTCCGGGTCCGCGGAGTCGTGGGCGTCGGGAGAGAAGGGGGCCAGGCCATCGCCCAGCGAGTCCAGCAGCACCTGACCGGCAATCGCCGAAGCCGTCACACCCTGGGTACCGGGAATCCCCGGCACCACCGGCAGAAAGTAGAGCTTCACCGTGGCATTCGCCCGCACTTTCACAAAACGATAGCCCGCCGGTGGTGCGGGGTCTGAATAGAAGGGTCCCCCCGCCGAGGTCGCAAACTCGACCGTCACTCCGGGAACGGTTTGCGTGCCGAAATACCAGTGGTTCACCGTGGCGCCGGATCCGGGACCCGACATGCCGGTGGAAGTCGCCCGCGAGATGCCCACGCTGGTTCCGTCCAGTTCGAAGCTGGCGGCGAAGGCGGCCTCATCCACGAAAGTCTGCAACTCGTTGCGCGACACATACAGCCGGCCGACATCGGTCGCCAGGCCGACAAACGCCAGAAATGCGATCAGGCACGCGGTTGTCGTAATCAGGACAAATCCGCGACGATTTCCGAACTGCCGATGCGCCATCCAGATACCACCGTCGTAATTGTAAACGGTAGGGAGGGCGAACTTCGATAGGCTTCTCACGGGATTCGGGAGTCGATTCACCTCATTTGCGAGATCAAAAGCCCTTAAACACCGTGGCTCTGGGAATCGGCGCCAGCACCGCGGTGTTACGATGCTCGATCACGTCCTGCCCGTCCAGCTTCCAGTGCAGGATCCCCAACGGCTGGTGAGAAGGCGGATTCGCGTGGATTGGCGGTCTCAACTTCGCGGCCGGGATCGGGAACGCGGAGGTAGCGGAGAAGCGCAGTCCTGCACCCGGGGCCGCCAAAGGATCCAGTTATTTGTGCGCGGCGCCTTGGGCGTCACGGAAGGATAACCTGGACAGC
>JBGPKH010000340.1:0-9459 GCA_041485845.1 Bryobacteraceae bacterium
CCGGGTGCTGCGCGGCGGGCCGCTGGCGCGGCGCAAGGCCATCGACTACGCGGCCCAGATCGCTCGCGGGCTGGCGGCGGCGCATCAGAACGGAATCGTGCACCGGGACCTCAAGCCGGACAACGTGTTCGTGTGCCAGGACGGCCGTGTCAAGATCCTGGATTTCGGATTGGCGAAGGTGACGTCCACGCCGGCGGCGGCGGATGACAAGACGAGCGCGCCCACCGTCGATGTGATGACCGATCCCGGCGCGGTGATGGGCACGGTGGGCTACATGTCGCCGGAGCAGGTGAGAGCGCAGCCGGTGGATCATCGCGCCGATATCTTCAGTTTCGGCGTGGTGCTATACGAGATGATCGCGGGCCAGCGGGCGTTCCAGGGAAACTCGGCGGTCGAGACCATGCACGCCATCCTGCAGCACGACCCGCCGGAGGTGGAGGACAAGCGGCTGCAGCATATTGTGCGGCGGTGCCTGGAGAAGAATCCGGAGGAGCGGTTCCAGTCGGCGCGGGACATTGCGTTCAATCTGGAAGCCGCTTCGGACATGACGGCGACCGGGGCGCCGCCGGTCGTGCCCCGCCGCAGATTTCCGTGGGCGCTCGCGTGGCTGGCGGTGACGCTGGCGGTGCCGCTGGCGATTGCCGCCGCTTTCCTGCTGGTGAAGCGCACCGCCACCACTCCGTTCGCGGAGTTTCGCCAGGTGACGTTTCGCCGCGGCAACATCGTCTCGGCGCGGTTCGCCCCCGACGGCAATTCGTTGGTCTACGGCGCGGCGTGGGAAGGCAACCCGCTGCAGGTTTTCAGCGCGCGCCTGGACAGCCCGGAGTCCCGGCCCTTGGGCCTCGCGGGCGCGGATGTGCTCTCGGTCTCCGCGTCCGGGGAACTGGCGATTCTGTTGAACCGGCGCTACACCGCCGGTTGGATGAGCCGCGGCAAACTGGCGCGCGTGCCTCTGTCGGGCGGTTCGCCGCGCGACGTGCTGGACGAGGCGCAGGATGCCGACTGGGCTCCCGGCGGCGCGCGGCTGGCCGTAGCGCGGGCGGCCGGGGGAAAGTATCGCCTGGAGTATCCACCGGGAAAGACCCTGTATGAGACCAATGGCTGGATCAGCCATCCGCGGTTTTCTCCGCGCGGGGACCGCATCGCGTTTATCGAACATCCGGCGCCGGCGGATGACGCCGGGCTGATCGGCATGGTGGATCTGAACGGCCGGAAATCCGACCTCACTGCCAAATTTGCCAGCGCGCAAGGCCTGGCCTGGACGCCTGACGGCAGCGAGATCTGGTTCACCGCTTCCGACATTGGTTACGAGCGGCACTTGCGCGCCGTGACGCCCGCGGGCCGGCAGCGGCTGGTGGCCCGTATGGCCGGCACCATCACCCTGCATGACATCTCCCGGCAGGGGCGGGTGCTCATCGCCCATGAGCGCATCCGCATGGGCACGCTGGCGCTGCCGGACGGCGAGACGCGGGAAAGAGAACTCTCCTGGCTCGACGGAACTTTGACCATGGACCTTTCCTCCGATGGCAAGACGGTTCTGCTGAGCGAACAGGCGTCCGGGGCCTCGCAGGATTACGGCGTGTATCTTCGCAAGACCGATGGGTCCGATGCCATCCATCTGGGCGACGGATTGGGTACGGCGCTGTCGCCGGACGGGAAATGGGTGATTACGAATCTGCGCGATCAATTGGTTCTGCTGCCGACCGGCGCCGGAGAACCCCAGCCGATCTCCAAGGGCGTGATTTCCTTTGGCTTGTCAGGCTGGCTGCATGACGGCAAGCACGTGCTCATCCTGGGAGCGGAGAAGGGCCAGGGCATGCGCGCTTATCTGCAAGGCTTGACCGGCGCGCCGCGCGCCGTGACTCCCGCTTTGGCGGGGGCCTTTGACATCGCCATCTCCCCTGACGACCAATGGCTGGCCGCGCGCAACCTGGACAGCGCTCTCATGCGGTATCCGATCGCGGGTGGAGAGCCGCGGCCGATCGCCGGAGTGGAGCCGGACGAGAACGTGATCCAGTGGAGCAGTGACGGAGGGGGCCTGTATCTGGCCGGCTACGGCCAGCCGCCGGTGAAGATTACGCGCCTGGACCTGGCCAGCGGAAAGCGGCAGCTATGGCGGACCATCCAGCCGCAGGACGCGGTGGGGATCACCAATATCTCGCCCATCCGCATTACGCCGGATGGGAAGACGTACGCCTATTCGTATTTGCGCGCGATTTCGGATCTGTACGTCGTGGACGGGTGGAAGTGATGGGCGCGCGGGCAGACCGATCCGATACAACGGGCGAGGGAGGCCGGTCGTCCCTCACAAGGGAATCGCCTCATCAAGGACGCGGTCCCGAATGAGGGGATGAAGGGTACTCTCTTCAGCGACATCCACTCCACGGCCCAGTTCTTCTTCCAGATCGACAAACAGTCCTCATCAGTCGCTGGTAGATCTGGCCCATGCCGCGGGCTTTGAAGCAACGCACGTCAACCATTTCGGCTTGAGCGGCCAGCCGGACTGGGTCTTAGCGGAACGGATCATCGAAGACGAATTCACGCTCGTCACCAATAACCGGGGGGACTTCATCCAACTTTTTCGCAAGATGGATCTGCATCCTGGCCTCATTGTCTTGGTTCCGAACGTCGTACCGGCCTTGCGGCGGGCACTTTTCCAATAAGCCTGTCCCAATTCACTGATTCCGCAGCGCGGTCATCGGGTCCGCCCGCGTGGCCCGTCGAGCGGGCACATAGGACGCCGCCAGCGCCACCAGAGCCAGGGTCATGGAAGCCGCCGCGAAGGTTGCCGGGTCGTATGGGGAAACGCCGAACAACAGACTCGAGAGGAATCGCGTAAAGCTGGAAGCCACCGCCAGCCCGATGGCCGTGCCGGCCGCGATCCACGCCAGGTTCTGCTGCATCACCATGCCGATTACGCTGCGCTCCTGCGCCCCTAGCGCCATCCGCACGCCGAATTCCGCGGTGCGCTGCGCCACCGAGTAGGCCGTCACGCCATAGATTCCGATCGCCGCCAGCACCATGGCGGACGCGCCCAGCGCCGCCAGCAGGATCATCGAGAAGCGCCGTCCGGCGACGGAATCCGCGAGGATCTCATCCATGGTCGAAACCGAGGCCACCGGCAGTTCCCGATCGAGCGACGCCACGGTGGCCCGGATTCCCGGCGTGAGCAGCCTGGGATCCTGCAAGCCGCGCACCAGCAGCGTCACGCCGGCGACCGGGCTCTGCCGATACGGCAGGTAAATCTGCATCGTCTTCTGCGAGTCCAATCCGTATTGGTAGACATCGCCGACGATGCCGACGATGGTGCGCCACGGCGCGCTCTCTCCGCCCATGCGAACTTGCCGGCCGATCGGGTCTTCGCTCGCCCACAGGCGGCGCGCCGCCGTCTGGTTGATCAAGGCGGCCTGCGGGCGATCGCGATCGTCGCCTTCTTCAAAGAGCCGGCCGCGCACCAGGGGAATCGACATGGTTCGAAAATAGTCGGGACTCACTTCGTACCGGTCGGGTGCGGGCCTGGCGGCCGGCGGAAACACGCGGCCGGCGATCTCCAGGTAGGCACGATCGAAATTCGACGACTCCGGAAGGACGCTCACCACGCTGGTGGAGGCCACGCCGGGAAGTTGGCGCACCTTCTCCAGGAGGCTCGCCACCAGCGCGGCGCGGGTGTTTCCGTCGGGATAGCGCGCGGACGGCATGGGGATGTCCACCGCCAGCGTGTTCCGCGGATCGAAACCAGGGTCCACGTGCCGCAGGCGAACGAAGCTGTTCACTAACAGACCGGCGCATACCAGGAGCATCACCGCGACCGCCGTCTCCGCGATCACGAGAGCTCTTCTGCCGCTTCGGCCGGCGAGCGCTGCGCCGCTACCGCCGATGCCTCCACCCAGCGCCGCCGAGGGATTGACTCCCGACAATTCGAATGCCGGGACCAGCCCGAACAGAACGCCGGTGAGCAGCGATAGCGCCGCGCAGAAGCCGACCACCCGCCAGTCGATATCCACCTGGGCGAGCTCGGGAAGGGTTCTCGCCCCGAGACTCTGCACGACGGGCACGCACCAGAAAGCCAGCAGCAGTCCCGCGGCGCCGCCCAGCGCTCCCAGCAGCAGGCTCTCGGTCAGTTTCTGCCGCACCAATTGACTGCGATTCGCGCCCAGAGCCTGGCGAATGGCCATCTCCCTGCGCCGCGCCGGCGATTGCGCCAGCAGCAGGTTGGCCACGTTGGCGCAGGCAATCAGCAGCGTCATCAGGACGCACGCCTGCAAGATCAGCAGCGCCGGCTTGATGCTCTCCACCAGGTCGGCGTGCATGTCCACCACGCGGACACCGTGTCCAAGGTTCTCATCGGGGTAGGCCAGTTCCAGCCGCCGCGCGATGACGGTCATCTCCTGCTGCGCCTGGGACAGCTTCACGCCGGGCTTCAAACGCGCGATGGCCCGTAGGTGCCGGCCGTTGCGGATCTCGTCGGAGAAGTCCCGGGACAGCGGACGATAGATATCGGAATTCCGATGCACCAGGCGCACAGGAAGCGAGCGGAAGTCCCGCGGCAGGACTCCGATCACCGTGTACGGTTTGCCGTCCAGGTTGATCTTGCCGCCGACGATGGACGGGTCTTTGCCAAAGCTGCGCTCCCAAAGCCCGTAACTCAGCACGGCGACGTCCCCGCCATGTTCCAGTTGTTCGCCCGGCAGAAAGGTGCGGCCCACGAGAGCCTGGGTCTTCATGACGCGGAAGAAGCGGCCGGAAACGCGCGCGCCGCCCAATTGCTCGACGCCCGAAGGCCCGGAGAGCACCGGCATCCAGGCGCCGGTGTAAGCGGCGAGGTCTTCGAACACCTGGTTCTCGCGAAGCCACTCCTCGACGTCCGGGTAGCAGACCTGGTCGCGTGCGATTCCGCGCTGCCGTTGTTCTCCCCACAACAGCACCAGGCGGTTGGGGTCGGCGTACGGCAGATTTCGCAGAAGCACGGCGTTGACGGCGCTGAAGATGGTGCTGGAAGCGCCCGTCGCCAAAGCCAGGGTGAGGACCGCGACGAGGGTGAAGCCCGGATTCTTGAGGAGCATCCGGAAGCCGTACCGCAGGTCTTCGGCGAGCCGCTTCATGAAGGCGCTTGGAGCAACCCGAATGCCGTGATAAATCCTTCGGGGTCAATGATCCCAGTGGCGGACGGCGTTCGCGGCTGCGATAGAGCGTCCGGAAGCGGACGGACGCGAAGAAGAAATCAGCCTCTACGGCCGCGGCTCAAGAGTTCGCACGCACGATGGTGAGAATGTCGGATGGAGTTCACCCATTCCGCAAAGGGCTTTGCTACCATAAGTGATTACTTCATGAAGGCGTTACTGGAATCGCTCCAGCCAGGAGAAAGGGACTGGGATCTGGCCCAGGCGATCGACCCAATCCGGCTCCCGGCGCATATCGCGATCATCATGGATGGCAATGGACGGTGGGCGGGGCGCAGGCGTCTGCCACGCGTGGCCGGCCACAAGGCGGGCATCGGACCGGTTCGCTCCACGGTGGAAACCTGCGCGCGCCTGGGCGTCAAGGCGCTCACCCTGTACGCGTTCTCCGTCGAAAACTGGAAGCGCCCGCGCACCGAAGTCGAGACCCTCTGGCGATTGCTGCGCTACTATCTCAAGCACGAGCTCCCCGACCTTCAGAAGAACGACATTCGCTTGCAGGCTATCGGGCGCCTGGACGCTCTGCCTCCGGAAGTCCGGCGCGAGTTGGAGTACGCGGTGGACGCCACCTCCGCCAATCGCCGCATGCTGGTGAATCTCGCCATCAATTACGGCGGACGCGCGGAGATTGTGGACGCCGTCAACGCGATTCTCGACATGGCGCGGCTGGAGGGCAGCCTCTCGTCGCTGAAATTGGACGAAGAGCTGATCGCCGCCAACCTCTATACTGCCTCGTCCCCGGATCCCGATCTGCTGATCCGCACCTCCGGCGAGATGCGCATCAGCAACTTCCTGCTGTGGCAGATCGCCTACGCGGAGCTTTACGTCACTGAAACCCTGTGGCCGGATTTCACGCGCCGGGACTTGCTACAGGCCGTTCTGGAATATCAGAAGCGGGACCGCCGCTACGGCGGACTGAGCGCAGGGCCGGGTGGAGGCGCCTCCACCAACGGAACGGCGGAGATCGGCAACGGCAATCTGCTCGAAGCGCTCCGCTCGTCATGAAGCGGGCCCTCACCGCGGCGGCGCTGATTCCGATCGTCGTCTACACGGTTCTGTTTGCGGATTTCTGGATCTTTCTCGCCGTACTCACCACGGTCGCGTGTCTTTGTTACCGCGAGTACGCCGGCATCGCGACGGCATACGGCTTTGGCGCGCCCGGGCCGCTGGGCTTCGCCGCGGGCTTCCTGATGCTGGTGTGGGAAGGCGAATCGTGGCTCCTGCTGACTGCCATGGCGCTCCTTGTGTTGGCCCTGGCCATGCGGGGCGAAGACCTGGCCAAGTCGCTCCCGCGCGCCGCGTTGCTGTTCACCGGGGTGGTGTATGTTTTCGGATGCTGGAAATGCGCGCTGCCGCTGCGCGCGCAGAACCCGCACTGGCTGATGTACGGCTTGTTGGTGAGCTGGGCGGGCGACATCGGCGCCTACTATGTGGGCCGGAAATTCGGCCGCCACAAGATGGCGCCGCGCGTGAGTCCCCAGAAGTCGTGGGAGGGCGCGGCAGCCTCGGTAGTGACGTCGATTGCGCTCGCGGGCGCATACCTGGTGCGATTCATTCCCGGAGTTTCGATCGCCGCCGCGATCGCGGTTACGGCGGCCGCCAATGTAGCGGGGCAGATCGGCGACCTGGCGGAATCGGCCATGAAACGCGGGGCGAACGTGAAGGATAGCGGCGCCATGCTGCCGGGCCACGGCGGGTTCCTCGACCGGGTGGACAGCACGCTCTTCGCGCTGCCGGTGATTTACGCGTACCTCAAGCTGGTGGGATGAGCGAAGAATTATTAGCCACGAATGAACACGAATAAACACGAATAAGAAAGAGTGCGCGGGGGCGTCCGTTCCCACACTTCGCCGCGATTCTGTGGCTAACTGAGTGAAGCACACACCCATCCGGTCTTATTCGTGTTCATTCGTGTTCATTCGTGGCCAAATTCGTTTTTCTTCGCTGTTTTGTGCTGCCGCTTGCGCCCGGCCCCGCAGGCCGTTACCGTGGAATCCACCATGCGGAACTTCGATAGTCTCTCGGAACGCGAGATTCTGGCTCTCGCCATCTCGCCCGAGGAAGAGGACGAGCGTGTCTATGTGGATTTTGCGGAAAGCCTGCACGAAAATTTCGCGGCTTCGGCGGCGGGTGTTCGACGGCATGCGCGCCGAGGAATCCGGCCACCACCGCCGGCTGATCGAGCTCTGCCGGCAGCGATTCGGCGAGCATATTCCGCTGATCCGCCGGCAGGACGTGAAAGGGTTCGTCCTGCGCAGACCCACCTGGCTGATCGGCCCGCTGGGGCTGGATGTGGTCCGCCAACAGGCCAGCACCATGGAAGTGGAAAGCCGTTAGTTCTACGAAAAGGCCGCGGCGCGGACCCGGGACGCGGGCGCGCGTCAACTGCTGGACGACCTGGCTCAGGAGGAGCGCTCGCACGAAAACCGCGCCGAGGACAAACTTCCGCCCGGCGCCAAGCGCGAGGAGGAAGATGCTCGTCGCCGCCTCTTCGTGCTGCAAATCGTGCAGCCGCGCCTGATGGATGGCTCGGTCTCCACGCTGGCGCCGGTCTTCGCCGCGGCCTTCGCGACCAAGAGCGGTTGGGACGCTTTCGTAGTGGGCCTGGCCGCTTCCGTGGGAGCGGGAATCAGCATGGGATTTGAGAATTCGCGAGTCCCCGATTGTAGCAAATCTTGCGCGAAGCGATTTGTCGAATATTAGCCCTGTAGACACGGGCTGATTGTCGACTCCAGTCTGATTACTCTTCGCTGCCACCAATAGTGACGGGGCGGGCGGCTCGAGCGTTTTGTGGTTGCTCGCCGCGGACTTCGCGACCAAGAACAGTTGGGACGCTTTCGTGGTGGGCTTGGCCGCTTCTGTGGGAGCGGGCATCAGCATGGGCTTTGCCGAAGCCCTGTCCGACGATGGAAGCCTGACCGGCCGCGACCATCCGTAGCCGATTTCGATCCCTGCGATCTCCTCCGCCCTCAGGCGGTCTCGAGTGCGCCGATCAAAGATCTAAGCTGCGCCACGGCGGCCGCTCACCAAGTTGATGACGAAAACCACTAAGGCTACGACCAGTAGTAAGTGGATCAGGCTTCCGCCAATGCTAAAACTAAATCCCAGAAGCCATAGAATCAAGAACAGCGCGATAATCGTCCAAAGCATAGTTTCCTTCTGTGCCCATTCCTGAGCACCCATCATTCTGAAGCCAATCTTACTTCGACGAGGTGGCCTTTTGCCCTTTAACCTGCAGCTCGTTCACCACCTGTTGCACGTTTAGGACCGCAGATGCAACCTCTCCGGCCCGCGCGCGCTTCGATTGGGAGTCGACCTCACCAGTCAGTGTCACGACGTGATTCTTTACAGCATATTTTACACTGTCGTGAAGTTTGTCTTGAATTAGAGCCGCATCCAGGTTGCTCTCGATACCCTTGTCCAGGTCCGAGTTCACCGCTTTAGCATCACTCTCGGCGCCAGGCGGAATCACTGCAATCTGGTTCGACACAACCTGGGACCCCGCGATGGACCTTGCGATGGATTCGGCTCGTGACTTGTCACCGTCTGTCGGCACGTGTCCGCCCAGGGTCACGACGCCCTTGTCACGATCCTGACTTGCCGAGACATCTTTGAGGCCGGCCCGATCCAGCGATGTGCGGAGGCTGTCAGAAACGTCGGCAGCTCTCGTGGAGGTCGTTGAGCACCCTACCAGGGTCCCCACGACCACCACCGCCAGCAACGACAACCACGGTTTGAGCATATTCATGTTTCCCCTCTTTTTCATGTTTCTCCTTTGATGGACCAATTATCCGGACGACATCACTGTCAATTTCCAATTCCTGGCTGTCCAGTTCACGGCATCCTCCTCATCCTCAATCTTGCTGTTGCGTAGAGCGGCCGAAGCCGCTCTGCAAATCCTTAGGTCATTGACTCTTCTTCGAGTTGGTGTTGTCGAGTGCGCTGCGCAGGGTTTTTGCGAGCTTCACCGCATCGTCGTTCGCCCAGAAGTGCAGGTACAAGAGGCGCGGCACGTCATTCAATGCATGGCTATGCAGAGCTACTGCTTGAACGCCGTTGTCCTGTAGAATTCTCAGAACGGGTCCAACCTCTTTCCCTGTTAACGCGAAGTCGCCGGCAATGGCGGCTTTACCATCGCCGGTTGGCTGGAAGTTGATCGAGATCCCCATTCCCATCGAGGGCGGCGTATCCATCCCCTCTTCTGTGAGCTTCTCTGCGCGGGCCACGTTGACATGCAGCACTCCGCCACTCACGGTGCCGGGCTGGCCAAGGATCTTCTTCA
>JBGPKH010000341.1:0-9441 GCA_041485845.1 Bryobacteraceae bacterium
ACCCCACTTGGAGACTCGTGTAGTCACGCGCCGGTCGCTGCCGTCACGGCGAAAAGCCCCTGTACCAACAACTACTTAGACCCTGGGAGCGCCTGCCCGGAGGGGGTGAACATCCGTTCAAGCGGGCAACCCGCCGGTTGGCGTTCATCTTCCTGGCAACGATCGTCGTGCCAGGCGTAGTACTGGCCGTTTATGGCTTCCGGGCGCTGTATTTCGAGCGCCGGATCGCGCATCAGCAGATCCGGGAGGCGCTCGAAGCATCCACAATCACGATGGAGCGCCGCCTGGAGCTGGAGTTTGCGTCCTGGCGCGATGTTCTGGAGCACCCCGATCGAATCTCCAAACTCGCTCCAAACGCCGATTCCATCGTGATGTTGGCGAAGCAAGGCGGCCACCTGCGGGTATCGCCCTCGGGCGCGCTGCTTTACGACCTCGTCGATCATTCGGGGACCATCCGGCAGAATCCGCCGGCGAGGGCCGAATCCCGTAGCCTGTGAACATGGAGGGATCGATGAAACGGATTCTAATTCTGGCGGCGGCACTGACTGTGGTCCTGTTGTCCGGCGCGCAGACGGCCGAGTCGCTCCTGGGCGCCGCCATTCACCAGGAAGAGGCGGAAGGCAACCTGACAGCCGCGATCGCCGGTTACAAGAAGGTTCTGGCCCAGTATGGGTCGAACCATGCAGTGGCCGCCAAGGCGCAACTCCGGCTGGGCGCCTGCTACGAACGGCTGGGCGATGCGGACGCACGCAAGGCGTACGAGAGCGTGATCCGCAACTACGGCGACCAGACAGAAATCGTAACTCAGGCGCGCGCGCGGCTGGCCGCGTTGGGCCGTCCGGCTGTGCCAGGCGGTCTGGCCGTCCGGCAGGTGTGGGCCGACCCCGGCGGCAGCCTGATGGGCGCGGTGTCACTCGATGGGCGCTACTTGACCGCGACGGACTGGAAGACGGGCGATCTGGCGATTCGCGATTTGACCACCGGAGAGATGCGCCACGTCACCTCGAACAAGTCGCCGGCCGATGGCAACGCGGAGTTTTCGGCGCCTTCGCCCGACGGCAAACGCATTGCCTACGGCTGGTATCGCCAGCAGCACGGCGATCTTCGAGTGATCAATGTCGATGGGTCGGGCATGAGGGTGCTATACAGCGACCCACAGGTGCGGTACGTCGAGCTCAGCGCCTGGTCCCCCGACGGCAAGCACGTGTTGGGCGTGCTGCAGAAGGATCACCACCAGAGGAATGAGATGGTTCTCATCGGAGTGAGCGACGGCTCCGTTCGCGTTTTGAAGACAGGGGGCTTTCCCCATTTCGACGACATGCAGTTTTCGCCCGACGGGCGCTTTATCCTTTATTCCGCCCCTCAACAGAGCGCGCGTGACAGCGACGTCTATGTCATGGCTAGCGATGGAAGCTACGATGGGCCGCTGGTGGCGCACCCGGCGAACGATCATGTGCTGGGCTGGACTCCGGACGGACACTATGCTCTCTTCTCCAGCAACCGCACTGGTGTGACCAGTGCCTGGCGTATCCGAGTGGCGGATGGGAAGCCGCAGGGGCCGCCCGAGTTGATCAGGATGGACCTGGGCGCGGTCAGATCCATGGGTGTTACGCGGCAAGGCTCGTTGTACTACGGGTTGGCTATCGAGACGAAGGACGTCTATACGGCCGAAATCAACTCGGAGAACGGCGCCATAGTCACGCCTCCGTCACCTGTGGCCAAGCGATTCACCGGCGGCAATTCCCGGGGGCAATGGTCCCCGGATGGAGACTTGCTAGCTTACCAGGCAACCCGCACGGGCGGCGACGATCAGGCGGTCGTGATTCACGAGATGAAGACCGGCCGCGAGCGTGTTTTCGCGCCGCAGATTCCCAACCTCTTCCTGAATTCGTGGCTACCGGATGGCAGCGGGCTCATCGTGGGCGCCAACGTACGGCAAGCCGGCCCGGCGTTGCAAAAGATCGATGCCCGTACGGGTGAATTGAGTAGCGGGAGCGTTCCGAATCCTCAGTCGCGCGATGGCAAATGGAGCTTTCGCTGGGAAGCGGCGGCCCTGCACGCCCGCAATGTGTCTACCGGTGAAGATAGAGT
The DNA here is from genome assembly GCA_041485845.1 of Bryobacteraceae bacterium. Taxonomy (GTDB): domain Bacteria; phylum Acidobacteriota; class Terriglobia; order Bryobacterales; family Bryobacteraceae; genus OMOG01. The sequence continues at coordinate 2,092 of JBGPKH010000341.1, forward strand.
GATTTATTCCGGTAACCCGGACAACTGTTGCCGGGTCAGCATACAGCCGTCACCGGACAGCACCAGGCTGGCGGCGGCGATCGACAACAAGCTTGTGGTGATCTCATTGCCCGGAGGCGAATCTCGTGAATTGCTGGCACTGGCCGATGGAGAGAGGTTCGCGGCGCCGGTGGAGGGAGCCGTCACGTGGCTGGGTAATCAGCACCTCTTATTCACCAAGTTGAAGGGAGACGCCAGCGAGTTTTGGCGCGTGGCGGCCGGCGGCGGCGCCGCGCAGAAGATCGATCTCGGTATACGGCAAGTCAGTGAACTGCGGGTCCACCCGGATGGGCGGCGCATCGCATTCACCGCCGGCAGCGGCGGGAAATCCGAAGTTTGGGTCATGGAAAACTTTCTTTCAAGGAGCGCGCAATGAAACGGCAATTCGCACTGGTGACACTTCTCGCGGCCGGCTGTTTTGGCGCGGGACCGGGGAAGATCCCAGTCCTAGCGGACCGCATCCCCAAGCTGGCGGAGAAGAGATGAGGTCTATGTGCAGCCCTTCCATTCGGGTGGCGCCCGCTGGCAGGTCTCCCGTGGCGGCGGGGAACATGCTTACTGGAACGCCAATGGCCGGGAGATCTTCTACCGCCGCGGAACGGGACTCTACGCGGTGGCGGTGACTCCGTCGATGGGCGATTTCCAGATCGCCGTTCCGAAGAAGCTTTTCGAGGGACCCTACGATACCGACTACGGTGCCCGGCCCGACGGTCGGCAGTTCGCCATGTTCCAGACCGAATCCGCTCCCCGCATCACCCAGATCCACCTCATCGTCAACTGGGCGGTCGAGCTCGGCCGCTGACGGCGGGGGAAAGCTCGCCGGCCGCCAGTAGGGAATGAACCGAGGGGTGACCGTGCGGGCTGGATCAGAACCGCTGCTGGTAGCGGGCGCTGATCCGGGACAGCGCCGCAGCGTAGTCCAACCGAGTCTCGTTATAGTCGACCCAATCGAAAGGGTAGGGTGGCGCGTTCGTTGCTTTGAAGCGGAGAACCAGGAGCTCATCGAAGTCCGGCGCGGCTGACGCGCGTAGGCGGCGCTCCGCTTCATGGGCTTCCTGGCATGGATGGAGGAAACCCTGCTTGCCGGTTGTCGGAAAAGGCCGGTCCCCCTCGTACCCCACGGTGCTCTCCGCTTGGTTGATGCCGATAACCGCAACGCAAATCGGATTTCCGCCGCCGCGCCTGAACTGAACGACCTGGTTCCGAAGGTCGTTGATCACGCGGTCTATCTGCTTGATCATCGCCTTCGCGAGAATCTTGACCTCGATGCCGATCTCGACGGTCGCAATCGGTCCTCGGGCCACGAGGTAGCCGGGATCGGCGATGGGTTTCTCGTCCGGGATGATTTCTCCGAAGGTGCCATCTCCACGCCGGGCAGCGACGCCGCGACGTTTGTTCTGGACATTCAGGACCCGTTCCTTTCGATGGATCGCGGCCTCGATCAGCTTCAGAGACCGGTTAATGGCGATCAGGTCTTCGTAGAGGTGCATCGCAACGAAGTCGCCCTGACTCGAATCGCGGTGCTTGTAGATCTTGCCTTCAAACAGCCGCCGGATTTCCTTCAGTAGCCGATATTCGAGCGGCGCGGCTGTTGTTGTCAACAAAAACCTCGGCTTCAATTGCGCCAACTAGCCGATGCTGACGCGCCGCCCTCGTAATCCGCTGTCGGGCGATCTCGACGTAGGCCGCTTCAATTTCGTTGGCTATTGAATTTCTGCCTGATATGAGAGCAGCCTGCGATGTGGAGCCGGTGCCCGCGAACGGGTCCAAAACTGTATCGCCCGCGAAGGAGAACATTTTGATGAGACGTTCGGCCACTTCGACCGGATACGGCGCCGGATGGCCGTCGCGCGTAGAGGCGCCTCGAACATCGGACCAAATCGAACGGAACCAAGTCTTCATCTCTTCCTTCGTCAACATCGAGAGGGCCTTTTGGAGGGTGGGCGTGGTCCGGTATTCGCCGCCCTTCCGGAGGAAGAGAATGTACTCGATATCGTTCTTTACGATTCCGCCGGGCTGATACGGCTTCCCGTAGAAGCCCGCGCCGTTCCCTTCGGCCTCCATCACGCCGTTGGCGATTTTGTTCCAGAGGATGGGCTGCAGGCAATCGAGTCCGAGCTTACGAGCGCGCACCTGAATATCCGAGTGAAGTGGTACGAGGTAGTGGCGGCCGCCTCGCTTCCTCGGAATACAAACATCACCCACCACACAGCAGATTCGACCGCCTCCTACAAGCACCCGCGCGCACTCTTTCCAGATACGGTCCAGTTCCGAAAGGAAATGATCGTAATCCTCGAAGTGACCCATCTGATCGCCATTGCCAGGGGCATATTCTTTTAGCGTCCAGTAGGGTGGCGAAGTCACCACGAGATGGACCGAGGCGTCCGGGATCCAAGACAAATCGCGGGCGTCTCCGATCCGTAGATCGTGCGTCGTGCGATGGTAAGGCTCCGGCCACGGCACTTCCCGGTAATGGGCGTTCGCTTTGAGCAACGCCCGAAGTCCCTCGGGGGTGTTGTCTTCGGCCGGAAGAGCCGGCGCCCGCCTCGCCCTCTTTGCCGATCCGTTTTCGAAAAGACCGCCTTGAGGCGAGTGGCCGTTTGTCTTCTTTTTTCAACCGTCTCCTATCGGGTATCGCCATTCCGAAGGCCAGCTTGGATCTGCTGAAAGCAATTGTACCTTTGTCCGCGGTGTTTTCGCACATACTCTTTGGTCTCATCGACCCGAAGAGCCGCGACTTTAGGCAGCCGCTCCTCGTGCGCCTCGCGGCGTACACGGTAGGTTCGAACCCGGCGCAAGCCGGGAAGCGGGGCTCTTCCAAACACCAAGGGTGCGATGAGCCTTCCAAATGGCTAAGGCATATCCTGCGGATGGTTTGATGTACAATCGCTAAACAAAGATGCCGCTTTCCGATGGAACGCGCCTGGGCCCTTATGAGATCCTCACGCCACTTGGCGCCGGCGGAATGGGTGAGGTTTATCAGGCCCGCGACTCGCGCCTCAACCGGCTGGTGGCCCTCAAGATTCTTCCCGCCGAGCGCATGGTCAACCCGGAACGCCGCCGGCGCTTCGTACAGGAGGCGCAGCTCGCCTCTTCGCTCGAGCACCCGCACATCGTCATCATCTACGAAATCGGTTCCAGCGATGGCGTGGACTACATCGCCATGGAACTGGTCCGCGGCCGCACTCTCGAGGCGCTGATCCCGCGCAGCGGGATGGGGCTCGGCGAAGCGCTCAAGATCGCTGTCCAGGTGGCCGATGCGCTCACCGCGGCCCACGCGGCGGGCGTGGTGCATCGGGATCTGAAACCGGGCAACATCATGGTGACCGAGGCCGGCATCGTCAAGGTCCTCGACTTCGGCCTGGCCAAACTCACGGAAATCGCGGGCGCGGGCGAACTGGATGAGACGCGCACCCAGATGGCATCGGTGAAGACCGAAGACGGCGCCATCCTGGGCAGCGCGGCGTACATGTCGCCGGAGCAGGCCGAGGGCAAAAAGGTGGATGCGCGCTCCGACATCTTTTCCTTTGGCGCCATCCTTTATGAAATGCTCTCGGGCCAGCGCGCCTTCTCCGGGGAATCCAAAATGTCCACGCTGGCGGCCGTGCTGCAAACCGAGCCGAAGCCGCTGGGCCAGGCTGTGAACGCCCTGCCGCGCGAGGTCGAGCGGCTCGTCATGCGCTGCCTCCGCAAAGATATCCACAAGCGCGCCCAGCACATGGCGGACGTGAAGCTGGCGCTGGACGAGTTTCGGGAAGATTCGGAGAGTGGATCGCTCGAGGCGCCGGCCATGGCCATGAAGAGGGCTCCGCGGTGGCGCTGGTGGCCTGCGGCGGCGGCGCTCGCGGCCATTGCGGCGCTGGCCGCCACTTGGTGGCTGCGCTCCGGCGAACAGGACGCTTCCTTCGAGCCGGTCCCTCTCACCACGCTGGCGGGATCCGAAAACGACCCGAGTTTCTCGCCGGATGGCAGCCAGGTAGCGTTTGATTGGAACGGCGAACAGAAGCAGCAATACGATATCTACGTGAAGCTGATCGGCGGCGGCCCGCCGCTGCGGCTCACCACGGACCCCGGCGCACACTTCAATCCCGCCTGGTCGCCCGATGGCAAATGGATCGCGTATTTCGGCAGGCATTCCGGCGGCAGGGACGGCATCTTCCTGATTCCGTCGCTGGGCGGACCCGAGCGGTTGCTGCTGGAGTCGGCATCCGCTTTGGGGTCGGCATGGTCTCCCGACGGTAAGTGGCTGGCAGTGAGTCCGCTTACCACCGCCACCACCTCCGATCCGGGCATCAGCCTGATCTCGGTGGAGAACGGCGAACGCAGAGACTTGGGGAAACTGAATCCGGCGCTCGCCGGGAGCCGGGAACCCGCGTTTTCCCCGGATGGACGGCGGCTGGCTTACACTCTGTTCCTGGGCGGCAACTACGGCGCCACCATCTGGACCATCGAACTGACGGCGGACGGCAAACTGCAGGGCCAGCCCAGGCAGGTGGCGCTCAGCAAACTCGGTGCGTTTTACCCGGTCTGGACGCCGGACGGCCGGGAGATTGTCTTTCAGGAGGGCGCGCCGAATAGCAGCGGAGCGATATCCCGCGTCAGGCCGGACGGCAAGGGTCAGATCCGCCGCATTCCCGGACTCGGCTACACCTCGGGACCCATTGCCATCGCCCGCAACGGCCGCCTGGCTTTCGTGCGGGGCGGCATCGACTCCGATGTATGGCGCTACGACCTGACAGGGGCCGAAGCGCCGCGCAAGTGGATCGCATCGACCGCCTTCGACACTTCCGGAGAGTATTCGCCGGATGGCAAGCGAATCGTTTTTTCGTCCAATCGCTCGGGAGCGCGGGAACTCTGGGTGTGCGATGCCGATGGCGGCAACGCGGTCCAGATTACGCACTTCGGCGGGCCGGTGGCGGGAACTCCGCGCTGGTCGCCGGATGGGCGGCAGATCGCCTTCGACGGGCGTCCGGATGGAAACGCCGACATCTTCGTGGTTGGCGCCGAAGGCGGCGGACTGCGGCGCCTGACCGACGCGCCGGGAGAAGACGCGCGCCCCGCGTGGTCGCACGATGGGAAGTGGATCTATTTTTCTTCCAACCGGGGCGGCGGTACGGAGATCTGGCGCATGCCGGCGGAAGGTGGCGCGGCGGCACAGGTGACCAAGCGTGGCGGGCAAGCGCTGCGCGTCTCCGCCGATGGGGAGTGGCTGTTCTACGCTTCGCAGGTCAACGGTCCTATCCGGAGAATGCATCCGGATGGAGGGGGCGACAGCGAGGTCTTTCCGCTGCCGGCCTCCTACTTGATATACACGGTGACGGCAAACGCGCTGTACGCGTCGGTGGCGCCGGGGCCGGGGAGGCCTTATCCCTCGGTGCAGTCCTTGCGCTTCGCCGACGGCAAGATCTCGGAACTGTTCAAGCTCGACTTCGCTCCCGGGCTGGGACTTTCGGTGTCGCCGGATGAGCGGTATCTGCTGATTACGAAGCCGGATGAGAAGGGCACGGACCTGATGCTGGTGGAAGGCTTCCGCTGAGCCCCGGTAGATGGCGGCGGGGAATTACTCTTGCAGGCGCCGATCACACTCGGCGATTCCGGCCTCGGCGGATTTCAGGCGCCGGGCAGTCTCGGGGGTCTGCGGCTTCCAGGTCCTCCAGCGGGTGACTTCTTTCTGAAACAGGAGCCGGGCCCAGCCGTAATGCCGATTCGCGAGAAGCATCCGGCAGTACAGAAGATCGGAATCGGAGACTGCCTCCATGGCTGCCAGGGTTGGCCGCGGAGCCGAAAGGAGACGGTTCAGGAGCGGCTGCGCTTCGGCGACCATGGCGCCGGCCCGCTCGGATTGGCCGCTTTGGAGCAGCCTCTCCGCCGCGCGGGTCAGGGCGGTCAGTTGGTCTACGGCTTGACCGTACGAGTCTTCCTTGGTCAAGTCCGGCTTGGGCTGCTCGACGGGCCGTGGTGGAGGTGCGCAGCCCGTGAGGAGTGTGGCGATCGCCATGAGAACGAGACGCACTGAATACAGGATATACAGGATAAAGGAAGCTGCCGGTTGGTTGATCCCGATTTGTCTCCGGCGTCGCGTTCTGGGTTGAGAGAAGGAGACACCGCCATGACTCACATTTCGAATCCGCAAGAAACTGCGCGCGTTTGGCGGGAGGCCCTCGAACGGGAGTTGCAGACTTATCAATCCAACGTGAGCCGCGCATGTCCGGGGAACCGGGCGCTTACCGCGATGGAAATTTGAGGCATCGTGGATTGCTCCCAAAGACTGCCGCAGTATTTCGCTCAGTACACTCCGGTTGCCGCCGAATTGATGCTCCTCGGCTTTCCGGGGCTCCAACAGCGGCTGAAACAGCGATCAGAACCTCAGACGGATCCCTCCGTTCAGCACACGGCCGTCGATGCCGCGAGCCGGACGGAGCAGCGCGTCCCAGCAGGTCTGGCGGGCGCCGGCTAGGGCCTCCGCGATCGGGTGTAGGGCGGGCAGCAACCCAACCACCGGCGCGCTGGTCTGGTATAACTGACTCGAATGCACACCATCTCCCGCCGCCAGGCCCTTCTCGGCGCCCTGGGCTCGGCCGCCAACCTGCTTGCCGCTGCCGCGCCCGTCATCGAGACCCACGTCCATCTCTTCGATCCCGGCCGCGTCCCCTACGCGCCGGACGCCCCCTACAAGCCGCCCGCTTACCGCTTGGAAGAACACAGCACACTCGTTCAAGCCGTCGGCTTGGCGCACTCCATCATCGTCCATCCCGAACCCTATCAGGACGACCACCGCTATCTCGAGTACTGCCTCGCCCATGAACCGCGTCCCGGCTATTTCAAGGCGACGTGCCTCTTCGATCCCTTCCGCGAAGATACGCCGCGCCGTCTGCGCTCCCTCGCCGGCCGCTGGCCGAAGCGCCTCGTCGCCATGCGCATCCACGAAATGTCGCAGGCGCCCGAAGCCGCCGGGCCCATCCGCAATCGCGATATGAAGGACGCCCGCATGCTGGCCTGCTGGAAGGCCGTTGCCGCCATGGGGCTCGCCATCCAGATGCACTTCATCCCCGCGCAAGCGCCCAACATCTACGCGCTCGCGGCGGACCTTCCCGATACCACCGTGATCCTCGATCACATGGGCCGCCCGGGACAGGGGACGGAGAAGGAATACCAGGACGTCCTGAAGCTGGCGAAGTTACCGCGAGTGATTCTGAAGTACTCCAATTGGACTGCGTACACAGGCGATCTCAACCAACTCACCCGCCAAATTTACGACGCCTTCGGCCCGGACCGCATGGTCTGGGGCATGTTAGGGAATACCGAACCGGA
>JBGPKH010000342.1:0-9429 GCA_041485845.1 Bryobacteraceae bacterium
CGCGATTCATCAGCAAAACGGCTTGAATCTGAGCGTATGTCTGCGCAAGGCAGGGGGCGCTCTTGTGGCAGCTTGGTAAGCTGCGGCCGATTGTCAATCGGCCGGCTGCCGCGTTTGCACCGGACAGCGGCGGTAGACAACCCGCCGCGCAGGCTGCCAGCCTGCCCCACATCACGCCAGCCGGCCCCTGGCCCCCGGGGCCCCCGGCCCCCGTTTCGCTACAATCAAGGAAACCGATGCAGACCATTCTGGTGATTGACGACGATGAGAGCCTGCGCGACACCATCGGCGTAATGCTGGAGCAGGAAAGCTTCAAAGCAGTGCTGGTGGGCGACGGCCGCCAGGGCTTCGACAAGGCGGTGACCAGCAAGCCGGACCTGGTCCTGGTCGATCTGCGGCTTCCCGGCATGAGCGGCATCGAGATCTGCAAGCAGTTGCGCGCCGCTCACGTGGCCACTCCGATCATCGTCCTGAGTGCCGCAGGCGACGAACTCGACAAGGTCCTGCTGCTGGAGATCGGCGCGGACGACTACGTGGTGAAGCCGTTCGGCACGCGCGAGCTGATGGCGCGGATTCGCGCCGTGTTGCGCCGGGCGTCTCCGGACGCGCACAAGGTGATTCACTTCTCCGATACCGAAGTCGATTTCGAGCGGCGCATCGTCAGCCGCAAGGGCGACGAGCTGAAGCTCACTCCGGCCGAGTACAACCTGCTCTCCTACTTCCTTCATAATCCGGACCGCGCGCTCACCCGCGACATGATTCTCAACTCCGTGTGGGGCTACGAGTTTTTTCCCAACACCCGGACCGTGGATGCGCACGTGGTGAAGCTGCGGCAGAAGCTGGAACCCGACCCCAATACCCCCCGCCATTTCCTGACCGTGCATGGGGTCGGCTATCGCTTCGTGCCGTAAGCGGCGCTCACCCCTGGCTCACCGCTCAAACGCTTAGGCACCGCTGGTCCGCTAAAGCTATGATGGGAAGAGTGGGCCGGCCGGGAACTGAAGGAATGCAATACCTCATCGTCTACGATAAGACTTCTACTGGCTACAATGCACACGCTCCGGGGTGCGTGACGCAAAAGTGGACGCCGACGCGATTCATCAGCAAAACGGCTTGAATCTGAGCGTATGTCTGCGCCAGGCAGGGGGCGCTCTTGTGGGGCGGCTTGGCAAGCTGCGGCCGATTGTCAATCGGCCAACTGCCGCGTTTGCACCGGACAGCGGCGGTAGACAACCCGCCGCGCAGGCTGCCAGCCTGCCCCACATCACGCCAGCGATCCCACTTTCATGTCGTGCACCCACCGGATGCCGGCGGGGCATCGGTCTGGGATAATAATAGCCACAAGCGGCGCCATGGACTTCATCGAGCAATTGAAATCCTCGATCGACATCGTGAACGTAGTCCAGGAATATGGCCCCCGTCTGCGCAAAGCCGGTTCCAAGAACTACCAGGGGCTGTGCCCGTTCCACAACGAAAAGACGCCGTCGTTCTCGGTCAGCGCCGACAAGCAGTTCTATTACTGCTTCGGCTGCCATGCCAAGGGCGACGTCATCAACTTCGTGATGGAAATCGAGAAGGTGAGCTTCTACGAGGCCCTCAAGACGCTGGCCGAGCGCCACGGCATCCCCATGCCCAAGCGCTCGCAGTATGCCGACGACGAGTCGAAGCTGCGCGGCGCCATGTTCACCATGCACGAGCTGGCGCAGGAGAGTTTTCGCGCCAACCTGGACGGCCCCATGGGGGAGGGGGCGCGCGCCTACCTGGCGAAACGCGGCGTGGCGCCGGAAACCGTGGAACAGTTCGGCCTGGGATACTCGGATCGTTCCGGCCGCGCCGTGTTGCGGATTCTCGAGCAGCGGAACTTTCCCACGGCCCAGTTGGAGGAATCGGGCCTCGTCCGCAAGCGCGACGACGGCAGCTTCTACGATTATTTCCGCAACCGCCTGATGTTCCCGATCCACAACGAATCCGGGAAGATCATCGGCTTCGGCGGGCGCGCGCTGGCCGCCGGCGACAATCCGAAGTACTTGAATTCACCGAAAACGCCGATATATGAAAAGAGCCACGTGCTCTACAATCTGCATCGCGCAAAGGAGGCGGTTCGCAAAGACGACCGGGTGATTCTGGTGGAAGGCTACATGGATGCGATCGGCGTTACGGCCGCGGGGTTCCGCGGCGTGGTGGCCAGTTGCGGCACGGCGCTCACGGCGCTCCAGGTGCAGGTGCTCAAACGGCACTCGCTGAAGATCTCCGTGAATTTCGATCCGGACGCGCCGGGCGCGAACGCCGCCGAGCGCTCCATCAACATGCTGCTGGAAGAGGGCATGCACATCCGCATCGTGGAACTGGATGGCGATCTGGATCCCGACGAGTACTGCCAGCAGCGCGGGGCGGCGGCCTACCAGGAGCGCCTCGACAAGGCCAAGGGATATTTCTACTGGCTTGCCGACCGCGCGCGGTCGCAACACGATATGCACACATCGGAAGGAATCGTGGCGGTGCTGAAATCTCTGATGGACCCGGTAAAACGGATCTCGGACAAGCTGGAGCGCATGGCCATCGCCAACGATGTGGCCGGTTATATCGGCGTGGACCGCGGCATGGTGCTGGACAGCTTTCGCAAAGCCGTTGCCGACCGGCAGGAGAGCGCCATCGAGCGCCCGAAACAGACGATTCGCGCGGATGAGAAGGGGCTCATCAATGTGCTGCTCTCCGAAGCCGAGGGCCGCGAGCGGTTTATCGCGGAGCTGCGCAGGATCGGAGTCTCGATCCGGCTCGCTACCGGACGCATTTACCAGGCTATCCTGGCGATCGAGGCGAGCGGATCCCGAGTCACTTTCGATTCGGTGCACGCGCGGTTGGAAGAAGCCGACCAGGCGTTGTTGGCGCAAGTGGTCTTCTCGTCGGAGACCGAAGGGTACGAATCGACCCTCGAATATGGACACCAGTGTCTCGAAAGCCTGCAGCGGTTCGAACAGCAGCTTCGCAGCTCGGAGCTGGAGGCGCGCGTCAAGCAGGCCGAGCGGGAGGGCGACATCACCGCGGCATTCAGCGCGGCCGAGGAAGACGGACAGCGAAAACGGCGCGCGTACCTGCAGGCGCGGCTCAAGCAGGCCGAGCGCGCCGGCAACCAGGCGGAGGCGTTTCGCCTGACGGAGGAGTTGCGGGGGATGGAGAATCGCGGAGGCGCGCAGTGATCTGCCGGACACCGATAGCGCTCCGCGCGGTGGTGTACAATGATCTCGATTCTCCTCCGCCGGGAGTAACGGGGCTTCAGTGGCGATAGATGACAAATACGACGGGCTGCAGCGGCTCGTTCAGATGGGTAAGGAAAAGGGGTACGTCCTGTACGACGAAGTCAGTGAAGTTCTGCCCGGCGACCTTCCGGGCGGGACGGAGCTGGAGGACGTGCTCGCCGGCCTGGACGGCGCCGGGATCGAGATTCTCGAAGAGCCCAAGGACTTCGAGAAGAAGCTCGAAGAAGGCGAGGAGCTGCTCGACCTGGAACTTCCCGCCGGCTTCGGCGAGAAGGTCAACGACCCCGTGCGCATGTACCTGCGCGAGATGGGCACCGTTCCGCTGCTCACCCGCGAAGGCGAAGTGGAGATTGCGCGCCGCATCGAACGCGGACAGAACACCGTTCTGAAGTCGTTGTCGCGTGCGCCCCTGGTCATCATGGAAGTCATTTCCATGGGCGAGGAGATGGCCAAGGACACCATCTCGGCTCGCGACATCATCCAGATCTCCGACCCCATTCTCACCGACGACCTGGTCGAAGAGAAAGGGCGGGAATTCTCGCTCACGCTCGAAGAGATCGCGCGCCAGTTCCGGAAGATTTTGCAGTGCCGTCAGAAGCTCCAGGCGATTCCCCGCGGCATGAAGCCCAAGCAGTATCGGCGGCAGTTGTGGGAGCTGGGACGGCTGGTGATCCGCATCTCGCGCCTGTTGCGGACGGTCAAGTTCCAGAGCCCCGTCATCCGCCACCTGATCAATTGCATCCGCGGGGCCGTGGAAGAGTTGAGGCCGCTGGAAAAGGAGGTCGCCCGCGTCCAGCGAAAGCTCGAGACGTGGCCCGGCGGGCGCGCCGAGAATATCAAGGATCTCCGCAAAGAGCAGCGCAGCTATGGCCAGCGTCTGCAGCAGGTCGAGGAGCAGTTCGGCGCCTCGGCGGCCGAGTTGCGGCGCACGCTGGAAATCATCAGCAACGCGCACCAGGAGGCCGAAGCGGCCAAGAAGGAGCTTATCGAAGCCAACCTGCGCCTGGTGGTGAGCATCGCCAAGCGGTACACCAACCGCGGGCTGCAGTTCCTGGACCTGATCCAGGAGGGCAATATCGGGCTCATGAAGGCCGTGGACAAGTTCGAGTACCGCCGCGGCTACAAGTTCTCGACCTACGCCACCTGGTGGGTGCGGCAGGCCATCACGCGCGCCATCGCCGACCAGGCGCGGACCATCCGCATTCCCGTCCACATGATCGAGACCATCAACAAGCTGATCCGGACGTCGCGCCAGATGGTGCAGGAATTCGGCCGTGAGCCCACCAATGAGGAACTGGCCAAGCGGCTGCAGTTGCCGGTCTCCAAAGTGCGCAAGGTGCTGCGCGTGGCGCAGGAGCCCATCTCGCTCGAAACGCCCATCGGCGAAGAGGAGGAATCGCACCTGGGGGATTTCATCGTCGACCACAACGGCATCTCCCCGTCCGACGCCGTCATCAACCTGAACCTTCGCGAGCAGACCGCGCAGGTCCTGAAAACCCTCACCCCGCGCGAAGAGAAGATCATCAAGATGCGGTTCGGCCTGGAAGACGGCAGCGAGCACACGCTCGAAGAGGTGGGCCAGAATTTCGCGGTGACCCGCGAGCGCATCCGGCAGATCGAAGCCAAGGCGCTGCGCAAGCTGCGCCACCCCAGCCGCAGCCATCGCCTGCGCGCCTTCCTGGAGAACGGGACTCGCGGCGTGTAGCCATAGCTTCAGGGCCAAAGTGGGGCGGTGAACCGGCCTTATGCCGAGTTCCGATCATGTCGAGTGATGTCCTCGTGCGGGCATCCGGACGGTTATTATCAACGTTGCGGCCCGGCATGATCCGGACGGTGTTTCCCTCTCTCCCAGAGGCAACGGCGTGAATCCGTCGCTTCTCCTCACGGATGCTGGATATTGCCTGGATATAAGCGAAACGGGCGACCCGATCTGACGCGAATCGCCCGTATCTCATTGACTCCTTGGAGCCACCCGCCGGGGTCGAACCGGCGACCTGCTGATTACGAATTGACACAATAGGTGTCTACCGGGTACCACAGCATCCATGGATCAACAGCTTGGCGCACCTGTCCGACCCTGGAAGCACCTGACATCTATGGAGGACAATCCCGGTTGCTACCACAATTGCTACCAAAAGCGTTGACTACAAGCCGGTCGGGAAGACGAGCGAAAAGACCAAGCCACCGGCGTAGAGAATATGATGATGAGCACCACTGGCGACCGGCACGGGACAGTCGTCCCGTACGATGCAGTAGGTCCGCAGCCTAAAGACCTCGAAGATCATCCGATCGCGGCCGATATGTGCTTTTAGAGGCGCATAAAGGGTTACATCTCTTCGTCCTAACCCCTTGTGTCTACCTTACTGCAGATCTTGCCACTTTCGATTCACGTTGCTTTCGTCGTGGCAACCGTTCTGGAAAGCGCCTCCCGTACTTTCTCGATTCCGCCGTCCAGCATCGAGATCGGAAAAAGAATATGAAGAAAGTCCGAGTGCTTGGCGCCGCGGGACTTGCCCTCACGGCGTTGTTGACCATCCTCGATGCCGGATGCGGCAAGGCGGAGCGTCGCGGCGCCGCCCGGACGCCACCTGCGGCGACGGTGATGGTCGAAACCGCCGAACGCCGCGATGTTCCGATCATCGTGGAACTGGTAGCCCGAACTGAGGCGGCTGCCACCGTAGAAATCCGCGCCAACGTGCAAGGCCGGTTGAACGAGATGTCGTTTAAGGAAGGGAACATGGTCAGCAAGGGGCAAATGCTGTTTCGCATCGATCCGCGTCACTATGAGGCGGCTGTGCAGTCAGCCAGGGCCGGCGTCGAAAAAGCGGAGGCGGATCTGGAAATGGCGCGGGAGCAGCAGCATTTGGTGAACGCTCAGTCCGCGCTGCGACAGGCGGAAGCCAATCTGCTGAAGTGCAACCAGGACGTAGAACGGCTGAAACCGCTGGCCGCCCGTAGGGCGGCGCCGCAGCGGGACCTGGACACTGCCGTGGCAGCGCAGTCCTCGGATGGGGCCGCGGTCGAAGACGCGCGCGCCACGGTGCGAACCACCGCGGTCGGCGACCGCATGGGTCTCCGGCAGGCGGAGGCCAGCTTGATTGTGGCCAGGGCGACGCTCGCGACTGCGGAGTTGGACCGCGCAGAGACGGACGTTCGCGCTCCCATAGGCGGTCTCATCGGGCGGGCGGAGATCTCGGTGGGTAACTATGTGGGGCATGGAGAGTCGAATCGGCTCGCAACTATTTCCCAGTTAGATCCCATCGACGTGGTCTTCGGCATTTCCGAAACGCTCTATCTACATACTGTCAACAAGATCGACCGCGAGGCGCTGAAGCGCATCGAATTGACTCTTTCCGACAACAGCGTCTATCCCTTTCGGGCCCGTATACGAACATCGGACGGGCGGTGGACGAGAAGACCGGAACCCTTCTGATCGTGGCGCAATTCCCAAACCCCAAGGGCATTCTGTTGCCCGGGATGACCGGACGAGTGCGCATGGTGGTGGGAGATCGGCCGAATGCCGTGCTGGTTTCCGAACGGGCTGTGTTTGATGTTCCGGGATCGAAGGCGGTACATATCGTGACTCCCGAAAGCAACGTCGCCGTGCGGAACGTAGCGATCGAGGGCAGCTACGAGGGCAAGAGCGTCGTGATCACCGGGCTTGGCGGGTGGGAGACCGTGATCGTCGAGGGGAGCTCAAAGCTGCGTCCCGGACAGCCGGTGGCTCCCCAGGCGGCTCAGGCCGGACAAGTACATCCATAATGACCCGTTACCTCACTGATCGCCCGGCAATCGCTCTCTCCCAGGTGATCCTGGCGGTGGTGTTGTCCATCGCACTGGGTGGCTGCTCCGGCATCCGCTACCAGCGGCCGGAGATTCCTGTTCCTCCGGGCTATCGCGGAGACACCATCGCGCCCGGCGCGGCCAACGGCGGCGAGCCTGGCAGTCTCGGCGAACTCCGATGGCAGGACCTGATCCAGGACGAGGAGTTGTCGCGGCTGATCCAGGAAGCGCTCGGCCACAACCTGGACGTGCAGATTGCTGCCGCGCGCGTGTTGGAAGCCATGGCGCAACTGAGCGTTTCGCGGTCGGCGCGCCAACCGTCGGTAAACGCACTGGGCAGCTACAACAATCTCCGGGCAACCGAAGGCGATACCAATTACACAAACCTCTCCGTCAGCCTGGGTTGGGAACTCGACCTCTGGGGACGAATCCGCAACACCAGCGCAGCCGCACGGTCCACCTTACTTGCCAATGAGCAGGCGCGGCGAGTGGTCCTGCAAACGCTGGTGAGCGATGTGGCGGGTGCTTACTTCCTGCTGCGCGACCTGGATCTCGAACTCGAAATCACCCGGCGCACACTCATGCTGCGCGAGGAATCCCTCGATCTGATTCAGCTTCGTGTCGAGAACGGCTATTCCTCCGAAATCGATCTCCACCAGGCCGAAGTGCTCGTGAAGACCGCCCGCACCGCGCTCACCGGCCTGGAACTGCAGAGCGAGCAGACGGAAAACCAGCTTGCCTTTCTGCTTGGCCGGAATCCCGGGCCAATTGTCCGCGGCCGTTCCCTGCTCGAACAGGAACTGGCCCCCAGCCTTCCTGCCGGCTTGCCGTCGACGCTGTTGGACCGGAGGCCCGATATCCGCCAGGCGGAGCAGCAACTGGCGGCCGATCACGCCCTGGTGGCCGTCGCCAAAGCTGCGTTCTTCCCCACCATTTCGCTGACATCGGCGGCCGGGGTTGAAACCTCCGCTCTGCGCAACCTGTTCAAGGCCTCCAGCGGGACGTGGTTTTTCGGACCGGCGGGAAGTCTGCCGATCTTCAACGCCGGCGCAATCAGAGCCGGCGTGCGCAGCGCCGAAGCGCGCCGCCAGCAGTCCCTGCTCGCCTACCAGAAGACCGTGCAACAGGCCTTCCGCGAGGTGGCGGATTCTCTCGCCGCTTATCGAAAGCTGGCCGAACTGCGGACCCAGCAGGAAGGGCTCGTCGAGAGCTTGCGACAGGGTGTGGAACTCGCCGATCTCGCGTACAAGGGCGGCGTTGCGAGCTACCTGGAATGTCTCGATGCCGAACGTCAATTGCTGGATCAACAACTCCAGCTTGTTCGAATCCGGCGCGAAGAATTGACCAACGTGATCGTCCTCTATCGCGCCCTGGGAGGCGGCTGGCAGTAGCGAACTCGTCATGGACTCTTAGCCGGCCGGGGCCTCACTCCGCCGGCCCCGTGCCAGGCTTCTTAGGATCGCCGCGCGTTGGGCGTTTCCGCGGCTTGACCGGCTTGGGCGCCGGCGAGATCTCCCTGAACTTGCCGTAGTCCATCCCGAGTACCCGGTCCGCGACGTGGAAATAACGATCGTCATGCGTGACCACCACCACCGTTCTACCGCGGTTCTTCAGTTCCGGCAGCAAGGTTTCGTAGAAATAGCCGCGGAAATGCACATCCTGGTCCGCCGCCACCTCGTCGAAAACATAGACGGGTTTGTCTTCCAGGCAGGCCACGACCAGGGCCAGCCGCTTGCGCTGCCCGGTCGACAGGTGAGTATTGGTGAAGCCCCCGTCACGAAAAGCGGTCTTGCCGGACAACTCCATCACTTCGAGCAACGCGTTGATGCGCTCGGGTGTCGCATCGCTCAACCCGTGGAGTTTATCGAACAGGTAGAAGTCCGAGAAGATGGCCGAAAACAGGTTTCTGTAAGATAGATTGGATGTTGGCCGGTCCGATTTCCACATCGTCGACGCGAATGGTTCCCTGCGCCGGCCAATACAGGGCGGTGAACAGCTTGAGAAAGCTCCTCTTTCCGCTGCCGTTGCCGCCGACCAGGAACAGGATTTCACCCCGCCGGACTTCGCCGTCTATGGGGCCCACCTGAAACGTGGCATTACCGTCCGGATCCCGATACGTGAAGCAGACTCCATCGAACCGGATGGCCTGGAAGGAACTCATGTCGACCAACGGTGACGCTTCGTTTCCGGTGGATTTCGTCAGGGCCTCGTCCAGGCTCGCTTCCAGGCTACGAAGGTTGTCAACCGTCACATTCACCTGCGCCAGTACGGGAACCATCGAGACCACGGCGGTGAGGGGTCCGAAGAAGAACAGGATGGCAGCCACGATCTTCGCAGCCGATCCTGAAAATGATATTGCGACCACGGGAAGAACAAAGGCGACCGCCCC